>PATZ01000006.1 GCA_002712575.1 Methanobacteriota archaeon
GATCTTTAACCACTCTTGCAATGATGTACGAAGAGGGAAATCTAGTAGAACAAGATAAAGAAAAAGCAAAAGAACTATTAAAAAAAGCTGGATTTTGAATTAGCAAATTTATTATGTAAAGATACGTTATTATTTTTTAGGTTTTCATGAGGTAAAAAAATGCATAGTATTTATCAAAGACTTAATAGACTGCTCTATGCTTTAACACTTATATTATTTTTACTACATCCTTTTAATATAATTTATTTTTTTATTAAGGGAAAATCATTTTTTAATTTTATTAGCAAATTATTACCGTATAACGAGAGCACAGTTGCATTAGCCGCACTTTTAATTTTTCCGCTTTATTTGATTATAAGGTGGGTATTGACAGGCAGATTCACAATAAAACCATCCTAACTTTATTGATCAAAAACATCTGTCACAGCTCCTTTTGAAGCAGAGCTAACAAGAGAAGCATATTTTGCTAGAATTCCTTTTTTATATTTTTTGCTAAAGTTTTTTAATTTTTTAAATCTACTTTTTATCTCAGATTTACTTATTTTCAAATCAATCTTTTGTAATTGAGCATCAATAAGAATCTTATCTCCATTTTTAATTATAGCGATCGGACCTTTTATAGCTGCTTCAGGAGAAACGTGGCCAATAACGAAACCATGACTTCCCCCCGAAAATCTTCCATCTGTAATTAGGGCAACATCTTTTCCTAAACCCTTACCCATTATTGCGCTAGTTGGTCCTAACATTTCTCTCATGCCCGGACCACCTTTTGGGCCCTCGTATCTAATTACTACGACATGGCCTTTTTTAACTTTGCCTTTTAAAATAGCGTCCATTGCTTTTTCCTCAGAATCAAAGACTATAGCTTTACCCTCAAACTTTAGTCCCTCTTTACCAGAGATTTTTGCTACTGCGCCCTCTGGAGCAAGATTTCCATAAAGTACAACTAAATGACTATCCTTTTTAATTGGATCACTTAAAGGTTTTATAATTTTTTGTTTCGCAGGATATTTTTTTGTCTTGCTTAAGTTTTCGGACAAAGTTTTTCCCGTGACGGTAAGACAATCCCCATAAAGCATTCCCGCATCGAGAAGTATTTTCATCATTGGCTGGATACCGCCAATTTTAACAAGCTCAGACATCATATATTTTCCGCTAGGCCTAAGATCACCTAAAACTGGAACTTTTTTACCAATCTTTGTAAAGTCATCAAGTTCAAGCTTTACGCCAACAGCGTTTGCCATTGCAAGTAAATGTAAAACAGCATTTGTGGAGCCTCCGAGCGTAATGGTGACCGTGATAGCATTAATAAAAGCTCTTCTTGTCATTATATCTTTTGGAGTAATATTTTTCTCCAATAGATTTCTCATTGCAACGCCAGCATTCAAGCAATCTAATTTTTTATCTTTTGAAACGGCGGCTTGCGAAGAGCTTCCTGGTAGACTCATTCCTAGTGCTTCTACAGCAGATGCCATAGTGTTTGCAGTATACATGCCACCACACGAGCCTGGGCCAGGTATTGCATTTTCTTCAATTTGCTTGAGTTCCTCTTCAGTAATTTCTTTTTTCGCAAATTGACCAACGGCTTCAAACACAGAAACAATATCAATCTTTTTGTTTTTATAGACCCCGGGCATGATTGTCCCGCCATAAATAAAAAGTGAGGGTCTATTTAGTCTAGCCAAACCAATTAAACAACCTGGCATATTTTTATCGCAACCACCTATAGCTATAACACCATCAAATCCCTCGCACCCAGCAACCGTTTCTATTGAATCAGCAATTATTTCTCTTGAAACAAGTGAATATTTCATACCCTCTGTCCCCATCGATATACCGTCAGATATTGTAATTGTATTAAAAATGACTGGTTTTAAATCATTTGAACTAACTCCTTTACTTACTGATTCTGCAAGCTGATTAATATGAGAGTTACAAGGTGTAACTTGACTCCATGTGGAAGCGATACCAACTTGAGGAATCTCAAAATCTTTATCTTCAAAACCTACACCTCTAAGCATAGCTCTACTTGGAGCTCTATCGTAGCCTTTAACAATTTCTCTCGAAAATTTAGTATTGTTTTTTTTCATTATCTCTCAAATATAACGTAATGCTTAATATCAAGTTCAATGCCTATTGAATCACCAATCGCGTGATTGTGATGACTAGGCGCATAACAAAGTATTGAATATTCATTATTATATAATAATTTATATAAGAATTCTGCGCCTCTGAATTGTTTTTCTAGTATTACCGCTTTTTTCGGGCTTGAATCATTATGAATAATATCATCAGGTCTTATCAACATTTCTAAGTTTTTAAATTTTGTTAAATCGTTTTTTATCCTTTCATTATTTAAAAGGCCTAATGGTATTTCAAAGCCGTTGTCACTAACTTTTCTTACTGGCAAAAAAGTGCCTAAACCAATAAAACCAGCCACAAATTTGTTTGCTGGTTTATGGTAAATATCATATGGAGTTCCAATTTGTTGAATTACGCCTTTGTTCATAATTGCAACTTGATCAGCAATATTAAAAGCCTCATTTTGATCGTGTGTAACAATAATTGATGTGATTGACAATTCTTTTAGCAAGTCGCGTACATCAGAAACAAGCTCCTCTTTAATATCTTGATCAATATTAGAAAAAGGCTCATCCATTAAAATTATATCGGGTGAGGGCGCCAAGGCCCTTATTAATGCTATTCTTTGTTGCTCACCACCAGATAGCTCATGCGGAAATTTGTTTTTACACTCTGGTAAGTTTACAAGATCAAGTAAATAATTAACCCGGTTTTCTTTCTCGAGATCTGAATGATTTTTTAATCCAAATTCAATATTTGTTTTTACATCCATGTTTGGAAATAAAGCGTAGTCTTGAAAAACCATTCCCATGTTTCTATTTGCAACTGGCATGTTTTCTACGCTGTTTGTAATGCAAATTCCATCTTTTAGAATCGATCCAGAAGAGACATCTTCAAAACCTGCTATTGCCCTTAATAAAGTTGTTTTTCCACAACCACTCGGTCCAAGAATACAATTAATTTCTGAATCTTGTATGTTGAGGCTAATATTAGAAAGAATTTTATTTTTTTCCCCGAAGATTAGAGACAAATTTGAAATAATGATTTTTTTATTCATGATTTATGAATTATACCTTATTTCTTTTTCCTAATATATTTTTTGTAATTATTATAACTGGAATAATTCCAGCAATTACTATCATAATTGCCGAGCTCGATGCATCTGCAATCCTTTCATCTGAAGCTAATTCAAAAGCTTTGATTGATAAAGTATTAAAATTAAATGGTCTTAAAATTGCTGTTAGCGGTAATTCTTTCATAATATCTATAAACACAACTAAAAAACTAATTAGCAGCGGAGTCTTAAGTAAATGAAAATGTATTTTTAAAAACATAGTTAAATTATTAGCACCGAGAGATTTAGCAGCATCATCTGTTGATAAACTTACTGACTCAAGCCCTGCTTTAATTGTTCTTGAAGAAACTGTTAAAAATCTTATGCAGTAAGCAAATATTAAAATAAAAATGGTCCCACTGAAAAGTAAACCAATAGATACATTAAAATTATCAAGCAGTATTTGATTAATAAAGTTATCAAAATTTGATAATGGGATCATTACTGCAATTGCTATTACGGGTCCAGGGATTGCATATCCTAAAGTAATAATTTGCATAAAATTATTTGTGATACTTTTTGGCTTAAGCCTTTTTATATAAGTTACGAGTATGGAAATAAGAGATATGACAATTGATGCAACTAAAGCCAAAAATAAAGTGCTCTTTACAATTTCAAAAAAGCTTTGATCTATAATTTCATTTGATATAAAAATTGACCAATATAGTAATTGGAAAAAAGGAATGATAAATCCAAATAATAAAGGTGCTAAACAAATTAAAATTATAAAAAAACTATTCCTTTTTGATGTCTTTTTAAAGTTAAGCTTTGATTGAGTTTTAATGTTTTCTGAGTACCTAACTTTTTTTCTGGAATTCTGCTCTAAAAATACAAAAATAAAAACAATACTCAAAAACAGTGTGGCCATTTGAGTGGCAGTAATTGTATCGTTCATTCCAAACCACGTTCTAAATATGCCCGTAGTAAAAGTTGGTATTCCTAAAAATGTTACGGTACCAAAATCTGCCAACGCCTCCATCGCCGCCAAGGTTACTCCCAGAGTTATTGCTGGCCTTGCCATTGGTATAGATATTTTTAAAAAAATTTCTAACTGAGACGATCCTAAAATTTGCGCATTTTCATAAAGTTCTTTTGATTGCTCAAGAAAAGCTCCTCGAGCCAGAATATAAACATATGGATAAACAACCAACGATATCATTATAATTCCGCCAAAAAGATTTCTAATGTCTGGCAAAAAATTATAATTGTCAATTATTCCAACGTAGGTTATTGCAATAATATATGCTGGCATGGCTAAGGGCATTAATAAAAGCCAAGAAATTATTTT
This sequence comes from Methanobacteriota archaeon, assembly GCA_002712575.1. Taxonomy (GTDB): domain Archaea; phylum Thermoplasmatota; class Poseidoniia; order Poseidoniales; family Thalassarchaeaceae; genus MGIIb-O3. Next base: position 4,485 of record PATZ01000006.1, read on the forward strand.
TCTTAAAGGAAAATCGTAAATTGATGTTAGCCAAGCTGTAACTGTTCCAAATACAAAAGAAAGAAAACCAACGCCAAAAGCTAAAGATAAAGAATTTATAAAATACTCAGCTAAAACATTATCAATAATATGTTGCCAATTATCACTATATGGAAAAAAAACTGAGGATCCCAAATATATAAATGGAATCATAAAAAGTAATGCAATGAATACCGCTAGTCTTTCTAAGTTTAAAATTTACTATCCCCTAACTATTGCCAGCCTACTCTATCCATTAATTTTACAGCATTTGGGTTTAAATCGCCCAACTTATTTAGTGATAATTCATCAAGCTTCACATCTCCCCAACTACTTAATATTTTACTGACTTTGGCATCTTTTATAACTGGGTACTCATTATTTGTTTTTGCATACCATTCCTGAGAATCTTTTTCGAGCATGAATGATATTAGTTCATTTGCGTTATTAACGTTCTTTGCGTATTTTGCAATACCTACTCCGCTAATATTTACATGAGCTCCTCTATTATCTTGATTTAAAAATATCACTTCAGTGAGATCGGCTGCTTTTCTCTTTTCAGGCTCTTTAGAATTTAACATCAAAATATAGTAATAGTGGTTGACTATGGCAATATCGCATTCACCCTTTGAAACTGCTGTAATTTGCGCGCGGTCGTTACCAGATGGTTTTCTGGCAAAATTACTAACTAAATCTTTTGTAATTTTTTCTGCTTTTTTTTCACCATGATTTGCAATTAATGAAGCGACTAAAGATTGATTATATATATTATTTGATGATCTCACACATATTCTTCCCTTCCATTGATCTCTTGTTAAATCTTCAAAATTTTTAAGATCATTTTTATCTTTCATATTTTTTGATATCACAACGGTTCTTATTCTTTTTGATACACTGATCCATTCTCTATCTTTATCAATATAGTTCGGGGACAATTTGGTCATGATAGAGAAATTATTTATTTTTTGAAGTAACCCCATTCTTTTTGCTCGATCGAGCCTTCCAACATCAACTGTTATAAATAAATCTGCAGGAGAACTTTTGCCCTCAGACTCCATCCTTTTAAGCAAAGCATCTGACTTTGCCGTGATAAGGTTAACCTTGATACCAGTTTTGCTTGTGAATTTCTCAAGCATCGGTTCAATCAGTTTGCCTTTACGTCCAGAGTATATATTAACTTCTTCATCTGCATGGCTTGCTCCAGAATGACCATAAGAATTTAAAGAGGCAAGAGTAAATATTAATATTAAAATAATTCTTAAAGCTTTATAATTCATAAAAAAAAGTGTATTTTGCATTTATATTTTCCCTAATATAAAGTTATATTGAGTTATAAATGATAATATTTCTCATTTGCATATGCAAATGAATAATTATGGANNATGGAGTCGAAAAATGACAATGTCAGATANAGATGGGTTTATTTGGTTTGATGGAAANCTNGTGCCATGGCGAGAAGCCAAGGTGCATGTTTTAACNCATACACTTCATTATGGNATGGGTGTCTTTGAGGGAGTNAGAGCTTACGNAACTGAAAATGGAACGGGTATATTTCGACTNTNTGATCATACAAAAAGACTCATAAACTCNGCAAAAATTCTTGGTATGAANATACCATTNTCAGANAATGAAATTAATGAAGCTACAAAACTNGTAGTTAAAGAAAATNAGCTNAAGTCAGGTTATATTAGNCCAATGTGCTTTTATGGATCTGAAGGAATGGGTTTAAGAGCNGATAATTTANAAGANCATCTAATTGTTGCCGCTTGGGAATGGGGNTCTTATTTTAGCGAAGATAACTTAAAAAATGGAATTAGAATAAAAACTTCTTCTTANACTCGACATCANGTNAATGCAACAATGTGTAAAGCNAAGGCNAATGGAAATTACATNAACTCCATGCTTGCGCTNCAAGAAGCTTTNAATTGTGGTTATGANGAAGCTCTCCTTCTAGATGTTCATGGTTACGTATCCGANGGAAGCGGTGAAAATTTATTTATAGTAAGTAANAACACAATTTACACTCCAGAGGTAAACTCAGCACTTGACGGAATAACGAGAAGGACNGTCATGAAAATCGCTGAAGATGAAGGTATAGAAATAAAAGTTAAACAAATTACTAGAGACGAAGTCTACNTTGCTGATGAAGCTTTTTTTACCGGAACTGCGGCTGAAGTTACGCCAATCAGAGAACTTGATAACAGAATAATTGGAAGTGGCTCNCGNGGTCCTATAACTGAGAANCTTCAAAAGAAATTTTTTGATGTTGTTAATGGTAAATCTGNGAAATATAAAGATTGGCTAACAATAGTAAAATAGTTTTATGGTATCAAAAAAAAAATAAGAAATCTGAAGAAGCTATTTTTGTAAAAATATCAGACTTGCCTCTTAGCTGTCCTAGAGATAATTATTTAAAGTTATCTCATCCAAAAATTTTTCTACCAATAGAGAAAGAGCAGGATGGTATTATTCAATGTCCATATTGTTCCACAGTTTATAGATTAGACGAAAATGAAGAATCATAATAAAGTAATCCATATTTTATAATGTTAATTTCTGTAATTATTACAACTTATAATAGTCCAGATTTTCTTGAGAAATGTTTAAAATCTTTTCTCGAACAAGATGACAAAAATTTTGAAATTATAGTTGCTGATGATGGTTCCTCACCATCAACAAAAGATATTATTGAAAGCTTCAAAGATTCAAGTTTAAAGATATATCATGCCTGGCATGAAGATGAAGGATTTAGAGCCGCTAAAATCAGAAACGAAGCGGTAAAACTATCATCAGGGGAGTTTCTAATTTTTATTGATGGAGATTGTATTGTTTTTAAAGATTTCATAAAAAATCATAGAAATATTTCTGAAAAAGGTTTCTTTTCACGAGGCAACAGAGCAAAATTATCTCAAAAATTTTCAAAAAAAATTATTAGCGAAGAAGATCAAAATAAAATTGGTATTTTCAAATTAGTCTGGTTGAGGCTAAATAGTGATATTAACAGACTAATGCCAGTTTTAAGATTTCCCAATTATCCATTTAAAAAATTGCAAAAGAAAAAATGGAAAGGTGCAAAAACATGTAATCTTGGGGTATGGAAAAGTGATTTCGAAATTGTTAATGGCTATGATGAATCTTACATAGGCTGGGGCAGAGAAGACTCTGATTTTGTAGTTAGACTAATTAATAATAATATTTATAGAAAGGAAGCAATATTTGCAACTGGCTTGTTACACCTAAACCACAAGATTATTAGTAGAGAAAATTTTTCTAAGAATGATAAACTGTTAAAAGATACAATAGAAAATAAAAAACTATGCGCAAAAAATGGATATAAAAAACAATGAGTCTCTTTAAAAAATCAAAAATTTTAGTGGTTGGTGATGCTATGCTTGATAGATATTCATTTGGATCTACAGACAGAATATCTCCAGAAGCTCCCGTGCCTGTTTTAAAAGTTGATAAAGAGATTCTCAAGCCCGGGGGAGCCGCTAATGTTGCATCTAATATTTCTTCTTTAGGGCAAGTAACAACTCTAATCTCAAGTGTTGGAACAGATAATAATGGTAAAATATTAAAAGATTTAATTAATTCTCAAAAAATAAAGCTAATATCAAAAACAAATAAAAATTTTAAAACTACTACAAAGACAAGATTAATTAGTCAAAATCAACAGTTAATGAGAATAGATGACGAGTGCGAAGAGGATCCGACAGCTTTCTCTTTACCTTCAAATATTGAAAATTTAATAAAGTCTTCTGAAGCTATTATATTTTCAGATTACAAAAAAGGTGCTCAAAAAAATATTATTAAATTAATCAAATTATCAAACAAGTATAAAAAACCAATATTTATAGATCCTAAAGGAAATGATTTTACCTGTTATAAAAATGCTTTCTCATTAACACCAAATAAGAAAGAGTTTGAGAATGTTGTCGGAAAATGTTTAACAAATAAAGATATTATAAGGAAAGCAAAGACTCTTATTAGAGAACTTAATCTGAAATCTATCCTAGTCACTTTAGGCTCTGAAGGAATGATCCTGGTTGAAGGAAACAATAACTCAATCCATATAAAAGCAACGTCTATTAATGAGGTATTTGATGTTACTGGAGCCGGTGACACAGTAATTGCTGTGCTTTGTGCTACTTACTTATCTTCTGAAAAGAAAGACTTAAAATTTGCTGCTGTGGTAGCAAATGTTGCAGCTGGAGAGGTAATTAAAAAGCTCGGCGCGCAATCTATTTCTAGTATTGAATTAACTTCTAAAGTTTATGAAAATTTAAATCTAGTTAATGAAATTGAAAATGAATATTTTGCCAAGTTAGATGAACTAGACGACTGTAATAGAATTATTAAAAATGAAAAGGATTTAAATAAAATTGTTAATTTAATAAGAGAATTAGGATTTAAAGTTGGTTTTACAAATGGATGTTTTGATATTCTTCATCGGGGTCACATTAAATATTTAGACCAAGCAAGAAAAACTGTTGACTTCTTATTTGTTGGCGTCAATGACGATAAGTCTGTAAAAAAATTAAAAGGAAAAAACAGACCGGTAAATAATATAAAAGATAGGATAGATTTTTTAAATAGGGCTACTTTAGATGATGCATTTATAATCTGTTTTAGTGAACTAACACCAATAAAACTTATAAAAAAAATAAAACCTGATATTCTTATAAAAGGTGGTGACTATAAGGCAAACGAAATTGTTGGCAGCTCTTTTGTGAAGAAAAATAACGGGCAGGTAAAAATAATTCCTTTTGTAAAAGGATATTCTACGTCAAATATTATAAGGAAAGTTAATAAATCAGCTAATTAAATTTTTATGTCTTCACAAAGAATATTAATAGTTCCTCAAAACTGGCTCGGTGATATCGTTATGTCACAAACGCTTTTAAAAAAAATCAAAAATGAAGATGTTGAAGCAAAAATTGATGTACTTGTTGAGCCTTCCTTCAAGGAATTAATAGCGAGAATGCCGGAAGCAAATCAATCAGTTGTGCTAGATTGTAAACACAAAGAGCTCGGTTTAAAAAAAAGATTAAATCTTGCGAAAAAGATTCGTGGTTGCTATGATCAAAGTATTGTTTTATCTCGTTCACTAAAATCAGCATTAATTCCTTATTTAGCAAGAATACCTATTCGAACAGGTGAAAGAGGGGAGTCAAGATACATTTTAATAAATGATTTGAAATCCTTTTCAAAACAAGACAGAAGAAAAACCGCATACAGATATGTTTCTATGTTTTCTGAAAAAGAAGAGCTTGATGAAAAGTATTATCCCTCATTGCAAAAAAATACAAAAAATCTTGAATTCCTTTTATCAAAACATAAAATTAACCTTGATAAAAAAATTGTTATTTTTGCACCAGGTGCTGCTTTTGGACCATCAAAAATGTGGCCAGTCAACAAATTCAAAGAGCTTCTAAAAAGACTAGACCAAAAGTATAAAATTTTAATACTTGGAAGCAAAAGTGAAGTTAATTTGGGCGATCAAATAGCTGACGGCGATAAAGCCATAAATTTATGTGGAAAAACTTCGATCCAAGATGCTGTTGATTTAATGCATATTTCTGAATTTTGTGTATCTAATGATTCTGGTTTGATGCATCTTGCTTCGGCGACAAAAACAAAATCAATATCAATTTATGGAGCAACATCACCAGATCTCACGCCACCTTTAACGACAAATAAAGAAATTCATTATAGAAGAGTCTCTTGTAGTCCATGCTTTGAAAAGAAATGTAAATACGGTCATTACAATTGTCTCGTAGAGATTCAGGCAGATGATGTATTTAAATCATTTAAATAGGCTTCTATACCCTCTCTTATTCCAAAAAACTCATAATTGTAACCGGCTTTAACAAGTTTTTTTATATTCGCTTGTGTAAAGTTTTGATACTTTGGTTTTAAGTAACTTGGCATATCAATATAATTAAAGTTCCTGTTACGGTCATCGTAAAATTTAAATATATTTTCTGCTATTGCATTAAAAGTTTCTGCTTTGCCAGTGCCAACATTATAAATATCATGAAATGATTTTTCCATAAAGAACATATTGATTGAAACAACATCATCTATATAAATAAAGTCTCTCATTTGTTCGCCATCTTTATACCCGTCTGTACCCTTGAATAAAGAAATTTTTTTATGCTGAAGATATTCGTAATTCATTTTGTATGCCATAGATGCCATTTTTCCTTTGTTTTCCTCGCCCCTGCCATAAACATTAAAATATCTTAAACCAACTGCTGGGTAATCTTGATTCATTATATATTTATCAAAAAGCAACTTTGACTCGGCATAAATATTTAAAGGTGATTCATTCTCTTCTACTTCCTCAGAATTCTTATTCAAGCCGTAAACTGATGCGCTTGATGCATATATAAATTTTGCATTATTTTCTTTTGCAATAGAAAATATTTTTTTGGAATATTCTAAATTTGTATCCATCATAAATTTCTTATCATATTCCATTGTGTCTGAACATGCGCCTTGATGAAAAATGCAATTTATATTTTCTAGATTTTCAAAACTTAAAAAATGTCTGTATTCTTTAAATCGAAGATTATTAAAATTTCTTGGTTTTGGATATTTTTTTTTATTATCTATTAATATTAAATCTTCTATGCCCATTAGATTTAATCTTTTTGCAATATTATATCCAATAAATCCTGCGGCGCCTGTTATTATAATCAAATTATTTACCCCTGGAAAAAAATTTGTCAATTTGTCGTATTACTTCGTCAGCACTAATTAAACTCATAACATCTTTATGATTATTTTTGTAGCGCCAATTTGCTTCCTCAGGTTTCTTTTGCGAAAACTTTTCGAGAGCAATATTATACTTATCAACGCATAAATCAATACTGTTATAAGGTCCTGCCCTAACAGTATTTGTTACTGCGTACAATCCTAAAACAGGAGTGCCGGTGCATGTGCCAATGTGTATCGGTCCACTATCAGGGCTAATCAATAGTTTTGAATTTTTAATCAATGTAAACAATTCATGTAAGCTTGTTTTACCAGAAAAATTTATTGGTGAGGATTTCATTTTTTTTATAATTTCCTCAACAAAATCTCTTTCAAATTTGTCTCTCGAGGAAGAAATTACGCAATTTATACCATATCTATCGCAAATATAATCAGCAACATATGCATACCTATCAATTAACCAGTTTCTATTTTTACTTCTGGAACAGGGGCTTAAAATAAAATATTCATTTTTCAAATCTGGATGCTCCTTAAAAAAATCTTCTTTTGTAACTTTTTCTGAAATATCCCATGAATATAAAAATTTTTCTTTTTTTATGTTTATAGTATTTAAAAAACTTAAAAATACATCGACAACATGAGAATGTTTGGAGCTATCTATTTTTTTATTTGTAAAAATACTATGAAGATCACTCGATCGTGCAGAATCATAACCTAATTTTATTTTTGAATTAACAAACAAACTAATAATATTTGCTCTTAAAGAGACTTGCATCAAAAACATCACATCGAACTTAATATCTTTTAATTCTCTTGCAATTTTTAAATAAGATTTGAATGTGTTTTTTTTGTCGAAAATAACAAAATTTATTCCATCAATTTTCTGTAAAAATTCAGCTTCATTTCTACCGATGACCCAAGATATATTTGCATTAGGATATTCGTTTCTTAGTGTATATACAAAAGGGAGCATATGACATATATCTCCAAGGGAGGAAGTTCTTAAAATTAGTATATTTTCTATTTTTTGACTAGTATTTTGCATATAATTGGTAGGTAATGGATGAGATCATTAAAAATAAGAATATATTTATTCAATATAACCCAAACACTTTAAAAAATTTTTCAAGTAAGTTATTTAATATTGATTATATATCTAAAGAAAGACTAATCAAATCTGAGGTAAATGGAAGAGGCAGAACGCTCGACATTGAGTTAAATGGTGAAAGATTCATTCTGAAGCATTATATTAGAGGTGGATTTGCAGCGAAGATAACCTATGACAAATATTATTTTGACTCAATAGCCTCAACACGACCTGTAAAAGAATATAATTTATTGAATAACTTATTTAATAAAGGACTTCCTGTTCCAAAACCGGCAGCACTTCAAGTAGTTACTAAAAAATTTACATACACGGCAGATCTGTTAACTTGCAAAATTAATAATGAGGGAACTCTTCAAGATTTTATAGTAAATGGGAAAATGAATACCAATTTATGGACTTCTTTATCTGACACGCTTGAGAAATTTTATAACGAAAATGTTTACCACTCTGATTTAAATGCAAAGAATATTTTAATAGATAGGCAGAATAATTTTTATTTAGTTGATTTTGATAACTCCTTCTTCTTCTATAAAAATAAATTATTTAAAAAAAGTATTAAGCGCTTAGAAAGATCCCTGTCCAAGTTGGAAAATTATAATCATGAGGCGCAATTAATATTCAAAAAATTTAATTTATAAAATTTTTTTCTTTTAATATATCAATATATTTTTTAAGTACGCTATTAAGTTTCAAATTATATGCTTTAGCTAATCCTCCCATTTTAGCAAGCGTTTCATTATCGCATTCGTTTAACTCTTTAAGATATTTCGTAATATTTTCTTGAACTGGAATAGATTTATTATCTTCTATAATAGTTATACCTTTTTCTTTTCCTAAATTTATAATTTCCTCATAAAAATTTTCAATATTTGGTCCTACAAGAATTGGTTTTCCATAGTGAGAAGGTTCGATAATATTTTGCACGCCTCTTTTTGAATATCCTCCACCAACATAAACATATTTTGCTCCAGAATAATATTTTGGCAAATCTCCAAAGGTATCAATAATTATTACACCTGAAAAATTTCTCTTAAGTACAGGGTTTCCTTTTGCTAAATCAGTCAAAAGATGAGCTTCAATACCATTTTTATAAAAAAATATTTTTATCCTATTTGCCCTTTTTATGTGTCTTGGTGCGATGACTGTGACAATATCCTTTTCTGACAGCTCCTTTATTCCTTGAAGAAAATATTTCTCGTCAGGCTCATGGGTTGAGGCCATTAGAAAATAACCATCTTTATTTGAAAAATGTAATCTTTTCTTTGAAGTCCAATATGGCCCGAATTCTTTATTGTCTATTTCAGCATCCCGAACAATTGATTTATTATATTCATATGTTTTTTCGTTCCTTTTTGTTGAAGGTTTATCTCTAAAATCAGGTACATACGAATATTTCAAATTTCCAATAGATAATAGATTCTCTTCATCTATTCCTAATTTTCTATACTTTTCTCTCTCATAGCCAGATTTGCATAATATTAAATTCGTATTTTTCAAAGCTTCTTTATATATATTTTTAATGAACTTAGTCTTATGTAAATTTTTTTGTATTCTTGCGTTAATAATACAAAGTTTAATTTTTTTACTAGCACAAACTTTGTAAAAATTGCTCCATATTTCCGTCTCGTAAATTAGTACATTTTTGATTTGGGATAATTTTAGCCATTTGTGAATTATAAACTTATAATCAAGAGGGAAATAAACAACATCTAAATTTGGGAACAGTTGTTGGGCACGCGCCTTTCCTGAAAATGTGTTCGTAGATATTAAAATATTATTTGATTTTACAATTTCTGTAATTAATTCTTTTGCTCCATTAATTTCACCAAGTGAAGAGCAATGAATGCATATGCTATTTTTGTTTTCTAATTTTAGTATTGACCCTAAACGGTTTTTGATAATAGCGAGATCACGTTTTCTGATACTTAATATCAAAAAATAGATTATAGCAAACGGAAAAATCAATAATAAAGCTGTTGAATAAATAAATTTATAGTAAAGCATTTAGTTAAGCCAGCTATTAACGACCTTAAGATCGTCAATAGANAGTGTNCCNATAGATTGTTTCAANTTTAGCTTNCTCATTAAATAATCATACTTTGACTTAGAGTAATTTTTTTTTGCTTTATAAAATTCTTTTAATGCAAGTAANACNTCNGTTGTTGATCTTGTNCCAACTTCAAANCCTGCTTTGTTATACTCCACTGANAATTCNTTTGACTCTAAGGCTTTNTTNGAAGCGTTAACTTTGCTAATTGCTGATTTCAAATTTAAAAAAGCNTGCCTGCTNTCTCTTANNANCTCTCTTTTNTTCTTTAAGTAAATCATACCTAGCTTTTTCCTTTTCAAATTCAGCTTGCTTACTACTATAATAAGTGTTTCCTCCAATAAAAATAGGTATGTTTAGCTCGATACCAATAAAATCATTATTTGAATCAAATGCTCCCGAAGATCCTCCGCCCTTATCGGTTTCTTTTATTGTTCCGTAAATATCTAATGTAGGAAAATGTTTCGACCTCTCAAATTTAAGATTAGCGATAGCAATGTCCTGAGCTCTTCTATAGGTCAGTAAATCTAAGTTTTGCTTTACTGCAAAATTTTCCCAGGATTTTATATCATCTGGGTCAGGACTTTTTGCTTTAATATTGTGATTTAGAGATGAAAAACTTTTAAATTGCTTTCCTGTAAGAACATATAGTGACTCTCTTGCGAGATCTTTTTGATTCTGCGCTTCAATGACGTTCGTTTCAGATAAATCATATGATGCTTTAGCCTCTGCATAATCAGTGATTGCTATTAAACCGACTTCCAGTCTTTTTTTAGATTCATCTAACTGAGATTTGATTGCTGCCTTCTCAGAAACTACGTAATCAATATTATCTTCACTATCAAGNATATTAAAGTANGCTTCTACTACTCTTATTATNAGATTTTGTCTTGCTGAATCTCTTTCTGCTAATGACTTTGCAACTTGATACTCACTTTTTTCAAGTAAAGAAAATAAGTCTCTTCTATAAAGNGGTTGCTTTAAGTTAATACTATATTCATCTGTNGTGAACTGAGATGTTGGTGATGNGCTTCCATATATAGCGCCGTCGATTGATTCTCTTGTTCNTTGGCTTGTNCCCTTAAATCTTATATTTGGAAGAAGATTCGATCTAGCAATNGGGTATTCTTGAAGNGTTGACTTATGTTTTGCTTCNGCTGCAAGTAACTCNGGGTCACTCTTNATTGCAATATTATAAATNTCTAGTAANTCAGCTGCAAAAACATACTTTGANAAAATNCTGNTAAATACAANAANAAGAANTANAAATTTTTTCATACAATAAACTAATATAATGCCATAGTGTTGTCGACTGTTTTTGCCCANGCGTCTATACCACCNCGAAGATTTATGATCTTAGTAAAATCNTTTCGTTCAAAATAAATTCCAACCATCNTGCTTCGGATNCCATGATGACAAATNAAAGCTATNGNTTGNTCCTCGTCAAAATCATGCATCTTACTNTGAATTTCAGATATAGGAATGTGAACAGAATTTTNNATNTTCACNACGTCNTACTCCCAATTTTCTCGAACATCAATAAGAGTTNTATCTGGATTTTCCTTAATATGTTNGTGAAGCTCAACAGCAGTCATTTCAATCATAGATTAATTATACTAAAAATTTAAAATATTTTTTTTATTATTATTTGTTAAATGATCNATNGTTGTTTCAAAAGACTGNTCNCAGACGAGCTTNCTATCAGANACTTTTTCAATTATNTAAACATTCATAACNGGNTAATTGCCTANAACAATAAACATCTTTCCNTTTNTATTAAGNGCTTGTTCAAGTTTATCAATTCTTTCTTCAACTGCGCCAGTAACCACTATAGCGTCATATTTTCTTTCAGGTGTCCAAGGTGAAAAGATATCTTTGTTTAAGTAATTTACATTATATAAATTATATTTGTCATGAGATATCTTTGCCTCTTCAAGCATGGCGCTATCAATATCAATTGTATCAACTGTTTTCCCCATAATTGATAAACAGCATGTAAGGTAGCCNCTACCAGTACCAATTTCTAAAATTTCATCATTAGATGTTAATTCNAATGATTGCAAAATTTTTGCAACTATTAAAGGTCTTAACATATGAAAATTATTTTTAAGAGGAATGTCATACTCGGCATAAGATAATTTTTGAAACTCTAATGGGACGAAATCCTCTCTATTGACTTGCTCAATACAATTTAGAGTTTTTTGACAGCTAATTCCCTCTGGTTTCAGCTGACTTTCGATCATATTTTTCTTGTTAATTTGCATAATAATCCATTAAATCAATAAATTTAGTAACACTATAACAAATACACTTGCAAACTGCTTATATGTCAGATAAGTTTATTTAGAAAGTATTTTTTTGCAATACTAAAATTTTAATTGCTCTTCATATACTGTATTATTAACTCATTATGACTGCTGAAAAAAGTATCAACAAAGACCAAAAAAGCATTAAACTCAACGAAAACTCTTCAAATGCCTTAAAGATTCACAATGCATGTCATAGAAAAGTCTACGTCCCAATGTTAAGGGATGACAGTGTTAAAGTTGGCATGAAAGAAATTCTTCAGCATCCCACTAAGCTTCCAGACGGTACTTCGAAAGATAATCCCCCTATACCTGTCTATGATACGTCTGGCCCATACTCAGATGATAATTATGAGATTGATTTAAATGATGGGATTCACAAACTTAGAGAGAAATGGGTAAAAGAAAGATCTCTCAAGTTTAAAGATAATTGCACACAAATGCATTTAGCAAAAAAAGGAATAATTACTCCTGAAATGGAATATGTTGCTATAAGAGAAAATATTTTGCTTGATAGAATTGCAAATGATGAAGAGTATAAAGAATTAATGAGTCAACAAGATGGTGATTATTTCAAAGAACATAAATTAATTTCCCCTGAATATGTGCGAAGTGAAGTTGCTGCAGGAAGAGCAGTCATACCAGTAAATAAAAATCACCCTGAGTCAGAACCAATGATTATTGGTAGAAATTTCTTGGTTAAAGTTAATACAAATATTGGCAATTCGACTATATCCTCTTCTATTGAAGAAGAAGTAGAAAAAATGATTTGGTCTACAAGATGGGGTGGGGATACATTAATGGATCTTTCAACTGGAAAAAATATTCACGAGACTAGAGAGTGGATTATGCGAAATTCACCTGTTCCTGTAGGAACCGTGCCTATTTATCAAGCATTAGAAAAAGTTAGGGGAAGAGCAGAAAAATTGAATTGGGAAATCTATAAAGAAACATTGATTGAGCAAGCAGAGCAAGGTGTTGACTACTTTACAATTCATGCTGGAGTTTTGAAAGAATATATACCATTGACAAAAGACAGGACGACTGGGATTGTTTCGCGAGGTGGTTCAATTATGGCTAAATGGTGTCTCACATATGACAAAGAAAACTTTACCTACACTCACTTTGAAGAAATATGCGATATTATGAAAAAATATGATATTACATTCTCATTAGGCGACGGTTTAAGGCCTGGGTCAATTGCTGATGCTAATGATAAGGCGCAGTTTGCTGAGTTGAAAACTTTAGGCGAACTTACAAAGATTGCCTGGGAAAATGATGTTCAGGTAATGATTGAGGGGCCAGGTCATGTCCCAATGCATTTAATTAAAGAAAATATGGATAAAGAATTAAAAGAATGTCATGAGGCGCCCTTTTACACCTTAGGACCATTAACAACTGATATTGCTCCAGCGTACGATCATATAACTTCTGCGATTGGAGCCGCAATGATTGGATGGTACGGTACAGCGATGCTTTGTTATGTAACTCCCAAGGAGCATCTGGGCTTGCCTAATAAAGAAGACGTTCGCGAAGGAATCATAGCCTACAAAATTGCAGCGCATGCAGCGGATTTAGCAAAAGGTAAATATGCTGCCCAATTAAGAGACAACGCTCTTTCTAAAGCAAGATTTGAATTTAGATGGGAAGACCAATTTAATTTGGGGTTAGATCCAGAAAAAGCAAAAAGCTTTCACGATGAAACTTTGCCTCAAGAGCCAGCAAAAGATGCACATTTCTGCTCAATGTGTGGTCCAAATTTCTGCTCGATGAAAATAACTCAAGATATTCGAGATTACTCTGAAAAAGTAAGTATTATTAAGATCGAAGATATTTCAAAGTCTCTTAAAAAATAAAAATCTTGCACAATAATTCTAAATAACTTTTGAAACTTTATTCCAAAAAGTCATAACATGAAAAATTCAACATTTGATCTTAAAGTCGAAATAGATAAGACTATTAAAAAATATAACATCAGCGATAGCTGGAATAAGAAAGTTCAAGAAGATCTAAAAAAATATAAAAAGCAAAAAGCATCTGATATTGATAAAAGGAAAGATTTTAGAAATCTTGATTTTATTACAATTGATGGTGACGATGCAAAAGATTTTGATGATGCTGT
>PATZ01000007.1 GCA_002712575.1 Methanobacteriota archaeon
TAATATCAAGAAATTGGTAGTCCCTCCCGGATTCGAACCAGGGTCGTGGGATCCAGAACCCCACATGATGGACCACTACACTAAGGGACTATCACTATCCGGAATGATAGGATATATATCAATAAATCCGAGTTATATAGGTATGTTATGAACTTCTAAATCTTTGATTTACCTCAATCAAACTATCTTCACTAGGCCTGCCATCTTCTTCAATAAGTGAACATAAAGGTGTGTTAGTCAATCCTAAAGTCTCTGTTGTTGTGGGTATTTCTCCATTATAGTACAATAAACCTGTTACATGCTTGTCATTTCTTTCGGCTTCATGGACGGCTGTCAAAGCTGACACGACATCGGTTGTATCATGATCAGATCCAATTGTCTCCAATATTATTTTTGATCCATCGAAAAGCTCGATTTCTTTGAATTGCCCTTCAGGAATATCCACTTCTTCAATCGGAGAATAATGAGATATGTAATCTACTATATGTAAGACTTCATCATTCTCTTTAACATAGTTATATGATCTATATGATTCATCATTATTAGCAAAAGTTACACACGGTGAAATAACATCAATTACTGCCATTCCCTTGTGGCTAATTGCTGCACGAAGAAGTGCAGTAAGTTGTTTTTTACTACCAGAAAATGATCTAGCAACAAAACTACATCCAAGATTTAATGCCATTGCACATAAGTCGATAGGATTTTGAGTATTGACGGCACCTTTCTTTTTCTTAGAGCCNTTTTCGACTGTAGCACTATATTGCCCTTTGGTTAAGCCATAAACTCCATTATTTTCAATTATGTAGACCATATTCAAATTTCTNCTAATTGCATGAACGAATTGTCCCATTCCAATACTTGCAGTATCTCCATCGCCTGAAACTGCAATAAATGTTAAATCTTTATTCACCATATTCGCTCCAGTAGTTACAGATGGCATTCTGCCNTGGACTGTGTTAAATCCATGACTTTTTCCTAAGAAATAAGCTGGAGTTTTTGATGAACATCCTATTCCGCTCATTTTAGCAATGCCTTCAGGGGGTAGTCCATTCTCCCAGGCAGCTTGTATAATGACGTTAGATATCTGATCGTGTCCACAACCTGGACACAATGAAGATTTACCGCCTTTATATTCTGATTTTTCAAGATCTATAACATTTAACTTGACTATCGCTATTTTAACTCCTCCAGTACACTAATAATTTTCTCGGAATAAAGTCTTGCTCTTGGTGGCATACCGTCACTATACGCTACACTGTGCAGTTTTTTAAGTAATTGTGTGGGTAATTCTTTTCTTAAAATCCCATATAATTGCCCATCTCTATTCATTTCTAATACTATAGTATTATCATGTCTAGAAATGAAGGATTCTAATTCAGAATGGTAAGGTAATGCTCTAATCCTGCAAGTACTTACAGACAAACCTCTTGATTCTAAAATATCATCAATTTCAGCAATTGAATTTTCCATCGAACCATAAAAAATTATTCCTAATTCCCTATTCTCTTCTTCACGAAGTATTGGTGCTGGAAGGTTATCTCTAGCTCCGTCTATTTTCTTCTTCAATCTCGTCATAGTTTTCTGATAGACAATTGGATCTTCAGAGTAAATCCCATCTTCGTCATGCCCTGTCCCTCTGTATAAAATAGGATCTATCCCACTTCCGGGTAAAGTTCTGTATGGTATACCATCTCCATCGACATCACGATATCTCCCATAATTTGGTACTGCCTCTAATTCTTGTTGATTACGTATCAATTTTCCTCTATCCATTTCTGATTCTGGATATTTGAACCCTTTTGTTGGCCATCTATTCATTCCCAAATCTAAATCGCTAAATCCAAACACCATAGTTTGATATCTTTCAGCAAAATCGAAAGCCTTCCATCCGAACTCAAAACATTCGTCCACGTTACCAGGTATCAGGACAATATGTTGTGTATCGCCGTGACTTGCTTCATATAGCATAGACAAATCACCTTGTTGAGTTCTTGTNGGCAATCCTGTGGAAGGGCCTACTCTATTGACGTCCCAAATTACTCCTGGAACTTCAGCAAAATATGATAATCCGATAAATTCTGACATTAACGATATTCCTGGTCCACTAGTACATGTCATCCCTCTTCCACCAGCCCAACCGGCGCCCAAAACCATGCCTGCTGCTGCTAATTCATCTTCTGCTTGTATTACGGCACAAGTTGTGCCTCCATCCTTTGCAGTACGTAATTCAGGAAGCCATTTGATTATTCCTTCTGCAACAGACGAGGAAGGAGTAATTGGATACCATGAAAGCATATTTATTCCTCCATAAATAGTTCCAAGAGCAGTAGCTTCATTTCCTTCAATCAGAAAAGTTTCTGAGTCCTTAGGTCTTGATTCTGCTTTGAAATCAGTTTTTATATCCCAATTTTCTGATGCATATGCAATTCCTTCGTTAATGGCTTGCATATTCATTTCAATTGCTTTCTCTTTACCTTTAAATTGAGATTTAACTGCCTTTACAATGTCTTTGGAATCAATGCCTAGTATGTGTGCCAAACCTCCAACATAGTACATATTAGCCATTAACTTAGCCATCTTTGGATTGATTTTTCTTGCCATTTTAGTCATAGGCATCCCGAATACAAAACAATCATCCCTATCTACAGGAAGTTTAACATCTTCATTGAAAATTATTATTGTTCCCGATTCAAGATTCGTTATATCCTTCTCCCATGTATCTTTATTCATTACAATCTGGATATCGGTTTTATCTCCCGGAGCTTGATAACCGGCTTCACTTGCACGTATTATGAACCATGTTGGCAATCCTGAAATATTACTTGGAAATAAATTCTTNCCACTTACTGGAATTCCCATTTCAAACATAGTATGGAGTATAATGAGATTGGATGATTGAGAACCAGTTCCATTGGCAGTAGCAATATTGATTACAAAATTATTTACATTTGAATCCATCTTTTTTTCCTGACTCCACTTAACTACCCGAGTAAGGCCTTACTCACTAAGTTGATTGCGGTGAANTTAAGGCTTTAGCCATTACCATCTAGAATTCTTTTTTACTATTTATTCTAAGTTATTGTTTCCGTTGGCATTTTGAATGATTAGTTGTCCGCTCAGTATGATGCCAGTACCGGAGACATTGCAAAAGGCTTGGGATGAAGCTAATTCATTAATAGAAGATGGCGATCCAGAAAAGGCTTTAGACATCCTAAGAGATGCATGGTTGGAATGTAAAAACGATACTCAAAGATCCCAGACATCTCGTTATGCCGCTGATGCAGGTACTTTGTGGGGCGAAATGGATANTAATGCCCAAAAAAGAAGATGGCAAAAAGCGTATAAAAATTATAAAACTGCATTAGATTTTAATCCAAAGGATAAAGAAACAAGGCGAAGAATGAATAAGTTAGCATCTATGATGGATGAAAATGGTATTTCCATTAACAGTGGATTTCAAATGTTTAGTGAAGGAAACCCAACGCCAATNGGAATTTTAGCCATAGTAGTCGCAACTATGGTTTTCTTAACTTCTTTCAAAATTGTTACCGAGGCTTTAGATCCTGATGGAATAGGATTATGGGACGCATTGACTGGTGAAGAAACATCCGATATTGTCTTACTAAACAGTTCAGTTATTTTAGAAATATCTTATGTAGATTCAACCGATACACGCGTTGATGTTGATGTTGAGATAGAACTTAGGCCAGATTTTGCACCAATACATGTTGAAAATTTCTTGATACTAACTTCTGATGGAAAATATGATAATACCGAATTTCATAGAATAATCGATAATTTTATGATACAAGGAGGAGATATTGATCATCTAGAAGGAAGAGGNGGATATGCCGGTAAATGGTTTGGTTATTGCAATGGTCAAGAAAGNAATTCCTCNGATNATTGCGANTCNAGTTCTTGGACAATTCCTGATGAAACCTCATCAGAAAATCCTGGTCTTTTACATGAAAGCTGTACAATCTCAATGGCCAAAACCACACCTCCAAACACTGGAGGAAGCCAATTCTTCTTAATTCCTGAAGATAGTGAACCCGAACATTTGAATGGNGTACATACTGTATTCGGTGAGATAGTTAGTGGATGTGAACATGTTACTGCAATTAGCGAAGTACCAACTTCTGGTGAAAGCCCAGTAAACACTGTCCAACTGAAGAACGCATATATTGTAGTTTGATAAATGTCGTAATTATTGATAGTAGGGTTAAAATTACTTTATTTGTTCGCAATGAATGAGAGCCATATGACTGATAATAATCCCTTTGATTCTTTATCAAAATTTGAAACCTATGATGGTACATTCTCAAATTATGTAAGTTTACAAAAACTTCAAGATTTGGGTCATTGTAATTTAGAAAAGCTACCCTTTACAATAAGAATACTTCTGGAATCTGCATTAAGGAAATGTGATGGATTTCTAATCAAAGAACAAGATGTTCTTCGAATCGCTTCTTGGTCTCCCGAAATGNTNCCAGAAGAAATACCATTTAGTCCAAGCAGAGTACTACTTCAAGATTTTACAGGNGTTCCAGCAGTCGTTGATATAGCAGCATTAAGGGACGCGATGGTTGAATTAGGTGGAAATCCCGAAAAAGTAAATCCACAAGTTCCAGTAGATTTAGTTATAGATCATTCTGTCCAAGTTGATATCTCGGGACTTTTCCCTGATGCCAAGGAACGTAATTTAGACATTGAATATCAAAGGAATATAGAGAGATATAAATTCCTAAAGTGGGGACAAAATTCACTAGATAACTTTAGGGCCGTCCCTCCTGGACGAGGAATTGTTCATCAAGTAAATCTTGAATGGATTGCTTCAGTTGCTAGAAAAGAAAATAATATTTGGTTTCCAGATNCTTTAGTAGGTACTGATTCACATACAACAATGATTAATGGTTTAGGAGTATTAGGTTGGGGAGTCGGCGGAATTGAAGCGGAAGCAGTAATGCTGGGACAACCAATTTACATGCTCCTCCCAGAAGTTGTAGGTTTCAGATTAACAGGTAAATTAAATCCAGGAGTTACTGCTACCGACATGACTCTTAGGATTGTGGAAATGCTCCGTGAGCATGATTGTGTAGGAAAATTTGTTGAATTCTATGGCCCAGGTGTATCTAACCTCAATCTTCCAGATAGGGCTACTATTGCTAACATGGCACCTGAATATGGAGCAACTTGTGGTTTTTTCCCCGTAGATGACAAAACTCTTGATTATATGATACTCTCAGGACGAAGTCCTGAAAACGTCGATAATGTCAAGAGATATTTACAAAATCAAGGATTATTCTTCAGCGATCAAACAAAAGAGCCTGATTTCACATCTTCTATCTCTCTAGACTTATCAGAAGTAGATCCTGCAATGGCAGGCCCAAAGAGACCTCAAGACCGAGTTAATTTATCTGATATGAAAGTGCACTTCCGAGACTCATTAATTGCTCCACTAGGATACAACGGACATGGGATATCAAATAACAATTTGAATGATTCATCCAAAATAAAAGGCACACAAGAAAATCTAAAACATGGAGATGTGGTAATTGCTGCNATAACAAGTTGTANAAATACAAGTAATCCAAGTGTTATGATGTCTGCTGGGTTATTAGCAAGAAATGCCCATTCTCTGGGGCTCAAAATTAAACCATGGGTAAAGCCAAGTCTAGCTCCTGGAAGTAGAGTTGTAACAGAATATTTTGATGCTGCCGGACTGACCGAAGACCTATCTTCATTGGGCTTCAATGTAGTCGGTTATGGATGCACAACATGCATAGGGAATTCTGGGCCACTCGATAGCAATATAGAATCTGCCATAGATGGCTCCAATCTGATTGTAGGGAGCGTACTTTCCGGTAACAGAAATTTTGAAGGGCGAATACATCAAAAGGTAAAAGCCAACTATCTCGCNAGCCCTCCTTTAGTAGTTGCATATGCATTAGCAGGAACGCTCAATTTCGATTTTGCATCTGAACCATTGGGATATTTGGAGTCAGGAAATCCAATAATGCTTGAGGATATTTGGCCATCTGATGAAGAAATTAATTCTATAATTTCCCAAGTAATAACTCCAGAAATGTTCAAAGAAAGATATGACGATGTATTGGAAGAACCTAGATGGGAATCAATTCCAAGTAAAAAATCAGCACAATACGAGTGGGATAAATCTTCAACATATGTACGTTTGCCTACTTTCTTCGATGGAATAAAGGCAAATCCTGAAGATATAAGGCCCATAGAAAAAGCAAGAGTTCTATTAAAATTAGGAGATTCTATAACTACAGATCACATTAGTCCCGCTGGAGCATTTCCGCCTCATGGGCCTGCAGGAAAATATTTGACAGACAAGGGAGTCCAGCCTAGAGATTTCAACTCATTTGGAAGTAGACGNGGAAATCATGAGGTAATGATGCGAGGTACTTTTGCCAATGTTAGGATAAGGAATCAATTGGCTCCGGGGACTGAAGGTGGAGTTACTACTCATTTCCCGTCAAATGAAATTATTCCAATATTCGAAGCTAGTGAGAGATATCAAAGAACAAATACCTCGTTAATAGTTTTAGCAGGTTCTCAATATGGTACAGGAAGTAGTAGAGATTGGGCAGCNAAAGGAACTTTNTTATTAGGNGTNAAAGTAGTAATTGCAACTTCATTTGAAAGAATTCATCGTTCTAATTTAGTTGGAATGGGAGTACTTCCTTTAACATTCAAGGAAGGAGAAGACGCAAATAAATTAGGTCTTGATGGTACAGAATTTTTTGATATACTAATTTCTTCTAAATTAAAACCCCTGTCTTGGATTACAATTTCTGCCAAGAAGATGGATGGTAGTATTATCAAATTTGATGCCAAAGTACGACTTGATACTCCTGTGGAAGCAGATTATTTCAGAAATGGAGGAATTTTACAAACCGTTTTGAGGAACTTGGCAAAAAAATAATTTAAGAGACATTTATGTTGTGATGCCTAGGAGGAGTATATATGGAAGATGATGAAGGGAAAAATTCTCTGCCCGGACCTCCTCCAGATCCATCGAGTATACCATCAGTAGTCAGGGCGGTGGGGAATTTAAATTTGAATAACAAGGTAGATGAACTAGGTTTTTCGAAGAAAACTGATCCTGATATGGACGCGATAATAGAATTTTTAAATGATGTTGAAGCACCCATTCCTCTGTCAAATAATTTATCTGGCGATCCTCAAGCCGAATCTTGGCTACAGTTGCTTATGACATTGGTTGTCAGAGAACATGGCCATTCTTCTTTGCCAATAAGTTCTATTGAGAAGGCGATAGGTGAAAAAATGAACCGTGAAGGAGTAGATTTAGAAATTTTCTTGGATAGATTGTGGATAATGGGAAGATTAGAAAGAATTTATGGAGGAGCAGAAGTCCAATATTCACCAAACCCTAGTTGGCTAGAATCTAAATGAAACAATATTTTTCTGAAATCAGAATGCAATAAGGCATAATAATAAGATGAAAGTCCGAAGTATTATGATTAGAGATAGCAATCAACGTGACCGCGATATTAAGAGAGGTAGAGCAATGTTGCTCGTTCTTATTATGGTCTCTTCAACACTTATCACTCTGATTCCTTCTGTTTACGCATCACACACTACTCAATATGCGGTTCAAAGAGATCCATCAGCCATTGCAATAGGTGATTTAGATTGCGATGGAGATAATGATATAATTGCTGCAAGTACCATGGGACATTTCCTCAGCGTACTATACAATGACGGATTTGGTACGGCTGAGAGTACTCCAACAGGAACTTTTGCTGATAGACAAGATATATACATATCAAATAATGATACTCGTCGTGCTGGATTCAGAGATACTGCTGACGGTACTAGAGCTGAAATAGCAGATGTTGATGGTGACGGAGTCAATGATATCATATATTATCAACAAAATATTAGATTTGTAGGTGAATCCTTTGTTAGGCCAGCAAATCTTACTGTTTTGAAGGGAGTTTGCGATGATCGCGTTAATCTCTGGGAAGATATGGCTTCACTAACAGTGACCAATCCATATCTGTTAGATTTGGATGTTGGTGATATTGATGGAGATGGTAATGCAGATATAGTTTTTGTGACTCAAGATGCTACTGGTACTAATCAGTATATTCAAGTATATATGGGTCCAGATTACACTCTGCCTATTAATCAACAAAACATCCCAGTACCACTTACAAATGGCATTTATACTGATGTAATGTTAGGTCATTGGGGCGAAACCGTTCAATCCAGTGGTATCCCTGGACAACCCTCAACAGACTGTGAAGATCTTGACCTCTGGCTACTCCGTACACCTCCTTTCAACGTAGGAGTAGGATATTCCGTAGGTCATTTTGACAACATGACAGTTTTAGAATTTAATTGTCTACCAACTGCCGGCAATGTATTTTTCTCAAATCCAATGGATCCTACCGCTCAAGGTATGCATGAATTCAAATTAGATGCTGAGCACAATTATCCACTTTATGGAATAGATATATCAGACACTACACCTGAAGATGATACTAATCAGATTGACTTAATTGCAGTAATTGATGGAATAGAAGGTAGAGTAAATTATGCTACAAGATCCGGTAATAATTGGAATACACAGAACTACGTTAACGAATTAGGGGATTATCTTGGAGCATCGTTGACTATTGCCGATGTCAATAGGGACGGAGAGATGGATTTCTTCATACCTACAGAATTAACTTTAGAGATTATTCAGGATTCTTCTGCACAAAATCAAACATATTTGAGCTTGGAAAATTTGAGGGCTACAAACACTGTAGAAATAATTCTTGCCGATCCTAATGGTAATGGATATCTCCCCTCTCTTTCTTTCGATGTTGGAAGACGACCTAGTGTCGCAATGCCTGGGCAGTTACAAGGAGGTGATGATAGCGCTCTTGAAATTGTAA
Organism: Methanobacteriota archaeon; assembly: GCA_002712575.1. Classification (GTDB taxonomy): domain Archaea; phylum Thermoplasmatota; class Poseidoniia; order Poseidoniales; family Thalassarchaeaceae; genus MGIIb-O3. The sequence continues at coordinate 8,937 of PATZ01000007.1, forward strand.
TTGGACAAAGAGATTATGCATACAGGTTTGCAAATAATGCAATGTGGCTCGATACTCAAGGTTGGCCAGGTGCTGGAGATTATTTATCAGTTCTAACTTTGGATAATTTTGACCTAGGAATAACTGGTGTGACTATTGAACCATCTTCTGTAGATCCTTCGACCGGACAAGCAATGCTTGGAGAAGGAAACAGGTGGGTTAATGTTACACTGAGAAACACAGGTCTCAATGCAATTGCCAGTGGTAGTGTTGACGTCAATCTTGAAGTCAAGGAAGTACTTGGAGGAGATGATACAATAGTTTATTCCAATGATTTTGAGGATGGAGATAATCCAACTGTGAATATAGGAAATGCACAATTCTCCAAATATTCATACACTGGTGAGTATCCAGAAGGACATTCTTCTTGGCATCTAGAATCTAATTCTACAGCGGATTCTGAAAATATCTCATGGTATGAGGCAGATAGTAATCCAACTACTTATTTTTGGGCTGGAATGGATTATGAAGATGAATCAGGTAATTATACTTCTGGATATGTTAATCATATGGATGAAGCGTTAATATTAGAAAATATAGATTTGACAGGAGCAGACGCTGCTTTCATGGATATTTCTATGATGTGTAGTGCCGGATTCTTTGAACTATTCCTTGCAGAGGCATATTCAGTTGTTGAGAGATGGTTATATGAAGATGCGTGCGGAATAGAAGTATGGAGCGAAGGAAATGGTTGGAGAGAAGTATCAAGGATGGGGGGATGGGATAATGAGCGCCTTATCCGCCTTTATTATTTAGATCAAGACCCAGAATACAATAACTACAATGTCAATTTTGGAGGTAGTAATTATGCTTCAGGATGGATAAATTACACAGAAGGTGGCGGAACTTCCGATGACCCTTCCGAGACAGAATCAATTGACTTGACTCCTTACGCAGGAGAGATAATAGATATACGATTTAGATTCCGTAGTGGTTTAGAAGGGACAGTAGGTCCTGCAGGTTCTTCAGATGATTCAGGTTTGGATGGGTTCGCGTTTGACAACATTACTATTCGCAAAAGAAATGTCGAATTTGGAAATGTTACTGATGCCAGCCAAGAACTATCATTCACAAATCTTGCTGCTGGAGAAAATAGAGTTGTGCAATTAAACGCAGATTTCGTTGACAATAGAACATATTACATATCTACATCGATAGATTCTGATATAACTAATCCTTCAGGAGCAGAAGACCAAGATGAAACTAATGATGAAATCAAATTCCAACTTACTGTGAAAAATCTTTTCGATCCTGGGCTGGCTGAAAGTGCTTGGCCAAGTCTTGAAAATGGACAGCGCTATGCTTCAGGAGATCGAGATGTAGAAGTAATGGTACAAAACTGGGGCAATACAGTAGTCGATTTTGATGTTGAAGCATTTATTCAAAATGCTGAACCTGAATTAATCGCTATTGAAGATTTTTCTGGTTTTGAACCGATATGGTATGATGATAACGACAACAATGCTTCTAAAAATGGTGACCGACTAGATGATTCATCAGGCAGTAATTCAATGCTGCCACAAAATGTTGGAATTTTTAATAGTCATGCCTACTGGTTAGGCCATCCAGATGAAGGTTATGGAGATAATTGGAACGAATCATTCTCTCTCGAACCGATTCCAGTTGGAGAGTCAGGGGCAGATTTTACCTATCTAACATTCGATTATTATGCTGAAGGAGATTGGTTAGAGAATAATCAAGGTCAAATTTTGGCTGAAAGAGATATAGCATTTTTAGAGATAAAATGGTCAAAAAATGGAGAATTATTTAATGGAATAGTTTATGGAAGTTGGACCGATCTAAATGAGAACGGTTTACTTCTCAATAGAGGTCCTGGCGGGAACTTATACCACTATTGTGAAGATTTCGATGGTAATGGATATGATGAAGTAGAGTACTTCGGAGATCATTCCGACCAGTATGATTCAGTATCTTGGTATGATTCAGAAAGTCTGATGAAGTCAGTAACATTAGACTTGACACATATTACTGTGTTAAATCAAACATATGAAAACTCATTTGATTGGACGGAAGAATGTACTAGCTTAGCAGGCTCTGAAGTTGAACTAACATGGAGGTTCAGGTCAAACGACGATGGAGTTCACGGTAATGCCGGATTAGCTGGATTTGCAGTAGATAATATCCGTGTGGAAGAGTTCACGTTTGAGGATGATGGGACTTATTCTGTACCTGTCACAGGAATGGACGCTTCAGAACGTCAAAAAGTAACTATTACTAATCACACTTTCACTAGTGGAATCTATAAAATAGATGTCAATACTATATTTAATAATTCTATAATAGGTACTCCATGGTATAATCAAACAGAAGTTAATGTTGCCAATAATGCTTCATCAATAATTCTCAGTATAGCAAGTGCAGATATTACATTAATGCAACCCAATGTTCTCGATTGTGCCACTGATATCACATACAAGTGCGTTTACCCTGCTAATCCGGACGGAGATTTCTCCCAATCTCATGATTTTTCCCTTCCTCTGTTGAACGGAGTCATTGCTGGAGAATACATTATAACAATGAAAATAGTTGATTTAAGTACTGGAGCAACAGTTTTAGAAAAAACAGCAGATAATGGGCCTTTTAATTTAGATCCTCACAATAGGGCTACTGCAAATTGGTCTAGTCCTTATTCGGGGTGGGAAGATGGTCATTTATACAATATTAGTTTTTCAGCAGTATTAGGTTCTGACGGTGAGAAGTCAGGAAATGATAGGTATTTTGAGATATTATTTAAGGATCAAATAGATGTGTTAATTTTGTCTAATCCTACAGATCAGAATCGCTTACAAAGAGTTAAATTAGATTTAGAATCAATGGGTAAAAGTTACACGCAACTAGAGGTAAATGATTGGGAAACATATGCAACACCTGATTGGGTTGAACATTATAAAAAGGTTTTAATGCCCTGGCAAACCGATTATAACGTTGTTTACGGAAATTATTATGATATGCTTGCCGAAACACGAGAATCAGATGGCTTAAGTCTCACTAAAACTCTAGAAGAATACATGGAAGATGGAGGGACAGTACAAATGCATATAGGACCATATAGGAACGATTATTTGCCAGATAAACTACCTTTCGGAATTGATATTGCAATGAGAAATCAATTTAATGGCACTATGGACAATAGAATAGGTTATGATAACCTTTCCATTGAAGATCCATTCCATCCAATTCTGAAAGATATTGATACTTCTGCCTTTGCAATAGCTCATGGCGGAGATTATGTTGCTTTATCAGGATTAGATAATGCCCAAGTTGCTAATTCTCAAATGCCAAAAGTATGTGGAGGTAGAATAAATGAACCTACTGGTACTTTCCATACTTTGATAAGAGATAGCGACAATCCAACGCAGTCTCTTTTGTCGGTTTGCAACTATTACGGTGGAGGGCTTATAGTTACTACGATGGACGTTGAGAATCCTAGTCTATCAGAGCCTTATAATGGAACATCTATACCTTTATTGTCAAGAATGTTAGATTTCCATTTAACGCCATATGCAGATTCAGACGGAAATGGCGAACCTGATTTTGGTATTGTTAGAGAAGGATTCCAGTTAACCATTAATGGGCAACAGCCAATTTTTGATAACGCATTAGGCAATTATGCATATACCGCAATAAGGAGTAATGCAACTTTAGACTTCAGTTTCGTCTCCGATGTTGATGGAATTTTTGCTGACTGGACTTTAGAATCAGGAAATAATGACTCAGTAACAGATTGGGAGGGAGAAATTCTCGAAGCAGGAATATTAAGTTCAATCCATCAGGAAAATAAAGAAACTCCTGTCAGTGCAACTTTCTGTGTTTCTGATATTAATTCTGATACTAATTGTAAAATTGACGCACAATGGGTATTGAAGCTATATCTTCACAATGAATTTGGACATACTAGGACAACACAAATCACCCTTTATACTAACGATATTGATGCCGATTCTACAAATCCTGTAGCCAATGCATCTATCATAAGTAATTCAATTACCTTAGAAAATTTAGAATTTTCTGAAACAAAGCGGGTTCCAATAGGCGTTGACTCTAATAATGATCCGATATATGCAGAATATCCTGTATATCTTGTACGTCTATCGGAATCTGGAGATACTACTTTGTCCTTCACTGCTGAAAATAGTAGCGACGTAGGGACAGGAATAAAGGAATTCATTTGGACAATCGTAGATGATGTACAGGTTGACATGGTTGGTCAAGTATCAGATACAAAGCATACATTTGTGAGACCAGTAGGGGCAGGTCCTGAATGGAGTTATACATTCAAAAATATCACCTCTAATGGCATTCAATCTAATCAAATAAGGTTAGAATTACAGGTTGTAGATTACAAAGGCTTGACTAGTGAAAAGTTCAGGATGTTCTTTGTTGTAGTTGGGGAATTATTTGGCGACGATCCTCCTGTTGTAGATACAGACAATTTGTTTACAACGGATGGTCAGAGATTTGATGCTTTAGAAGCCCTTGATATATTGGAAATATCTGGAACTATCACTGGAGGTGCTGAGGAAGATTGTAATGTTAGAGTTGAAATATCTCTAAATGATAATACAATATTTGACAAAGGTGATGCATCTAAAACTACGCAGAAAGAACTAGGATTGTATGATCAAATTTCCGGTCTATGCGATGGCGATTCTTACTTACTATCTCTAAATATTTCACATCTTTATGATGAAAATGAGGGTAACACAGGCGATGTATATGTTAGGATTTCTGAAGGAAGTTATGTTATAGAAGATACAATTGCAATTTTTACACTACCTCGTCCTACTGATATTTGTGCCCAAGATCCAGATTCTTGTGAGTCTGGTGAAAGTAGCAACGCTGTCTTATTTGGCGGTGTAGCTGGAATAATCTTACTTCTGGTTGTTGGCGTCACTTTGGTTTTAAGGAATAGAATCGGATCTAAAGAAGACTTAACTGAAGACTCAATAGAAGTTTTCGGAGGCGTTGAACAAATGGATCCTATTGAAGCATATGTCCAACAAATGGTTGGCCAAGGATATGAGGAAAGTGTGGCCAGACAATACGCTGAGCAATATTATGCCCAATATTATGAACAACAACGGCGAGGTAATGGCTAAAAAAGATTAATTATAATCATTTAGATTTTAATTCTCTACTTATTATTAGCCTCTGTATTTGACTAGTTCCTTCGAATATTTGATAGACCTTTGCCCCTCTCATCCTTCTTGCTACAGGATATTCTTCAGAATAACCATATCCTCCAAAAACTTGTACTGCATCGGTTGTGACTTCCATGCAAGTATCTGCAGCAAATCTTTTTGCATGTGCGGCTTCTAAAGTATTCCTCTTGCCATTATCCAAAACAGATGCCGCTTTCCAGCACAATAGTCTCGCAGCATCTATTTTTGTAGCCATATCAGATATCATAAATGAGATTGATTGATGATCAAAAATCGGTTTACCCATAGTTTTTCGTTCCTTGGAATATTGCAAAGCCTCCTCCATCGCACCTCTTGCATTACCTACAGCATGAGACGATATAGCAGGCCTAGAATGATCAAATGCTTCCATAGCATTTATCCATCCATCATTTTCTTTTTCTCCAATTAAATTTTCAGAAGGAACTCTAACGTTATTGAAAGTAACAGATCTAGTATCAGAACATCTTTGCCCCATATTCACTTCTTTTTTTCCTAACTCTATGCCTGGTGAATCAGCATCCACTATGAAACCACTCATTCCTTTGTATCCCGCTTTTACGTTAGTGTAAGCCAATACAAAGAACCACTCAGCATAACCTGCACCAGTTATCCACATTTTGCTACCATTGATTATGTAATCGTCGCCATCTCGTATCGCTTCAGTTTTTATAGCTCTTACATCACTTCCTGCATTTGGCTCTGTTACACAATAAGCTGCAATGACTCCTTCAGTAGTCTTGGTAAGGTACTTCTCTTTCTGCTCTTCTGTACCTCCAGTAATTATTGGATATGATGCAAGTATGGTGCTGCCTGCAGCTGTTGCAAAGCCCGGGTCTCCTCTACCAATTTCTTCTGCAATTATCACATCTTCAACAGAACCCATGCCCCCTCCGCCATATTTTTCAGGTATTTTTATTGATAATAATCCATAATCAGAAGCCTTCTTGATAGCCTCTAATGGATATATACTTTCTAAATCCCATTTTGATGCATTAGGGATTATTTCTTCATCCGCAAAATCTCGAGCAAGTTGTTGTAACATCTTCTGCTCTTCTGATAACCTAAAGTCGACCACAATATCTGCGTAATGCCTCTTCTTTTAGATATACAGGTAATATAATCTCCAATAATGGAGATATGGTTGATTGTTATTAACTAAATTTACTCAATCTAGTTTTTTAACATTAATTGCATTGGGTCCCTTTGGTCCTTCTCCAATTTCAAACTCTACAGAATCTCCTTCATCTAAATCTTCTTCGACTTGCGATTTATGTACAAATAAATCATCTCCTTCATCTCTCTCGATAAATCCGAATCCTTTTATTCGATTAAACCATTTTACTGTTCCTTGTGCCATACTATTGAAGAGCACCAACATATAGTATTTCATGTTAACTTGAATAGTTGATAGTAATGATGTGATTGTGATGATACAAATAATATATCAATATACAGATAAACCAATATTTTAGGGCACAACATTAATTTGTCTGATTGTTATCAAAATAACTAATATGTCATACACATTACCTCAGAAACTCTTGACAGAATTTATTGGAACATTTTTTTTATCTCTTACAATATGCACTGCAGCCATTCATCTTTCTGCAGATGAATACGTCCCTTTTGCCATAGCATCGACTCTGATGGTTGTAATATATGCTGGAGGCCATATATCCGGAGCTCATTATAATCCTGCAGTTACAATTTCCGTTTATATTAGAGGTTCATGCGATAAAGATGAGGTTTTACCCTATATTATCTCCCAAATATCTGCTGCTGTAATTGCAGCACTGGTTTCAGAAAAATTACTAAGTATCAAGAAATATTATTCTGTTGAGTTATTTTCATTGAGCTCGGAAGCAATAGTAGCAGAATTTCTCTTTACGTTTCTATTGGCTTATGTGATTTTAAATGTTGCAACAACAGAATCTACATCTGGTAATGGATACTATGGAGCCGCAATAGCACTTGTCGTTTTGGCAGGCGCCATTACAGTAGGAGATATTTCTCAAGCATCTTTTAATCCTGCAGTAACGAGTGCACTAATAATTTCTGGAAAAATAAGCCTCTCATCATCCTGGATGCACTTTCTCCCTCAATTTACTGGAGGCATCCTTGCAGCATATGTTTACAAGTTTAATACTAAATAATTTACATATTTCTACGAAACTTTCCTCCAGTTTCGAATAGTGCTTGGGTGACTTGTCCGACAGTACAATATTGGACAATGTCCATCATAACTTCAAACAAATTTCCTCCTTCTCTAGCCACCTTTTTGAGCCTTTCTAAGCCCTTTTCGGCTTCTTTAGCATGAGTTTCTCTAAATGTTTTATTCCTTTCAATAACCATCATTCTTTCGGATTCATCAGAACGAGTGACATCAACATCAAATCCTTCTATTGATAATGAATTGTCTGCGCCCTCTTCAAACGTATTTACTCCAATAATTGGTAATTCACCTGAGTGCTTTTTATGCTCATAAACCATAGATTCTTCTTGTATTCTATTCCTCTGATAATTAACTTCTAAAGCCCCTAGAACTCCACCACGTCTATTCATTTCTTCAAATATTTTTAGTATTTCTTCTTCTACTGAATCTGTTAGCCAGTTTGTGACATGTGATCCTTGTAAAGGATTCTCATTTTGTAACCATCCATATTCTTTTGATAATATTAGTTGAATTGCCACAGCATCTCTCACAGTATCTTCTGTCGGAGTGCCAAATGCTTCATCACGAGAATTTGTATGTAAAGAGTTTGCATTATCTGCTAGAGCATATAGTGCTTGCAATGTAGTTCGATAGTCATTCCAAGTGTATTCTTGAGCATGTAAAGATCTTCCACTACTTTGAATATGATATTTTAATTTTTGACCACGTTCATCAACGTCATACATTTCACGCATGGCAATGGCCCATATCCTCCTACAAACTCTTCCTATTACTGCATATTCAGGATCCATTCCATTGGAGAAAAACCAACTAAAATTTCTTAAGAATTTATTAGCATCTAAGCCTCTTGAATTAAATAATTCAACATATGTCAAGCCATTGGATAGTGTTAATGCAGCTTGTGATATGGGATTTGCTCCTGCTTCAGCGATATGATATCCTGAAATCGAAACAAAATAATGATTCATCACTTCATTATTGACATAGAATTCTGCAACATCTCCCATCATTCTTAAAGCAGTATCGAGATTAAAAACTAATGTNTTTTGNCCCATTGATTCCTTTAATTGATCGGCTTGTACAGTNCCTCTAACNGAACTCAGAGTTTTAGATTTAATTTCTGAATATTCNTTTTCACTAACCTTTCTACNATTTTCTTNTTCAAATTTTCTGACTTGNTGTCTNATTGCTACATTAAAAAAGGCNGCAAGATGCCACCAATAATTTCCATTTATNGTCTTAGAAACTGAAGTATTNGTTGCACACAAATCAAAACCCTCGAATAATTTNTCCATTTCATCTATNGTACTTATNGATACTCCNCTTTCACATACTTTTCCAAAAATATCNAATCTTTCTTGTGGGTCATTACCATATAGACTAGGAGAATCAAACGCAACTGATAGNCTATTGAANTCTTGTTCTTTTGATAAAAAATGATATCTTTTATTTGTTCTTTCAGCACTACCTTCTCCAGCAAACATTCTCACAGGTAACTCATCTTCTCTTTTGAATGGAAAAACTCCTCCAGTGTATGGGAAAGAACCAGGTAAATTTTCTTTCCTAATCCATTTTAAAGTGTCCCCCAGATCACTATATTCAGGCAAAGCCACTCTTGGTAGTTCTAAACCAGATAGAGTTTTTTTAGTAGTTTTTACAGGAATTTTTTTGTTTCTAACAGTATAACTAGTTTTCCCAGAACGATATTCTTCTGATTTANTTTTAAATTCTTCCAGACTTTCCCAGATACGATCTGGAATNTCTAAACGAATATTTTCTATTTCCTCTTTGATATTACGCGCAGTATTTTTATCATTCTTTAATTCCATTTGTTTAGCAGCCGATTCTAATTGATGAATCATGGTTACTTTGGAAGCGATATCTTCTGTTTTGGCATGATAATTTCTAATTACACTAGCAACTTCAGCCAGATAACCCTGTCTTTTGGAAGGTATGGGTGACGATCTATGTGGTAATCCATCCTTCCCTAATCTAGGTTCCTTTGCTAAGAATGATTCTGCATATTTTTCATTTAATAAAGATGATAACTTTTCCCATAGCTGATCAACTCCAGCATCTGCAAATTGGCTAGCAATAGTTGGAATTACTGATAGTTCGGAATCATCGGCGTCCCACATTTCTCGATTTCTCTTGAATTGTTTACGAATTTCTGTCAAAGCATCCTCTGCTCCAGGTCTATCAAATTTATTTAATACAATAATATCTGCAGAATCTAACATTTCTAACTTCTCTAATTGACTAGGTGCTCCATATTCCCTCGTCGTAACATACAAGGAAATATCAGCAACTTCAGTAATTGCATCATTGCCTTGTCCTATTCCACTGGTCTCAACAATGATTAAATCAAATCCTGCAGCCTTACAAACTTCTATAGATCGACCAATACAATCTGCAATTTCTCTACCGCTATTCCTACTTGCAAATGAGCGCATAAATAAATTATCATCTGATAGTGAATTCATTCTAATCCTATCTCCTAATAATGCCCCTCCTGTTCTCTTACGAGTCGGATCAGTAGCAAGTAGAGCAATTTTAGTTCCAGGATTATCTCTTTGAATCCTCAACATCAATTCATCTGTAAGGCTTGATTTTCCTGCACCTCCTGTACCAGTTAAGCCAACTACTGGACAATTTACAATATCTTCTGATTTTATTTTTTCTAAGACGCTTCTGAAAATTTTCTCATCAGCGTTTTCAGCCAATGTTAATAATTTTGAAACAGATGAATGGTCACTTGCAGTGATTGGCGCATTAAGTGATTCAAATCTTGACATATCTAGCAAATTATTCTTTTTTGCCCTTTCTATTGCGTCAGATACCATGCCCGTGAGCCCCATTTCTCTGCCATCCTCTGGCGAGTATATCTTAGCAATATTTGAATCAGAAAGATGTTTTATTTCTTTTGGAAGTATAGTCCCTCCTCCTCCTCCGACCAAACATACATGCCCAAAACCAGCTTGATCAAGGATTTGTTTCGTATGCGTAAACATTTCCACCGCACCTCCTTGATATGAAGTAATCGCGATACAATGCGCATCTTCTTGTATAGCTGCCTTTGCTACTTCATTAGCACCTCTGTCATGGCCTAAATGAATAACTTCACAACCCATTGATTGGAATATTCTTCTAAAAATTCCAATTGCAGCATCATGCCCATCAAAAATTGCAGCAGCAGTTATAATACGCAGAGGAATATCTACCTGCTCATCCCTATTCACACATCTCCGAGAACATCTATCCAAAAAAATTATTCTATAGTTATAATTGATTAAAAGACTCCTAATATTAGAATTATTGCAAATATAAACATTAATATTCCCATCAAACCATCAATAATGTGAGAAATAGACTCTAATTTTTTTATTCTATCTCCAGTTGTCAATACGGTTGCCACAGTTACATACCAAGTCCCATCAATTGTCATTCCAAGGAATCCCATTGCGATAAGAGTTTCAATATCAACATCAGCTTCTATGAAAGGAGTATAAAGAGCTAACATCCACGCAAGAATTTTTGGATTCAATAATGCAATCAAAAATCCCTGAAGAAAACCCTGCCTATGTTGGGAAGAAATATTATTTTTTTGTACATTTTCCTTTGCTCCATTTTTAGCACTCTGAATAAATATTAAGCCTAGGTAAACTAGTATGGCTACTCCGCCAAATTTTAACATCATTTCTATTGAGTCATGTATCGATAAAGCCGTAGCAATCCCTGCTGCCGCCAAGAAGGCATAGATTCCAAAACCAATTCCATGCCCTATTCCTGTCATTATTCCCTGTCTCCTCCCTCCTGACAAAGAATTTCTAAGGACTACGGCCAAAGATGGCCCAGGACTCATCGCACCTAAAATAAAAACTAACGTAAGTCCTGCCCATTCTTCAGGACTCATTTAAACGCCTCAAGCGCCTTCATACATTGCTTCAATTTCATCTGCCCAATTTTCTCTGATTTGTATTCTTCTAATTTTTAGCGTTGGAGTTAATTCGCCAAAATCAACACTCAGATCTCTTGGTAAAATTTTGAATTTTTTAATTTGCTCAGGATTGCTGAACTGAGCATTTAATTCTGTAACATGCTTTTGCATTTCAGCCTTAATTTCATCACTATCTGTATAGTCTGATAGTTTTTTGCCAAAATCTTCCAATGTTGCTATTTGTACTGCAGGGTTCTTTGGAATTTTTGTCGGATCCATGCCATGCTTGTCTCTTAGAATAGCTCCAACATCTAATGTGAATAATGCACTACAGTACTTCCTTCCATCGCCAATTAGCATGCACTGTGAAACCATTGGAATCGATTTCATAGTTTCTTCAATAACTAATGGTGCAATATTTTTGCCTCCAGAACTGACGTACAACTCTTTTATTCTACCAGTAATTTTTACATATCCTTCAGAATCAATCTCNCCTTTATCTCCAGAATGTAACCATCCATCCGAATCTATAGTCTCTGCAGTTGCTTCAGGATTTTTATAGTATCCTTTCATTACATGCCTTCCTCTGAACAATATTTCACCAGATTCTGAAATCATTAATTCAGTTCCACTAAATGGTTTTCCAACGGTTCCAAATTTATGATTTTTCTTGTAACCTAAAGTCGCTCCTGCAGTCGTCTCAGTCATCCCATATCCTTCAAAGAGGGGAACATCTAGTGTATGAAATAATTTCAAAATATCAGGATTGATTGGTGCAGCACCAGTAATTGCGTACACACAATTTGACATACCAATTGCTTCCTTCGCCTTTTTCTTAATGATCCCGCCAAGAATTGGTATTTTTGCTAATTTTATTTTACTTCCTAACTTGGCTACTAGATTACTGTAAACTTTCTCATAAATCCTAGGTACTCCTATGAATAAATGCGGTTGCACTTCTTTAGCATAGTCAATTACATCTAATGGTCCATCAACAACAGTCATGTGAAGTCCCCATCTTATGTGTGCATGACAATCTACTAATTGACCAAATACGTGAGCACATGGTAACCAAGAAACATAATCCCAACCTCTTTGAAATTCCTGTAATTTCCAAACCTCTCCNAACTCAAAATCTATATTATCGTGTGTCAATTCTACTCCCTTAGGATTCCCTGTTGTTCCAGAAGTATAGATAAGAGTAGATGTATTTTCGGGCTTTATGCTAGATACTCTTTTTTCTATTTCTGAGTACTCTATATCATTTCCTTTTTGTAAAAAATCTGACCATGAAATACATTTTGGATGTTCGGGCATATCTACTCCATCCATCACCACTACCGTCTCAACCTTGTCCAATTTATCCATTATTTCATGTAATCTATGGGCGCACATTTTCTCTTTGTTGCCTCCATCCATCGGATTATCGCCTACGAAAACAACCTTTGAATCTGAATTTCCAACCACCCATTCTACTTCTTCTGGTGAACAAGTATGATAGACTCCAACTGCTGCACCATTACACATATTTGCAGCATGGTAGGAAGCATACCATTCTATACGATTATATGAATAAATACTCAGTTTATCGCCTTCATTGAAACCTACTGCGATAAGTGATTTCGCTACTGAAGCAGTTTGNTCATGAAACTCNGCCCAATCAATATGTTCCCAATCTCCACTNGAATTTTTCGTTGAGATTGCATTCTCACTTCCAAATTCTTTTGCATTTTTTATCAAATATTCAGGCGTAGTCATTGTCGACATAGTTTGTTCGGGAAACTATTCATCAATAAATATTGGTGTAGTGTATTACACTTAATTACAAAAAATACAGTTGTTTATTTTTTATTCGGGTAGAATAGATCTAAAATTTTCTCTCCAATCTGCACCTTTGTTCTTATTTGCAAGAGGGGATGCCGGAGACGGATGCCAACAAGATTTCAAATTAACTTTAGTTTCATCTAAGGCAATCTCTGCTCTTTTCTTTGAATATTTTCCAACTCCAACTACTGTTTCTATCTGCATAATATCTACTATTTCTTTGAGATAAATATCACATCTATGAATTATCTTCTTTATACTGTCTCCAGGTATTTTATCGGGAGTAATATTTGTTCCATTAACGCCCTTAAAAAACATTAATGGGCAATGATTAACAACAAAAATTTTTGAAAATATCTTTTCAACTGACCCGTAATTATCAAATAAAGCACTCCACAAACGTGTTCCAGAAATTTCTTCTTTGTGCCAATCAAGTCCTTTGATAATTCTTTTTGGATGTATTTTTTCTGGTTGTAGAACTGGTAAGTTTTTTATTTTTAAAAAATCTCTAACAATAGTTGTTGCAGCAAATGGTATTCCCATTTGCCCCATCCCATGAGGGCCAGGATTCATACCGAGTAAAATTGTCTTTGCTCCTTTATTACCTCCTAACTCAATAAATGCTCTATGCGGCTCCCAAGCATAAATNAATGGATTATAGATATAATCAATAAACCCTTCCTCCAATAGTATATTACTTAATGGTTGCAAATCTTGACTAAGGCTATATGAAGATTCAATTAAAGATTTAATAATCATCTCAATCACACTATTGTTTAATATCCGCTACAGTTGCCTGACTTATTTTTACTAAATCTGTAGGTGAAATAGGGAAAACTGTATCATGAGTTCCTCCTGCTCCCCAAANAATATCATATTTTAGTAAATCTTCATCGCACATGATAACACACCTTTTCAAGTGACCAAATGGAGGTATNCCGCCTATTTCATACCCTGTATGATCTAAAACATACTTTGGCGAAGCTTGTCCTGGCTTATATCCCAATATTTTCTTTAATTTCTTTTTTCTATCTACTCTATTACTTCCCGAGGTTATTACTATAATCGCACAATCTATACCCATAAACACAATCGATTTGGCAATATTGGAAACGTCACAACCTAATTGTTTCGCAGCGTCTTCAGAGGTTTTTGTCCCTTCTTTGTATTTCCTAGGAGAAGGAAAAAAATCTAATTTATGACATTCTTTAATCCATACATCATGACCATCCATATGTTCCGATAAAGACAATCAAATTTTATCATTCGGGTATTATATATTAAAATTAATATTTTACTATCAAAAATTATTCNAAATTGACTATTTTTTCCGTATTATTCTTGACTAACAGTCGCCCGCAANAAAATAATGTATTGGTTCATCGGCCCTTATGAAATTTCAATGGGAGCATTATTGCTACTCACTCTGCCAATTCATTGGTTTCTGACGAGGGATGAACCTGAGCAAAGAATCCCTCTACGAAGCCTTCCCAAAGAAATCAAAGAGAAAGGATATCTATGGCACATAAGTCTATATTTGCTGATGTTTATATATAAAGCAGCTATAGATCATCACAATGAACCTATGAAAACAAAAGTAGGAGGTTATACTCATTGGATATATTACATTGAAGGAAATTGGACAAAATATGTACAAGATTTTTTCCTAAATGATACTCTGACAAATCTACTCTCTGCTCATTATTTATTCATTTATCTATTCATGATATGGTTTTCACCAATGTATTATATTTTAAGTAACGACAAAGCCATGGCAGATAAAGCTGCATTAAATTATTTTGTTATATATCTCCTTAGTGTNCCATTTTATCTTTTTTTCAATGTAGAAGTCACTTCTAGCTATATTCCTGGTATGGATGCCCTATTGTATCATGATTCATTTACATTATCATTTTTTACAGCAAATGATCCAATGGATAACGCTATCCCAAGTTTACACATAGGATTGCCAGTAGGTTTATTAATTATTAATAGATTACACTGTAAAGAATTAGGGATAAAATTAGAAGAATGGAGGCATAGAGAATTTGATATTTTTATCATCTTTAATATTTTAATTTACATATTTTCCATTCAATACTTAGGTATTCACTGGATAGTTGATGTTATTCCTGGANTAGGATTGGCATTAATAACGTCTTATTTTGTACATCAAATACAGCCCAAACTCAGATCTGAGAATTTTTCTAAAATTAATTTTATTCTCCCAAATAAAAAACAATTATATTCCATAATGGGTGTTTCTTTTGTTAGTACATTTCTGATATTCTTTATTGTTATTGATGGCCCTGGAACTAGTAATGAAAAACCAAATTATAGATTAGGTTTTGAAGATGTAAATCTAGAAACTATTGAAGTGCATAGTTTAACTAATCCAGTTATTATAGAGGTGATTAATATTGGTGAAGAGAGTGTACAATTATTACTAGTCAAAACAAGTATTGCCGAAAAACATGCCGATAAAGGCATTTTTGATTGGGAAGAATTATCTTCCAAGGGAGAGTTATTTTCATTATCTCCAAAGGAAAACACTAGCTTTTCTGTGACGACTGAAAGTATTTATGACTCTTATGTTATTCTATCTAAGCTCCAAAATCTCGATTCTTGTAGTGAAGTTTCAGATTGTGAGGTAATGAAAAATACCGTTGGAGAAATAAGGATAATAACTCATTATTTCGATGATGAATTAATATGGTCTGCCTATATAGCATCTCTCCCATCATTCTATATTTTAGGTTATGTTTTAGGTATGAGCGATAAGGAAATAATGAGCGTAAAAACTTCCTAGAAATAGCCCAGTACAACTCCCAAGGCCTATCCAAATTCCTATCCTAAATATCGGAGAATCATACCTCCATAGGTATGTTGTTTGAGATATCCAGATCAATATAACTATAATAAACCAAACAAAGAATATTAGTTGAGGTAATATTCCAAATATTATTGAGACAATGTATCCACCAATAAACTCCTTAGGATTTTCTATATCTATGGGAGAAGCCCAGAGTACAAAGGGCAATATCAATAGACAAATAGCCGGTTTCAATAAAGAACTAGAATTCTCTATAACGCCAAATATACAAGCCATAAAAAAACCAGTTGAAAACGGAATTATAACAGGCCATAACGGCATTGAATCCCATTTCATATTGGATGGGAAACATACTCACTCCATCAATGCTATGAAAATATTCAAGCGATTAATTCATATTGTTGTAGTTATCACAAAGGACATGGGAAAGGGTCAAGTCGTACTTGGATGCTTAGCGCCACACCCTCCTCATC
Source organism: Methanobacteriota archaeon (assembly GCA_002712575.1). Classification (GTDB taxonomy): domain Archaea; phylum Thermoplasmatota; class Poseidoniia; order Poseidoniales; family Thalassarchaeaceae; genus MGIIb-O3. The sequence goes on from PATZ01000007.1 coordinate 25,420, forward strand.
TGGTTTATGCTGAGAATCCAGAACAAAATGAACCTTTTTCAGAAGGAGGTTGGGAAACCTTGCGTTGGGGATACAATCGTCTTGCAAGAAAGTTAAAAAAAATAGATTATGATGTCATGGTCATTTTTACTCCTCATTGGGCAACTTACATNGGAACTCATTTTCTAGGTCTTCCAAAATTTAGTTCATTGTCTGTAGATCCAATTTTTCCCAATATTTTTAGATATAAATATGATTTAACTGTGGATGTTGAATTGGCACAAGAAATGCAAAAATCAGCTTCTGATGCAGGAATAATATCAAAAATGATGACCAATCCAGATTTTAGAATTGATTATGGTACAATTACAAGTTGTCATATGCTGAACCCCGAATGGGATAAGCCGATAATAACCATAAGTAGCAATCGGAATACTCACTACTACTCCGGAGAAGTAATGAACGAACAAGCAAAAGCTCTTGGTGAGGCATGTCTGAAAGCAATAGAAAAAAGTGGTAAAAAGGTAGTACTCGTTAGTAGTCATAGCCTTTCTCATCGCCATTTTGTTACCGAGTCTCCGCTACCTGAAGATATGAGTAGAGAACACATATACAATCATAGTCAATATGTGTGGGATATGAAAATGATAAAAATGATGAGAGAAGGGAAAATGAAAGAAGTTATCGAAATTATGCCCGAGTATACTGAACAAACTATCGCTGAAACTGAAGCAGGAGGGCTCACATGGATGATGGCAGCAATGGGCATTCCAAACTATCCTGCTGAAATATATGGTTATCAATCAGTAATAGGTACTGGAAATGCTGTTGTTGCATGGGATCCTAATTCTCAAACAAGAGAAATAGTTTTGTGAGGATTATTATGGATGATAATCAAGATGTATTATTTGGTATTTATTGCCCTCCTCATCCGCACCCCCTGCTCGCTCCAGAATTAAATGATGGATATAAGAATCTTAGAGAAGCTTATGATAAATTAAAGNAACGTATAGAGTCTAGTGATGCAGATTTAATACTAATTTATTCTACTACCTGGCCAAGTATAGTTGGNCATCAAATACAAGCACATCCCGAACCAGAATGGATTCATGTGGATGATGATTTTCACTATTTGGGTAGTATGCCTTACAAATTCGATATAGATTCTGAATTTGCACATGCTTATCGCGAAGCTGCCGAATCTAGAGGGCTACATTCTAGAACAGTTGCATATGATGGTTTTCCAATCGACACAGGATCGGTTGTAGCTTTATCTCTTCTAAACCCTGATAATAAAATCCCCGCTTGCATAGTTTCAAGTAATATGTATTCAAACAGATCTGAAACCATGGTTCTTGGAAAAGCTGCTAGAGATGCTCTTTCCAAGCAAGGAAAGAAAGCAGTTGTAGTTGTAGTTGCAAGCTTATCTAATCGGATGTTCACTGAGCATATAGATCCTAAAGATGATAAAATCCATAGTTCAAAAGATGACGAATGGAATAAGAAGATTTTAGAATTTTTTCAGGATGGTAGACTTGAAGATCTAAGTCAATTATCTAGAGATATTCATGGGCAGATAAGAATTCAAAAGGTAGCTGCATACAAACCAGTATGGTGGATGGCAGCAACTATGGGTCAGCATAATAACTACAAAGGAGAAGTTCTAGCTTACGAACCTCTACACGGTTCAGGTGGAGCTGTAATACAATTAACTCCATCTGATGAATCANTTGGAGATAAAGAATTTGACGAAGATGATGTTGAATATTATCATGGGGACAGAAACGTTCTTGATCGAGGTAATTTATAATGTCAGATGAAGAGTCATCAAACATTGATGAAAATGATGATATCATAGATAGAGTAATTTCTGCACCATCTGACGTCATAGAAAAAATATATGAAGAAATAGGTCCATCAATGGTAAGTTCAGCAGGAGGGGCTTTAGGNGCGACAGCAGGAGGAATGGCAGGAGGTCCAGTTGGGGTGGCCATAGGTTCTGTTGTTGGTAAGAAAGTAGCCGGTAAATTAACTTCAAATAACGGACCATTTATTGCAGAAAAAGGCCCTTCAGCGGTGGGAGCCTACCCTCACCTACACAGAGTTGGGGAACTTATTTTTGTTAGTGGAATAGGACCAAGGTCTCCTGAAACTAATGAAATAATCGGTGGCCCAGTAAAGGATTCTGATGGTAATTCTTTAGATTATGATATCAAAGCACAAACTAGATCGGTAATTGAAAATATTCGTATAATTTTAGAGGAGTATGGATCAAGTCTTGAAAACGTTGTAGATGTTTATTCAATGTTAATAGACATGGATAGAGACTTCAAGGGTTATAATGAAGTCTATGCTGAATATTTTTCCGAAATCATGCCTGCACGTACAACTTGTGCAGTTTCGGCTCTCCCAACTCCTATTGCTGTTGAACTAAAAGTTATTGCCAAGGCATAACTTCAAACACATGTCTTATTTCCATAATTCATGGCACGTTTGACTCCGAGTGATGTACTTGGAATAGTTCTGCAACCAATAGATAAAGTATCAGAAACCTTAGAAAGAAAATTAGGATTATTTTCAGTGGTCATATTATCTTTATCAGCAATGTTNGGTAGTGGATTGTTCGTACTCCCTTCTTTGGCAATGATTGAATTAGGTGGTGGAGAATATCCCTTAGGNGGAATATGGTTAGCATATTTATTTGCAGGGTTAGTAATTTTGCCGGGAGCAATCTCCAAATCTGAACTTNCTTCAGCAATGCCTTCTTCGGGTGGAGCATATGTATACATTGAGAAAACCTTTGGACCAATAATTGGTACAATTTCTGGTTTAGGATTATGGGCCAATTTCATGCTCAAATCTGCCTTTGCACTACTGGGNTTTCGGGCTTATCTATGGGTTTTACAAGGTATTTTTGGCGTATCAATAAATCTCGATATTGCGGTTATGATAATGTTATCATTGATAGTAGGGATTAACATCCTGGGTGCTAAAAGTATTAAAAAAGTACAAACTCCTGTAGTATTAATCTCAGTAACTTACCTTTTATTTGTTTGTATTTGGGCTTTGTTAACGATGGAATTGGATTGGGATGCAGCATTTTCCAAGGATTCATTAGGTGCAGATTGGCATAGTTTCTCATCAACTGCTGCCCTAGTCTTCGTCTCTTACATAGGCGTAACAAAAATTGCGGCAGTTGGAGGAGAAATTAAGAAGCCAACTAAAAATTTGCCATATGGGATTTTAATTTCTTTACTTTTTAGTATCATTTTATATGTTTTTGTGACTATGACAATGGCCATAACCGTTGACCCTTCTNATTATATAGAAAATGACCACGCTAGAGAAGATCCTATCTACATTTTCGCTTTAGCTGCAGGTGGAAAGACTGTTGCAACTATTGCTGCCACTTTTGCTGCTATGACTGTTCTCTCTGGTTCACTGGCTGGTATTATGGCCGCTTCTCGTTTTCTTTTCGCGCTGGCTCGCGACAACCTTTTACCAGCTTTTTTTGAAGATGTTCATGGAAAATTTGAGACTCCACATTGGGCAATAATTGGAACTGGAATCTCAATGGCTGCAGCAATTATTTATTTGCCTGTACATGATGTAGCAGAATTCGCATCCGGCTTCAATATAATGGTATTTATCGTAATTAATTTATGTGTTTTAGTGCTAAGAATTTCTTCAAAGTCACACTGGTACGATCCAGGATGGAAATCGCCCTTATTCCCCTTTACCCAAATTCTTGGGATTATAGGCGGTTTTGTATTAATATATGCTATGGGTATGAAGGCAGTTATTGGCGGTTCTGCAGCCATAATAATTGGCGTAATGATTTACCAGTTTTATGGTAAAAGGCATATTCAAANAGAAATTACTCCTTGGGAAACATTCCGATTGATGTTGTTGAAACCGAATGAAGTAGAGCACCGTCGCCGTCTTGCGGCGTTCCATGCTGCTGATACCGAAAGGACAAATAATCTAAATTTAAATGAATTCACCTCGGCAATGATTGCTTTGGGGTATTTTAATCAAAATGACCAAGAAACAATTTCAACTTTGAGGGATTACTTCCATAAAGCAGATAAAGACCATAACGGAATTATTGACATTGATGAATTCCTTATCTATGTCGAGGAGACTAAATTATAGAAGGAGTCTTAGAAGCGCTTAGTTGAAATCAAAAACCTCCTCACATCACTTCGAGGTAAGTACATGACAATAGCAAGTCGAGCCAAAAAGGTAACTACTCATACACTTCAAGAGATGAAACATGCAGAAGAAAAAATTACAATGCTAACCTCATATGATTATTCATTAGCGCGACTCGTAGATGGCGCTGGTATAGATGTAATTTTAGTGGGAGATTCTGCTTCAAATGTTATGGCGGGTAATGATACTACGGTTCCAATTACTTTGGATCATATGATATATCATGCTCAGTGTGTTGTTAAAGCAGTTGATAGAGCTTTAGTGGTAGTGGATATGCCATTCGGAAGCTATCAAGGTGATTCGAAAAACGCATTAGATTCTGCGATCAAAATAATGAAAGAAACTGGAGGCCATGCAGTAAAATTAGAAGGAGGAATTGAGATACTCGACTCTATCAAAAGAATAATGTCTGCTGGGATTCCAGTAATGGGTCATTTAGGACTAACTCCTCAATCAATTTATAAATTTGGCACATATTCAGTCAGGGCTAAGGAAGAACTAGAGGCAACTAAATTATTATCTGATGCAAAAGCCCTAGAAGAAGCCGGCTGTTTTTCAATAGTCTTTGAAAAAATACCTGCAAAGTTAGCAAAGAAAGTTACCGAAGAATTAACAATTCCGACTATAGGAATTGGAGCAGGAGTAGAATGTGATGGTCAAGTATTGGTCTTACATGACATGCTCGGAATAACTAAAGATTTCAGNCCTAGATTCCTTCGCCGTTATGCTGACTTGGGCTCAACCATAGATTCTTCAGTGAAGGCTTACATAAGGGATGTCAGAAATTCAGATTTTCCCAATAAAGAAGAGGAATATTGAGAATTGAAAATATGAATATTATAAAGTGAGGAGAATTTACATGAGCGAATTATGGGTAGAAAGGTATAGGCCCAGTACAGTTTCAGAAATTAAAGGCCAACAAGCCGTCGTTGCAAGATTAAACGCCTACTCAAATAACAAAACCTTTCCCCATCTGCTATTCGCTGGCCCTCCAGGAACAGGTAAAACAACTGCTGCTNTAGCACTTACTAGAGATGTTTTTGGTTCAGACTTCCGCCGAAATTTATTGGAAATGAATGCAAGTGATGAGAGAAAATTAGAATCAATCAGAACCAAAGTGAAACAATTTGCAAGAACCGCACCAAGTCCAGGAACTACTTTCAAAGTTATTTTTCTTGATGAAGCAGATGCCTTAACTCCTGATGCACAAGGTGCACTTCGTAGGATTATGGAACAGAATTCCGAAACTTGCAGATTCATACTATCCTGTAATTATTCCTCAAAGATAATTGAACCCATTCAGTCAAGATGTGCTGTTTTTAGATTCCGACCTCTGGATGAAGAACAAATATTAGAGAGAATTTCAATTGTAGCAAATAATGAAGGTATCAAAATTGAAAACGAAGCAGCAGATGCCATAGCAAAAGTGAGCCTAGGAGATTTAAGAAAAGCAATAACGTCATTACAAGTAGCCGCATCTCTTGATTCAAATGTCACAAGGGATTTAGTTTATGAAACAACAGCCACAGCCCCTCCTGAGGAACTTCATCGCTTTTTCTTATCATGTAAGGAAGATGGATTCCAGACAGCTAGAAGGAGATTAAGAGATATTTTGAATAATTTCGGTCTTGCAGGTACCGATTTTGTTAATCAATTACACCGTGAGTTAAGTACAGTATCTTTCCTAGATGAAATTCAAAAATTAGCAATAACTGAAGTCATGGCAGAAACTGACTTTAGNATGGTTGAAGGNGGNGGAGAATCTCTNCANCTCGATGCTATGACGGCAAAAATNTGTACTTTACTGTAATTATAAACTCTCAGTTTGTACTATTTTTAAAATAAAACTTTTTGACCACACATTTTCTCCAAATGGCTCTACATGATCTCCATTTTCCAATATTTGTATAAATATCTCATACTCTCCTAAATTGATATTTTCTTTATCTAATTCTTCTGCTAGATTCCAAGCTAAACCAATGTCTTTGATGTTTGAAGCAACTTTGGGAAAACCAGTATATTCTTTCTGGATATTAGTTGCTTCTCCCCTATTCCAAGTTTGTACAGAATTAAACCTATTTATTGCTTCAGATTGTTCAATCACACTACCATTAGCAAGAACAATCCTATCATTCAATGAATTATGATTCAATGTAACTAAAATATTGGCATTTTCAGCATCTACATTATCTCTTACAGCCATCCCAAGAACAATATCTACCTCTGCTTCATTTAGATTTATTTCATAAATATCATTATCCCATGAGTATCCAATAATCGCACTATCATCTTGATACTCTATATCTATTCCTGAGGCCAAAGTAGGGGGTGCGATATCTGCAAGAGGAGGATTAAGGAGTAAGAATGAAAGAGCTAACCATGAAAAAAGAAATAGAAAACCACTTCTGAACCAATTTCCTCTTGTATACAATTCACTGTATTTTTTAGGTATTATTATCTTATGAAGTGAGGGAACTGTAGCAGTCAGCATTACTGGAAGAAGCCAAATTATTCCTTCCATTGTTTCCTGAGTGGGCATGAATATATATCTCATAATTAGTGAGATAATTGTCCCATAAATTATTACAAGCCACATAGAATAAGCATCAGCCACCTCTTTTGTCGCATGAACTTGTGGATCAAATGGCTCAAGACCTTTCTTTGTTACTTCTTTATTATTATCTCCACGCTTATTTCTCTTTCCAGAATAAGCACTTGCTCGAAGTGCAGAGTCTACNTCTACCATACTTTCAGACACATGCGGAGATAACTTCCACATCAACCCTATGCTAGACTAGTGATTATTTTCCCCTCTACTTTGGGCGAATGCTCAAATGGTGTTTTTGATTCGCGCATACGTCGCCGGGGTGGCGTAGTTGGTAGCGCGTCGGACTCATAGGGTTTTTTTTGCCAGAGATTCTTCTCTTGCGAAACTGATGATGAGCGTGATATAGCCCCTGAGTATGTCTGAGACATCCGAAGGTCGCGGGTTCAAGTCCCGCTCCCGGCACCAAATAAAAAATTAACAAAATGTGATTTTTATCGTTTTTATTTATTTTCTTGCGAGTTATTCATGGAGTAGATGTATTACCCACAACCGATGAACGATTGGCCGGAACTAGGNACCTCAGTCGAACTAATTGTAAAAACATGGTCTGGAGAAGGAAACTATACGGGAATTACTCTTCCAAGTTCAGAGCCGAACTTAGTTACAATTAAGTTGAATAATGGGTATAATATATCTTTTCCTAAATCTTATGTAAAATCCTTTAAAATTCTCTCAAATAACTCTAATAACGTTGAACTTGATGAGCATAAACAAATACAAGATGAATCATTGCCATTAGTATATTTAATTCATACTGGAGGAACTATTGCTAGTAAGGTAGATTATAAAACTGGAGCTGTTTCAGCCACTTTTGAACCTAATGACCTTTTAAATTCCATTCCAGAAATAAAGGAAATTGCCCAAATAAAGGTATTAAAATTAGGNAATATGTGGTCTGACGATTTACGACCAAGACATTGGAATAAGATGTTAGAAGCATCTGAAAAGGCATTTTCAGATGGCGCAAGCGGAGTCGTCATCACTCATGGAACTGATACATTACATCTTTCTGCAGCTGCGATGGCTTATGGTTGGTCAGGAGATGGTCAAAGACCTCCGGGTAGAATCGTTCTTACTGGTTCACAACGTTCTCCAGACAGGGGCTCATCTGACGCAGCAGAAAATATCATTGCATCAGTGATGTGGGCTGCAAATGGACCTCCAGTCTCTGGATATAGAGATACTTCCGTAGTGATTTTACATGCAGAATCATCTGATGGCAAATGCGCTGTTCTTCCAGGGTGTGCAAGTAGAAAATACCACTCTTCAAGAAGAGACTCATTCAAGTCAATTAATCAAGATCCTTTAGCACATATTACTATTGATAAAAAAGAAATAATGATAAAAATGAGTGATTTTGAGCCCTTCGAAGCAAGATTTGAAACCCCCTCNCCTACTCTTTTTGATGAAAGTATAAAAATTGCAGAATTTATTTCGGGACCCCATTTGCAACCATCTCTTGTTGAATCTGCTGTAAAACTAAATTTCAATGCCTTACTATTTCACGGTACTGGATTAGGTCATTTACCTATAGCTAATCCAGAAGAGGATAGTATCGAAAATACAAAACTTAAGACAGTTTTAGAGGATTACTGTAATGATGGAGGAATAGCAGTAGTAGTGGCTCAAGCGATTAAAGGGCCAGTAAACATGGATGTCTATTCTAAAGGCCGTCAACAACAAAAAATTGGAATAATCGGTCATAAATCTTTATGCCCTCCTGGCTCGGCTTTAGTAAAACTACATTATTTATTATCTCAAGGTGAAGGAAGGGAAGTTGTTTCAAATGGCTGGGAAGCAAATCTAGTTGGGGAAAANCCTTCTTTTACTCTCGATTGAGCATCTCTTTCCGTTTTAATGATGAACCTAGTCCTCTTCCGAGGAGTATGAAAGGTCTTACTCCTGGAGAAAAACTTGATGCCAAGAGGCATGAAGCCAATAATTCTGGAGATAGGAAAAAATTAGAAAATATAAGGTTCGAAGGAAGAAAGACAGCAAAAGAAAGGCTACTTTCTCTTCTAGATGAAAACACTTTTGTTGAAATAGATGCATTCGTTAATCATCGTTCAGGAGATAATAATTTACATCTACACCGCCCTTTAGGTGACGGAGTAATTGCAGGTCATGGGATGATAGAGGGCAGGAGAGTGGTATGTTTTTCTCAAGATCCTTCTGTTTTTGAGGGTTCAATCGGTGAAATGCATGCAAAAAAAATCCTTAAAATCTTTCAATTTGCTGAAAAATCTCTTTTACCAGTAATTGCAATTTGGGATGGAAACGGGGAAAGGCCAGAAGAAGGCATGACTTCCTTGGGGTCTTCTGGACAAATTCTCGATGTCATGGTTGCCTGTTCGGGAAGAATACCTATGATCTCAATCGTAATGGGTAAAGTATCGGGAATCAGCGCCTTAGCAGTTGGTCTTTCGGATTTTGTAATTATGCATTCATTGTATGGTAATATGGTTCTGTCTACAGAAAATAATCTTTCTGAATATACTTTGGAAAAAGAAATTAAAGAGTTTTCAGGAAGCACAGCAAATCATTTTAGCAGAAGCGGAGTTGTTTGTTTAACAGCAGAAGACGATATTTCGGCACTTGCTTTTGCTTCTGATTTACTGTCATATTTACCTGATAATATGCTTTCTAAACCAAATGTGATTGATAATGATGATTCTTGGGATAGAAAATGTGTTGAAATTAATGATATCTTACCTCTAAATCAAGAAAAACCATATGACGTGAAGAAAATAATCGAAATCATTTCTGACAATAGTACTTTTTTAGAATTATTCTCTGGTTACGCCAGCAATATTGTTATTGGATTGGCTCGTTTAGATGGCAACTCAATAGGAATTATTGCAAATCAACCATCTGTATTGGCCGGCTGTCTAGACATAGATGCATCAGTAAAAGCAGCAAGATTTATTCGTACATGTGATTGTTTCAATATTCCAATTTTGACATTTATAGATGTACCAGGTTTTCTTCCAGGGACTGTACAAGAATATGGAGGAATAATTAAACATGGGGCAAAATTACTCTTTGCGTATTCTGAAGCCACTGTTCCAAAATTAGCTGTGGTCATAAGGAAGGCATATGGTGGCGCATATTTGGCAATGAGCTCTAAACATTTGAGATCTGATTACAATATATCATGGCCATCTGGTGAACTAGCGGTTATGGGTTCCAAAGGTGCTGTAAATATCATTCATAAGAAGGAGTTATCAAATTCTAAAGATCCAAATATTACCTATAAAAAATTATTAAATGACTATAAAGAAAAATTTGGCGATCCTTATGTAGCAGCTAAAAATGGCTGGATAGATGATGTTATAGAGCCAGAAATGACTAGGAAAAATCTAATCCGTGCTCTTCGCCCACTATTATCAAAAAGAGAATGGAGTCCTCCAAAAAAACATGATAATATACCACTTTAGATCATAATTTAGATAAAACTTGCTTAATTGTGGGTAGTCTTTCTTTGAATTCATCAGAAATCATAATTTTCCAAGCTTCTAAATGTTGCGCAACTAGCATAATTATTGCAAAATCATCATTATTATAATTCTCATCATATGATATCACATAATGTTTATCTGGTATCATATTTTTATCTATATTCATTCCGGGAAGTACGTCAAAATTTATTGATAAATCCGGATTAAGATTTTTTGTAATTGATTTTCTCCATGAACCATTCCCAATATCCCTCCTGCCCCTTTCGATAATTAATTTACCTCCATATTTTGACCATTGGTATGCAATAGAGCGTGCGGTTGATCCTCCTCCCTTTATCTTCAGAACCAAATTATTTACTTCAAAACCGATATATTCCACGGCTTTAACAAATCCCAGGCCATCAGTATTGAATCCTCTCCATTCTCCTTCATAATTTATTATTTGATTTATTGCCCCAATTTCTTTAGTACATTCTAGATTAAATTCTTCATGCAACTGATGCTTTAGTGGAGAGGTAACTGATAGCCAAAAATTACCTTTTATTTTGTTAGTTTCTTTTATGAATTCTTCAATGTCTCTTGCTTCAATAAACATAACCTTAATGTTTTCAAAATCCAAATGTTCTCCAACTATTTGAAATATCCTGGGAGTTAAAGAATGAGCCACAGGAAAACCAATAACTCCCCAGTATTCGGGTGCGTTCATATGGCCTCCCATGTGCTATTAGCAATGAAGGTTTCAAACATCAAGAGTTGTCCGATATGCTTATGGATAGTGACATAGAGATAGCCAGAGCGGCAATTCCAAGGCCTATTGAAACTGTAGCCGAACAGTTGGGATTATCTCGCAGTGACTTGATTATGCACGGCCCTAGTGTAGCTAAAATATCATGGAATTCTTTGAAAAATAAAAGTCAAAACATTAATGGCTCTTTGATTTTGNTCACTAGTGTCAACCCAACTCCATTTGGAGAAGGCAAAACTGTCACTACTATTGGGTTAAATCAGGGTTTAAATCTTCGAGGGCATAATGCATGTTGTGTTATTCGCGAACCATCACTTGGTCCAGTCTTTGGAATAAAAGGAGGCGCTGCTGGAGGCGGATTTTCTCAAGTATTGCCTATGGAACAAATCAATTTGCATTTTACTGGTGATTTACATGCCATTACTTCAGCTCACAATCTATGTTCTGCCATTTTAGATAACTNTCTCCATCGGGGAAATCCTCTAAATATAAATACTAATAGGATTTTTTGGCCTAGAGTACTCGATATGAATGACAGAAGTCTCAGAGAAATAACAATTGGACTGGGAGGTCCATCTAATGGTTTAGATCGTACTGATAGATTTGATATAACTGCAGCAAGTGAAGTAATGGCTATACTATCACTAGCATCTGATTATGAAGATTTGAGGCTCAGACTAGGTCGAATTATCGTAGCTGAAAACAATCAAGGCGAACCAATAACTGCTGATGATATAGAGGCATCAGGGGCAATGGCGTTACTTTTGAGGGATGCCTTTTTGCCCAATCTAGTCCAAACATTAGAAGGAAATCCAGCATTTGTCCACTGCGGACCTTTTGCAAATATAGCACATGGCAATTCTTCTGTAATAGCAGACAAAATAGCCCTTTCTTGTACAGATTATGTTGTTACAGAAGCAGGATTCGGAGCCGAGATGGGTGCAGAAAAAGCATTACATATCAAATCTTTAGCATCTGGCGTTGTACCTAGTTGTATAGTTTTGAATGTTACAATTAGAAGTATGAAACTTCATGGAGGGGGTTTTTCAACTGGAGGAGGGGCGCGNCCCTCCAAAGAAGAAATTGAATTAGAAAATATAGAGGCAGTACAACAAGGNGCATCAACTAATTTAAGACGCCATATAAGGAATTTATCATCAACTCAAATACCAGTAATTGTTTCTATAAACAAATTTTCAACAGATACTCTGGGCGAAATAAATATTCTAAAGGAAGAGGCAATAAAAGCAGGAGCAAGTAATATTGTTATCTTTGAAGGACACAAAAAGGGAGGAAAAGGATCTATTGAATTAGCCGATGCCGTTGTAGATGCATGTANAAATCACAATGAAAATAATAATCCTTTTTCACCTGTAGTAGATCCAGGGACGGATGTTGAACAAACAATATTAAAAATTGCAACAAATATTTATGGCGCACAATCGGTTGATTTCAGTACAGAGGCATTGCATACGTTAGAAACTATAAAAAAATGGGGCAAAAATAACCTCCCAGTCTGTATGGCCAAGAATCAATATTCTTTTAGCCATGACAAAAAAATATTAGGTGCTCCATCAGGATTCAACATGCCAATAAGGGAACTAAGAATTAATGCCGGTGCTGGTTTTATCGTGGCAGTATGTGGCTCAATGATGACAATGCCTGGTTTACCAAAAAGGCCTGCTGCAGCAGACATGGATATGGATGAGGACGGTAATCTAACTGGCGTTTTCGGATGAGTGTGATTAAGTGCGTAAAATTAGAAATTTAGATGATGGTTTTAGAATAAAAATTGATCATGAAGATGATCTTTGGACATTATCTCAGATATGCAGTCCAGGATCTATTGTTGGTATGTTATCTCATCGCCGAGATTCTACCACCGGAACACAAGAAAATAGTAGGGCGAAAGGTGCTGAGAGAAAACCAATGTGGATAGTTTTGGAAGTACAATCTTCTTCTTTTCATTCATTTACAGAAAATTTACGCGTTCATGGGATAATTTCTGAAGCAAAACTTGATGTCGGAAATCATCATACTCACATAATTGTCCCTGGAAATGAAATTGAGATATCAAGAGAAGGAGGATTCTCAGAGGCAGATAATTCTTTATTAGAAAAGGCATTTTCTTCGGGTAAAAGAGTCAATTCTGGAATATTAGTGGTTGAAAATGATGAAATTTTACTGTTTGAAGTTACTCAGTATGGTATGAGAGATATTTCTCAATTCTCATTGAGGGGCGGTGGTAAAAGATATTCTGACACATCAGAGATACGAGATGGTTTTTTTTCTAAAGTCGCCAAAGAGACAATTTTAGTATTCAAAGAAAGTATTCCTTTGATAATTTGTGGTCCGGGAATGGCAAGGGATAGTTTTGAAAAAATTCTCAGAAATTTAGGAGCTAAAAATCAAATTTTAAATTCACCAACCTCAATAGGCGGACGCTCTGCTGCCAATCAAATATTGACAGATGGTTTAGCCGATTCTATAATTGGTGAGAACGCTTTAATATATCAAATTCGTGTAATAGAAGAAGGCCTCAGGAGAATATCTACAGATGGAAATATCTGCTATGGTCAAGCACAGATTTTAGAAGCAGCAAAACAAGGGGCTGTAGAAAAAATTGTTATTCTAGCATCTGTTTTGAGGAGTGATGATAGTGAAATGAATTTACTTTGGTCAAACATAATACATGAAATAAAAATTTCAAAAGGCGAAGTAATCCAATCTTCATCTGATCATGACTTTGGCGAACAACTTTCTAGTTTTGGAGGAGCAATAGCTTTATTGCGATGGAAAATAAATTAGATAACTCCTTGACCAAACCTCTNTTCGTTAGCCCCATGTCAACCAATTTTTCTNTTGTCAATTTCCGACACCCTAATTCTTCAGATGCTGGTTCATTGGTTACAAATTCTGCTTTGGAAATAGGGGCTCAGGTAGATATAATCACTTCCAAGCAAGGTGAAATATTTAGTGATTTCAATTATGGAATAATCGATTGGAGAAAAACGCTTCAAAATAAACATTGGTTACTAATTTCATCTACTACTGTACTTGACGGCAATTCACCTTCTAATGCGTGGGGGGCATCAATGATTTTTGGAGAATTAGAAGGAACAAAAACTGTGATGGTCGTAGATTTACCAGAAGATTATAGTAAAATTCCAGAGATGTGGGGGCAGATAATTAATCGAATCCGTCAGATTCATATTTTATTTTTTACAAAGNANGCANTAGATTCAATCTCTAAATTAGAAAATACTACAAATCCTTTANTATTGAAGAAAATAAAATCAAAAGGCCTTGTTCCAATTGTTTGTACTTATGATGAAAATGAAAGTATATCTCATATCATTCATCCTTCGGGTGAATTATCTTTAAAATTAGAATACAAATATCCATTTCATTTATGGCTAGCACATTTTATCAATGGCTTATCATTAACTAGCCTAAATCATAGTGAAATAAGGNATGCCGCNTCATGTATAGANAATTCTAAAATACNATTTAATTAACATTCTTTACTCATTTCGGAAGACTCCTTTTGAAGGGGAGGCATTTCGGCANNACNCGGAGAACAACTNATGTCACTAAAATTAGGTCCCGCCGGAGTCCCTTTATCTTGTAANGGGAGAACAATTGTAGAAGGTATGGANGANATCACAGTCTTGGGCNTNGATGCNATGGAAGTTCAAACAGTNAGGACAGTTCAACCACACCATTTTGATCAATANTGGCANGCTGGAATATTNTCNTGGAAATCAGATTTTGAGATGAATATGCATGGCCCATATTATGCCGAACTATTGGGTAGTAAGAGAGAGAGAAATAGGACTTTATCTAAAATGGAAGCAAGTATGCAAGCTGGTAAATTAGTTAATGCTAGACACCTCACATATCATGTAGGGCCATATGGAGATTTCGAACCTGGTTCTGAAGCTAATGAGGAATTAATTAATATTTTTTCAGGAGTCGTTGATAGGGTACAGAGTATTTGGGGTGTCGAAGAAGAAGAAGAANAATATTCTGCTTTTCCATGGGTTCATGAAGCNGAACCATCTCTTGTAGGAATTGAAACTTCTGGTAGACAAGAGTTATGGGGGACTGTGGAAGAAGTTTTGGAAGTTTGTAATCATGTTGATGGTACTGTTCCTGTATTAAATATGGCTCATATACATGCTAGAGGACATGGTATGATGAGGACTAGTGAAGACTATGCAGAACTATTNGATCGGGTACGAGAGGCATATGGGGGCTCAAAATTTTATTGCCACTTTGCTGGTGTTGAACATAGGATGGGCAATGCATTACATTATACACAAATTAAAAAATCCGACTTAAAATTCGAACCATTTGCTGAATATTTAGCAGAGGAAGGCGACTGGATGGACATAACAATAATTTCCGACTCTCCTCTTCTTGAACACGATGCAATGTATATGCTTCAACATTATGATAAAGCGAGACAACGACTTCTTGAAATTCGTGCCAGAGACCAAAGAGGGATGATTACAACAGCCCAAACTACGTCTGACAATGAAAATTTGGATTCAAAAGAGGCACACGACTCTAATCCGATGGGCACGCAATCATCTCCGGANCACAAATCNTCTACAATAGAATCTAAAAAATCATCCAAATCAAAAGCTCAAGAAACAAATATGATGTCCTTTGAGGAAGAAGAAGATGAAGATGATATTTTTTAAAACTTCTTTGGAAGACTTGAAGTCATATCTCCAACGGCATACCTCCAAGGGACTGTAGCTCAGTAGGGAGAGCGCCGCACTGAAGATGCGGAGGCCGCCGGTTCAAGTCCGGCCAGTCCCACCATTTTTTACTATTTTATAGAATTAACAATCTTCTTTTGAATATCATGAAGTTTTGTAATTCCTTTGGCGGCAGAGTCCAATAATTTTTCGAGCTGCTCTCTTGAGTAAGTGGATTCTTCTCCTGTTCCCTGTACTTCTACGAATTCTCCNTTACTTGTCATTACTACATTCATGTCTACATCGGCACTGCTATCCAAAATATAATCCAAATCCGTCCAAATCTTTCCTTCAAGTAGCCCTACACTTAGTGCAGCCACATCATAAGGCATTACTTTATTTTCATGTTCTATTCTTTTTTCCTCAGATAAAGATGGAGGTGTCCATCCGTTTTTTATCTCNTCTTTACTGGCTCTTAATTCTTCAGGCAGACATTCTCCACTTGCAATTAGTCTTCTTACGGCAATTCTCATTGCAATACAAGCAGCTGTTATCGAAGCACATCTAGTTCCTCCATCAGCATTTAATACATCACAATCTATTGTTAAGGCAATAGGTCCTAATGCGCCTAAATCAATTGACCCTCTGAGGGATCTGGCAATTAATCTCTCAATTTCTTGAGTTCTGCCCTTCGCCCCAGTACGTTCTCTTCTGAATCTTGTGTCTGTCGAACCAGGCAAGAGTGAATACTCGGCATGAACCCATCCTTTACTTGCATCTCTAGGGAACCATCTTGGCAGAGAAGGAGCCTTAGTGACGCATGCTAAAATTTTTGTATTACCTTGGCTGTAAAGAATTGAAGATAAAGCATTAGTGGTAAAATCCATTTCAACTTTCACATCTCTAAGTTCTTCACTGTTTCTTGTAATAACAATATTGTCTTTTCTGCTTTTTGCCATGCTCCTCGGATGGCATATATCTGATGAACTATTCGTGTATTTCTGGTATTTTTCGATTCATTATTGTTTAAATCTCCTTAGCGAAAGGAGGCCATTTACCTATGTAAAGAGANAATAGTATTAATAAAATCTGTATTATTCCTCTCATAACGTGTTCAATAAAATTAAGCTTCACTCCGCCTATGGGGATATCATTAATCCACATATTCAAATTCGCCCAGTACAACACAATTAGCATTAATGAGATTCCTAAAGATCCATATTTTCTTAGTGGTTCAATTAGAATCATTAGACCAAAAATTACCTCAAATACGCCACTCAAATAAACCCAAAATTTCGGATTTCCGAGCACTGATGGAACTATCGGTTCAAACCATTCCGGATCTCGAAAGTGCTGTATCCCAATATTTATCAGAGATAATCCGAAAAATATTGTTAATAGTCTAGTTATTAATATCATCTTCAACTACCCTTTTTTGGTCTGAAAGATTTAATCAATTCAGGATTTGTATCAATATATGGCCCTCCAATCAAATCTACACAATAGGGAATACTGGCAAATATCCTATCTAGAATTTCTCTAATTGATCTAGGNGAACCTGGCAAGTTGATCACTAAACATTTTCCCCTTATTCCCGCAGTTTGCCTTGAAAGAACTGCAGTAGGAACATATTCTAGAGATATTCTTCGCATTTCCTCTCCAAAACCCGGTAACATCCGCTCACAAACTGATTCAGTTGCTTCTGGGGTGACATCTCTTATGGCAGGCCCAGTCCCTCCTGTAGTTATCACGACATTACACATTTTTTTGTCTATCAATTCTATTATTCCATTTTCAATATCTTCTTTTTTATCAGCAGTAAGTAATCGATATATCTCCCATGGGCTAGTCAAAACCTCTTTTAAAAAATATTCAATTTCGGGNCCACTTTTATCCTCATATATTCCCTTGGCAGCCCTATCTGATGCAGTTAGAATCCCAAAACGACATATGTCAGTCTTACTCACGCACTATCGAAGACACTATTATAGAAAATGACATCGGTTAATTTATCTATTTTTTTAGAGGTATGTTCAAAGACCGCCACCATCTTAGACAAAAATCCAGAGGTGATGAAGTGTTGAGTCTACCCCAAACTACACGAATTATCATGACCATTGTGAAAAATAAGTTTTTTTCCTTATTTTACAATGTTTTAATTGATTGTACGGACTCAATAAATCCTTATTGATGTTGGTGATATAATGACAATTGGTGATAAATACGGTATACAAATTATTGCAGTAAAACAGGAATGNCCTGAAGCAGATGAACAAGAAATTATTGAAGAATTTAGACGTTATGAAGACGAATTCTTAATTCCTCCTGAAGATGCCTTGAGATCAGTTATTAGGAAATTTCAATTAGCCTCAGGAAAACAAGTTTCTGCCCCTTCTTTACAAAAAGTAGAGAAAAAAGTGACTAATTTTTCCGAACTTTCATCTGATGATAAAAATGTTACAATGGAAGTTTCAGTTGTATCTTACACGCCAAGGATGCAGATGGTTAGAGGAGAAGAAAAACAAATTGCTTTTGGATGGATTGAAGATAACCCTTGGGAAGAGTCTAGCAAAAGGGAACGCTGGGATTTCAAAGATTGGGGACAACACTCAGAAAATCTTCGTCCCAATTCCATAGTTCGTATAGAGGGAGTCTCTGTTAATGAGTGGAATGATAAAAAATCTATTAATATTAATCGATCAAGTAGAGTAACTATCTTGAGTGAAGGAGATTCTAACATTGTTAAATCAATAAACGAACCTTTAGAAATTTCTGAATTAATTAAAAATGAAGGATTTGGAAGTACTGTGGGAAGAATTATCACCATAAAGCCAGATGTTATTGTAAAAAAGGACGGAACAGGGACTTTAGATATTTTCAGAGGTAGAATATCTGATTCATCTGGAAGTGTCGGATTTTTGTCTTGGATTCCATTTAATTTTAAATCTGGCGATTTAGTTAAGATGGAAAATATTTCTGTTCGTAAATTCCGTGATACTCCTGAGATAAACATTAGTAATGATGCAAAGATTGAACTTTACATAGACAATTCCTTTCCTAAAATGGATGATCTAGTACATACAATAGAGTCTAATATATCAGATTTGAGAAATGGCATGAGAGACATAAAAATAACTGTTCAAATCGACTCTTGGAGTCAAAGAACATTTACTTCAGAAGATGGTGCTGAAAGAGTAGTTAGAAGTGGAGAGATTATTGATCCAAGTGGAAGGTGTCGCTTGACCGCTTGGTGTGATTTCAATCCAACAAAAGGAGATTTTGTTGAATTATCAGGTGCTCGAGTTCAATTTTGGCAAGGTTCTCCAGATTTAGTTATTGATGATTTGAACCAAGTAAAAGATATCGTTAATCCTCCTTGGGAGGAAATTAATCCTGAAGATCATTGGGTAGATGTAGATTTAAATGATTTAGTAAATGGAGGCTCGAGAAGAGGGATTAAAACATCCGGCAATATCATTTCAATTAGACAAGATTCTGGAATAATATACAGATGCCCGGAATGTAGACGTGTTTTACGAGATGATATATGTTCAGAGCATGGTAATGTTCAAGGTAAAGAAGATTTAAGACTTAGATTTGTATTAGATAATGGAGTTTCCACAGCATCCCTTTTGTTATCCAAAGAACCTTCAGAAGATTTTCTCTCAACTAAGTTTGATGATATAAAAGAACAAATTTCAATTTCTGGAAAAGATTATTTTTTATCCTCTCTTAGAGACATGCTTTTTTCTAAGAAAGTCGAGATTCAAGGGAGAGCTCTAGTAGATAATCAAGGTACTATGATTTTAGCAGAAAAAATGTCAATATTTGATTATGATATTGAAAAAGAAGCAAATAGAGTTATGGAGAAATGGGGGGTTGTTTTATGATTTCAACTACCAGAATACAACGCCAAAGTGCAATCAGGTTATTCGCGNAAGAATTTTCAGAATCTAATCTTACCGAGCAAGGAGTTGGAGAATATGATCCTTCCTTTGTAATAACAAAACTTGGCGCCAAAGTGAATAGGGCACTGTTTTGTGGAGTTATTGATAGGTTAGAAAAAAGAGAAGGAGACAATGGACCGAGTTTTAATGGCCAAATAAGAGATCCAACTGGTATCAACCGCTTCAACGTGGCTTCTTTTCAACCAGANTTACAAGCAGATATGGAGGAATTGTTTGCAAGATACGAATCTGGAGATAGATTTTTGATGGCAATAGTTGGTAAATCTAGGTGGTTNGAAGGTGATGAAGGAGGTATTTTCACTTCTTTTCGCGTTGAAGAATTCACAGTAATAAGTCAAGATGTATATATGAATTGGCTTATCGATACCTCAGATGCAACATTACGTAGATTAAATTTTTATGAACAATCTTTGGAATTAGAACTCAATAAAGAATCACTAATGGCATCAGGTNTCCCTAAAGATCTAGTTGGTGGGATATTAATGGCAAGACAACATTATTCTAACGTAGATGCTGAAAACTATCGTTTAGGGATTTTAAAAGCACTTTCTAGTGCTTTAGGTAGTTCTAGAGGCAACAATCAAACTGTAATGGTCCAAAATAAGACAGATGATGTAGAAATAACTGATGTAGATGAAAATATTACCAATCCTGAAAATCTAATTCTGAAAACAATACAAAATCTTGATACAGGTACTGGAGTTGAATATGACAAATTAGTCGAAGCTTGCACATTATCAGGTATTTCTAGAGAATCTGCCGAAGATTGTATTGAGGATTTGAGAGATGTCAAAGGAGAAATTATTGAACCCAGATTCGGGTTTTTCAGACTTTTGGAATAGTATTGGCGCTATTCCTTACTCTTGATGAATTTCTCAGATTCTTTCATTTTTATCTTTATTCTTTCTATAATCGGTTTTACTTCATATTTTAGTTCTTTTTTACTATCTCCAGTTATATTTACANAACCGCCTTTATTTTCTGCCATATCTGTTGCAACCATCAACAATCTTTCTTTTACTTTATTTTCCTCTATTGGCCACCCTCTTCTTTTTACCAATCTAATTAAAAGATCTTTTTCCAAATTACTCCATTCTCCTCCATATTCTTTTAGTATCGTACTTACTATTCTTTCTAATTCTGGAATTCTGGCTTGAATAGCCAATAAATGACCTTGAATTATCAAATTCTCTTTATCAATATCAATAATCATCATATCTCTAGCATCTTCTAAGTATGCTTTGGAAAAATCTTCTTTAATTTCTTCAAATTCAGATATTTCATCTTCGCCTTCTNTATCATCTATTTCCAAATTTAAGTCAATTATTTGTACTCCGTTTCTATGTAGACTACGTTTAATTCTCCCCCAACCTTTAGACTGATTTGTTAAAACTCCAGCAACTCTGCCCATAAGTATCGTTCTTGTACCACTTACTGGCATTTCGAGTTTACGGCATAATTCATACAAAGTATCTTTATCCATTTCTACTAATCTTTCTATGGTCATCCTTCTGGAATCGAAATTAAGGTGTAGCCATAATCTCCTTCGCCTCTCTTTGTGTGAGCCAGATGACTTTATGCCNAAAATCTTCAATATTTCTCCTAATTCACTGTGAGCTGTTCCTTGAATACCTTCCCAACTGAGATCAATATCGGATAATATTTTTTGTTTTATCATTCTTGCCCTAAGAACTTCAACTGAGCCACTTTTTTGGATTCCTTCACTTTCAGCAATTTTCCTTAACTCAACTAAACTACTCTTGTAAAGTAAATCCAGCATTGGTAAATCTATATCCAGTATTACTCCTCAGACTCTCGCCGTATGTCTTAACTGATATTGGTTACGCAACTAATCAAATTAATTGTTACTTTTTCTAGTGATGTTATTCCAATCATCATTCGTCTAAATCAATGAATGCTGTTGCCGAATTATCATAATAAGAATCCTTGGGGACATCCTGAGAGACTTCTCGTAACATAACTTCCCAATCTCTAATTAGAGAAATTGTTGCATATTCAAANTTTGAATATGGTATTATTCTGTGAATACCTACTGTTCTCTTTCCATTTTTTGAGATTTTTTCAATTTTAATTTCTACATGAACCTCAGAATCTAAAACCTCTCCTTCAGAATTATGACAGGCTTGCTCCATAGTCAAATCTTTGTATTTTTCAGCCTCCTCCATTAACGATTTTACTTTCCTGTGTCTCACTAAAATGGATGTATTTGATAATTCTTCAAAATCTAAACTACCTAAAATTTGATTTTGTATCCACCATATTGTTTCTCCTTCCTTCTCTGTAATTCTCCTTATCAATGACTTTGGTGAACTCTTCCTTGTCAATAATATTATTAAATCTGAGTAAGGAATCGGTAAAAAATGATTATCTCCTCCTTCTTTAGGATCTGGAAGTAATGTATGTCTTCTACCATTTAATTTAAGTTTTTCATATATTTCTTTAGATGTAATGAAACCATCTATTTTGCCATTTTGTCTTTTTTCCTCCATCCATGCAACCCTTTCAAATTCATTTGAATATTTTTTCTTAAAATTATTAATTGATCGATAAGCGTCGGTACTCAATACACGTAAATCACTCCGTGCCCTTCTTAATTGCCTCCTAATTATTTTTTGATCACACAAAATTATTGCTGATTTAGGCTGATAACCAATCTTATTTTCGGAAATCAATAACATATTAGGCCTTCTTGGAGTAATTGCCCCTGAAACATGGCATTCGTGTTGAAGCATTTCCAATTCTTTTCCATGCAATTCTTGACCTGTCATTGCAATCATATCATATTCTCCTTCACTTAAACCTTTGATGGATAACGAGAAATCTAATTTTTTTGAAATTATTTTTTCAAAATCACCGAATTCTTCCAAATCTAATAGATTATCAATGTATTTTGTAATGTCACAATTCGGGGTGNCCAAAGTAACAATTTTTATTTTGTCTTTCATGGCAACCACTTCAGGAGAGGGAGTACATACTATACTCGTTCAATCCGTATACACACCTGTTGATATAGGCGACCCCTAGTAGTTAAGATGAAGNGTATGGAAACGGAGTATTTTGTCAATCCTAATTTGTCTATAATCAAAGATCGTTTTGATGATGCCTTAGAAGAACTGGTTTTGGAAAAACTATCGGGTGATGAAGCACCAGCAATGTCATTAGCGAGAGACATATTACTTTCTGGAGGCAAGAGATTCCGTCCCGTATTAGCATTATTGGCACATGAGGCTGCAGGTGGCGTTGATGACTCCAAGATTATGGACTTAGCACTTGCATCAGAAATAATTCACACTGCTACTTTAATCCATGATGATATTTACGATCAATCAAAAACTCGGAGAGGTCTGCCTACTCTACACACCAGTCATGATTTATCTCATGCAATTATTGCTGGTGATTATTTATTCGTNATCGGTTTTTCACTAGGAGGGAGATATGATAACGTAATAGTAGAAAAAATTGGTAAATCTGCTGCTAATTTAGCATCTGGAGAGTTGCTACAATTTGAGCATATAGGAAATTTTAGCACCACTCCAGAGGATTATTATGCTATTGTCGATGGAAAAACAGCTGGACCATTTGCTTCAGCATGTGGTTGTGCTGGAATTATTGCAGGCGCTAATAAAGAGATTATTGGGGCATTAGAAGATTTTGGTATTGAAATAGGCCGTGCGTTCCAATTAGTTGACGATCTCTTGGATCTTACTGGCAAACCTTCAATGGGTAAACCAAGAGGAACAGATGTATATGATGGTAAAATGACCCTACCTCTAATTCATGCTTTGACTTTACTTTATGGTCCTGAGAGGGAACAGTTAGAAGATATTCTGAATAATTTTTCCGAGGATAGGTGGCAGGAATTAACAGTATTACTGAATAAATCCAATTCTTTGATGTATGTAAAACAATTAATAAAAAATCATATCAATAGAGCTATAGCTAGTCTCGAAAAACTCCCAGATTCTGATGCGAAGAGTATGATGATGGAGATAGCAATAGATTCACAAAATAGAAAATTATAAATTATTTCAAAACCTTATGGTGATGTACAGTGATCAAAGAAAAACTTTGGGACTTAGTTATAATTGGAGGTGGGCCAGCAGGAAGTACAACTGCCAGATTTGCTGCAAAAAACGGCCTTAGTGTACTAGTCATTGACGGCCGAGATTCAATAGGTGAACCACTTCAATGTGGAGAATTAGTTCCATCGAATAATGAGATGAAGAGATTATGCCCAAATGTTCCAGATATAGATGAGCTTTTCAAAACACCAAAAAATGCTATTTCTCAGTATACAAAAGAAATGCATCTGATTCCTCCTTCTGGAAAACCTCTGAAGTATAATTTCGAAGGTTTAATGCTAAACAGAGTTATACATGATCAAGAATTAGTACGTCTTGCAAAATCTAATGGAGCAGAGTTCCTAACCGGGAGTAGAGTCAAAGATATTGAAGACAATTCCATCATCTTGAGAGATGGTTCTACAATTAATGCTAAGATAATAGTAGGAGCAGGTGGTCACAATGACCCATTGAGGAAGAAACATTGGAATGTCAAATCTCTCAATATTCCAGTCAAATTTATTCTTATGGATGGTGTATTTTCCAATGCGGTTGAATTACACTTCGGTTCTGTTGCTCCAGGAGGATATGCATGGGTATTCCCTAAACAAGGAGGAGCTAACATAGGACTGGGAATTCAAAGAAAATTTGCAAAAGGCCAAAGTTTGAATATATTCGCAGATAATTTCTTTTCCAAATACAAAGGAAAAGTTAGTTTTGAAGGTGCAGGTTCATTACCTATGTCTGGTACAATCAAAACATTTGTGAAAAATAATTACGTACTCGTTGGCGATTCAGCCGGAATGGTATTGCCCTCAAACGGGGCAGGCATAACAATCGCCATGATAGGCGGCAGAATAGCCGGTCAAGTAATTTCAGAGCACATAAAAAATGGTACTCCTCTATCAGAATACGAAAAAAGATGGGAACATCAGATGGGTAAAGTAATGAGGAATTCTCAAAGGTCATTTAAGTTAGGCAGTATTCTTTTTAGATTTCCAGATTGGTTCATAAATATCGCCTTCAATAGATTGACTAAGCCATTTATTTGGAAAGCTATTACTTGCAGGCCATTAATCAAATTTTTCTGATGCTGGCGCTTTTCCAGACCATATTGTCGCCATTCCTGGGAAGATAACTTTTCCTTTTACACTCTCAAATCCCTCTTCTATCATCATTTTTTTGTATTTTCTGGTTGTTCCAAAATTAATATAGGTTTTTGTCAGCCATTTCCAAGGATGTTCCTTTTGTTTACATACTATTCTTGCATAAGTTCCTACCCAATATTTCATCCAAAAATGCCCCAAAAGTCCATGAAAATAATTAATTTTTGCCGGATCAACTATTATTAATTCTCCTCCTGGTTTTAAGACACGCCTAGCTTCAGATAGTCCTTTCCTTTTATCAAACCAATCTCTGAAGGAGAAAAGTGTGCAAACGGTATCAAAATAATTATCTTCGAATGGTAATTCCTCGGCCTTCCCTTCAACGAATTTTGCCTCCTTATCTCCTCTTTTAGATCGCTTATCTCTAACACGTATTTTTGCAATTCTTAACATTTCAGGTATAGGATCTAAACACACTAAATCTCTGCCTTCGACGTCTTCGGCAAAACTTCCTGGGCCACATCCTATTTCTAATATCAAACCCTCATCGGGTAGTTTTTTTCTAACCATTCTCCTCCATCTTGAAACTTGACCAAGTGTTGCAAAATTGTTAATTTTATCATAAACTGGAATTGTCGCTTCAAGATTATTTTGAAGCTCTTGCCAATCTTCTTGACCAATGACTTCAGAGTCCATATTCTTAACGCGATAGCAACAAGTATATGGTAAGTACTGGTACAAAAGTCACACACTTGAAAATTTAATTCAACTCCAGTATCGGTTATTATCATAAACTAAATTTATGTGCGACATACATTCTGGTGCAGAGTATGGTAAGAGAAAAAGTTCTACGCGCGATAAAAGATGCTGAAAAAGCCGCTTCCGAGACTATTTCAAATGCAAGGAAAGAAGCAGCATCAATAGTTTCTCAAGCCCGTCAAAATGCATCTGAAATACTGAACACTGAACGCTCAAACTCGGAGTCTTCTAATCAAAATTTGATTAACAAAGCACGTGAAAGTGCTAACTCCGAAGCAAAATTAGTTTCGGATGATGGAAATTTAGCTCAACAACATCTTCATGAATCAGGTAAAAAAAATCGCGCTAAAGCAGAGAAAATAGTAATTAACGCTTTCAAAAAATAAATTTTAATCTCGGAGGCGAAAATTATGTCACAGATTCATACCCAACAAATGGGTCGTCTAATTGCAGCTGGAAGTAAGGATAAAATAGATGATGTAATCGATTGTTTAGCAAATCTTAATGCTCTTCATTTTATAGAATATGATGGATTGGAGGAAGGCTTCAATTTAGGCACTCCAAAAGATGATGCAGAAACTGTTGGTAGGCGATTGAACAAACTACGCTCTGCCGCTTCCATTGTTGAAGGTAGAAGCCCTAAAAAACCTGTTCCTGTAAATACGGTTCGTTCCGAACTAGACTCTTCATTACCAAATGCAGTAGAATCATTACTTGAAAAAAGTACAAAGTTAGATTCTGTAGACAATCAGATTTCCTCTCTGACAGAAGATAAAATATTTTTACAGTTAATTTCTTCCTTAGGTTTGGAAGTAGAGTTACTGTCCGGTTACGATAATATTTCCTCATTTATTGGGACAGTCATCGATATAGAACCATTAAAAAATATTGAATATCACAACCTTCTTTTCATAGGTTTACCAAATAAAGTGAATGTAATAGCATTATTCGTAAAAAATAGTGATTCTGCAAAAACTCAATCATTATTGAATTCTTGTGGATTCCAGGCGATTAGTATTCAAGAAAATCTACAAGGAAATCCTTTGGATTTACTTTCAACAGTGGTCGAGAAATTAAATGTTTTACAGTCTGAAAAATCCTCAATAGAAAATGATATAGAAATATGGAATAATAAATTTGGAGAATCTCTTACATGTGGTTTAGAATTACTGGAAAGAGAACATGATATTTTGACAGCTCCTGTCAAAATAGCGGTTTCTGATCACGCCTTTTTCATAGATGGATGGGTTGAAATGTCTAGATCTGAAGAGGTTAAGCAAGCTCTTTCCGAATGTTGTATTTTCATCGACATAACTCCATTTAAAATCAAAGCCGGAGAAGGAGGCCATGGCCATTCCGACCACTCTCACAATCAAGAGATGCCACCGATTGCATATCAAAATAGAAATTTTTCAAAACCAATGGAATTACTCACCGATGCAGTTGGTAGGCCAGCATATGGACGTATTGATCCTACTTTATTCATGTTTGTTACTTATCCAATATTCTTTGGGATGATGTTGGGAGATATGGCATATGGTCTGATTACTATTTCTCTGGGTGCTTTTATTATGGGTCGAGCAGGAACTAATGATTTAATGAGTTTAGGTGGCAAATTCCTGGTTTATATTGGATTAGGAACACTCGCATTTGGCTATTTGTATGCTGAATTTGCAGGCTGGGAAATTTTCCCTCATGGGCACAGTAATCCAGCCGAAGCACTCTCTATACTGTATCCTCCAGTAGATAGTCACGGTTCTGTATGGCACGACTCATATCCATTTGGAATCGAACTAGCTTATCCATTCCATAGAGTTACCTTAGTGGAAGATTACGGAAATCTTGAACATCTGGTAATTCTAACAATATATTTAGGGCTAATTCATATTCTATTCGGTCGTTTGATAGGTTTCCGAGATGTTATGTTTCATGGCACAGATCATGGACACATTGGAGTAGCTGCAGCATTTTTTGAGCATGGAGTATGGATTATATTATTGGTTGGAGGTTTCCTGTTTTCCTATGGTTTTTTGGGTCCTAATGAAGCAGAATACATGATGCTACCGGGCATGATAATAGCAATTTCAGCTGTTATAATGCTGATTTGGACACTATTTAATTATCATGGTATACCATTTTCCATTAGCCTAATTCTTGCTCCAATTGAGGCAATTGGGATGATGCCCTCTGTTATTTCATACGTACGACTTTTTGCAGTTGGCGTGGTCGGAGTTAAAATTGCAGAAACTGGAAATGTAAAACTTTTCGAACCAATGGCTCATGCTATTGAACACAGTGATTTTTTGGTGGTTCCGTTTTTACTCGTCGGCTGGTTATCGGTACAATTCTTTGCATGGGGTCTAGGAGTATTCAGTCCAAATATTCATGCAGCAAGACTTCATTTCGTAGAATGGATGAGGCAATATTATGATTCTAGCGGAGAGGAATTTACGCCCTTTGGCTTCCGCTCACGTCATGTGGAGGTCGAGTGATATCATATTCCAAGCGTAATGCTTAGAAAAAAAGGAGGAAAAAAAATGAATAATAAAAATAAAATGAGAGGAATAAGCGTACTATTGACATTGTCATCTATTGTGATGATTGCATCAAGTGTACAGGCTGAAGCAAATGCAAGTACCGTAGAAGCATACGCAAATCTAGGTGCGGGAATAGCTTTAGGTTTAGCAGGGATTGGAACAGGTTTGAGCCAAGGGCCAATAGGGGCGGCTGCTGTTGGAATGATTGCTGAAGATAGTAGTAAATTCGTTAACGGATTAATCTTTACTGCACTGCCAGAAACAATCGTACTTTTCGGATTTCTCGCATTATTCTTGCTCTAAGCAGGTCATGCGAATTATCTTTAATCAATATGAGGTATGATGGATGACATTAGATGCATTAGCAAATGAAATCGATGCACAGGCTAAGGCTGAAGCCAAGTCTATTATCGATGCAGCAAAAATACAAGCTAAGGAAATTGAAGATGAAGCAAAAGCCGAAGCACATTCTCTATCTTCAGAAATGCAAACCCGTGCCGAGAGAGAAAGTGCTCAACTTTCTGTAGAAGTTGTAGCATCTGCCAAACAGGCTAATCAAAAACATCTTTTAATAGCACAGAGAGAGGAATTAGATGAGACATGGGATTCAATCAAGAAATCTGTTTCATCTCCAAATCTTGAAGGTCGTTCTGCTATTTTGAAGTCTCTTTTATCTGAAGCAAGTAAATCAGGTAAAGGAATGGTACTAAGGCCAGTGTCTACAGATCGGAAGGAACTAGAAAAGGGGAATTTTAGTTTAGGAGAAGATATCGAGGGTCTAGGTGGCTTCGTACTCGAATCCAAAGACGGTTCCATTGTACTCGACTATAGATTCGATAGCCGGTTAGAAAAAGCATGGCAAGAAAATTTAGGTCTAGTTAATAAGACTTTATTTGATAATTAAGTGGTGTTTTTATGGTAAGAGTAGTTAGTGGCAGATCAAACATATATAATGCTGCAGCACGTGCTAAAGCACGTAAAGCATCTTTGATTGATCCTACCAGAATGCTACAATTACTTCAATTAGGTCCTGAATCAATAGGAGCAAGTATTGGAGAGTTAGGATATCGGAATGAAATGGATATTTATGCATCAAGGATGAGTGGCGCAGACGCCGTAGAAGCGGCTTTGGTACACAATTTAGACAATGATCTATCTGAAATTCTTAGATTTTGCCAAGGGCCACTGAAGTCCATTGTATCAATTTATATTGAGCGTTTTTCTTATGAAAAAGCAAAAACGGTACTTCGCTCGGTTAATGGAGGATGCTCAGATGACTTAATTGAATCTCAGATATTGCCTGCAGAAAATCCAATGAATACAGTTTGGCTCGATATTGTAAGAAATACCGAAACAGTTGTAGAGGCAGCTAACGCAATGTCAGGAACAGAATGGGGGAAGGAATTGTTGAAATTAGAAGGTACTAATCCATCACTCGAAGAGATGGAAGATGCTCTTGATAGACAATACTATGCCAATGCATTAAAAATATCTAAATCGAAAGATTCCAATATACAATTGATGAAATATATTAGAACTGAAATAGATCATCGTAACATAATTAATCAATTTCGTGAATTACGCCAGAATATTTCTCCAGAAAAGCGTACACAAATGATCATTCCAGGAGGTAGGATTCAATATTCCATTATGGTACAAGCTTCACAGGCAACTACACAAGAATCTTTACTAGATATACTTAGGAGAAGTATTTATTTCGATGATGAAGGCTTTGATGAAGCATTAATTGAATCTAAAAATACTCAATCATTAGATCCAATTGCTTCTTTGCTTAATCATAAAAGGCATGCTATTTTGAAACGATTTGCTTATCTTAATCCTGTTTCTCCTTTCCCAGTAATATACTACATTGAAAGAAAAGTATTGGAAATACAAAATCTTCGTCTTCTAGTGCGTGGGAAGACGATTGGACTTACATCCGAGGTTTTAGAAGCGCATATGGATTTTTGAGGTGAATTATGTGGAAATAGCAGTTGTTGGATCTCTTGACTTCACCCTTGGATTCCAGTTGGCGGGAGTTTTGAGATTATATAATCCAAAAGATACCGAAGAGACGATTTCAATAATGAAGGATCTCTTAAATAAAAAAGAAATAGGAGTAATTGTCATTGACAACTCCGATTTATTAGAACTCCCTGAAAGATTACGAATACAACTTTCAGAGAGCATTACTCCCACAGTATTGGGAATAGGTACAGAAGAGGATAATACCCTCAGAGAGTCGATCAAATCGGCACTAGGAGTCGATTTGTGGAAATAAATCCTAGAAAAAAAATAAATGGAAGTGAATTAAAAATGAGTAAAGAAAAAGGAGTAATTTATCGTATTTCTGGTCCAGTAGTAACAGCAATAGGAATATCGCCAAGGATGTATGAGGTTGTACGAGTAGGAGATGAAGGTTTGATGGGAGAAGTAATTGAGTTGCATGGCGACCAATCAGTAATTCAAGTATATGAAGAAACTTCAGGAGTTAGGCCAGGGGAGCCTGTAATAAGGACAGGACAGACATTATCTGTTCAATTAGGACCAGGTCTATTGACAAAAATATATGATGGAATACAAAGGCCACTCCCAGAACTTGAGAAAACAATGGGTGTTTTTATCACTAGGGGAGTAGATGCCGACGGTCTTGATTTGCAGAAAAATTGGCAGTTTAAACCCACTTTAAAAAATGGAGATAGCGTTTCTTCAGGCGATATAATAGGAACAGTACAAGAAACTTCTACTATTGAACATAGGGTCATGATACCTCCGGGCATTTCAGGGAAAATAAAGGAAATCAAATCCGGTGAATTCAATGTTACTCAAACGATTTGTACATTAGATGATGGAAATGAAATACAAATGATGCAAAAATGGCCAGTAAGAACTCCTCGACCATTCACAAAAAAGCATGCCCCAGAAGTTCCTCTACAAACAGGTCAAAGGATTCTTGATTTCCTTTTCCCATTGGCAAAAGGAGGTACTGCTGGTATCCCAGGTCCTTTTGGCTCAGGAAAAACAGTTACTCAACAACAATTAGCCAAGTGGTCTGATGCCGATATTGTGGTGTATATTGGATGTGGAGAGAGAGGTAATGAGATGACTGAAGTTCTTGATGAATTCCCTCATCTAATGGATCCAAAAACTGGAGAGGCTCTGATGAATCGAACTACAATGATTGCTAATACTTCTAATATGCCAGTTGCAGCTAGAGAAGCCTCTGTATATACAGGAATAACTATTGCAGAATATTTCCGAGATATGGGCTATGATGTTGCTCTTATGGCAGACTCCACTAGTCGTTGGGCAGAAGCAATGAGGGAAATCTCATCCAGACTTGAAGAAATGCCTGGAGAGGAAGGATATCCTGCATACTTATCTAGCCGTTTAGCTGAATTCTATGAAAGAGCCGGTCGTGTAGAGACACTTTCCGGTGGAGATGGATCAGTTTCTGTTATTGGTGCAGTTTCTCCGCCTGGTGGGGATATTTCTGAACCAGTCAGTCAAGGAACTCTAAGAATTGTAAAAGTATTCTGGGGTCTAGATGCAGGTCTTGCTCGGCAACGTCATTTCCCTGCAATAAATTGGCTTAGTTCATATTCATTATACCCTCCATCATTAGATCAGTGGTATAGAGATAATATAAAGACTGATTTCCCTGAAGTAAGGACACAAATAAGCTCACTTTTACAAGTAGAAGCAGAGTTACAAGAAATCGTTCAATTAGTTGGTTCTGATGCGCTTCCAGTAGACCAACAACTAACTCTGGAAGTTGCTCGTATGATTAGAGAATTTTTCTTACAGCAAAATGCATTCCATGATGTAGATACTTACAGTGATCTAAAATTGCAATATACAATGGCTAAAGCTATTCTTTCATTCCAGGAAGAATCTAAGAAAGCACTCGCAGGAGGGTCAGCATTAGAAGATGTAGTGAATGTCCCTGCAAGGACGGATTTAATGAGAGGTAGATTTGAATCTGGTTATGAAGATCGAATAGAACAAATGCTAGAAGAAATGACTAAACAAATTTCTAATACTATGGAGGCCAACTGAGGAGTGATAAAAATGACTGGAAAAGAATATAGAACAATTACTGATGTAAAAGGACCCTTAGTGTTCTTGAATAAGACTGAACCCGTTGCATTTGGAGAAATCGTTGAACTACGGCTCTCCGATGGTACTTTGAAAAATGGACAGGTTCTAGATACTTCTGATGATCAAGTTATTGTACAAGTTTTCGAAGGGACTGCTTCAATAGATAAACAAACAGGTATTAAATTTCTTGGAGATGTATTCAAATTACCTGTCAGTAAGGATATGATCGGCAGAATTCTGGATGGTGCAGGAAGGCCTAGAGATGGTGGGCCATCTATAGTTGCTGACGATATGGCAGATATCATTGGTGCTGCCATAAATCCTTACTCAAGACAAAGCCCATCTTCTTTTATCCAAACAGGGATATCGGCTATAGATGCTTGTACTTCACTGGTTAGGGGACAAAAATTGCCTATATTCAGTGCATCGGGATTGCCGCATAATGATATTGCACTACAAATTGCTAGACAGGCAAAATTAGTGGATAGCGATGATGATTTCGTAGTAGTATTCTGTGCAATGGGAATTACAGCAGAAGAATACAATTTCTTCGTCCATGATTTAGAAAGAACAGGGGCTCTTGAAAATGCATGTTTGTTCGTCAATCTTGCAGATGATCCTGCTGTTGAGAGATTAATCACTCCTAGGTTGGCATTAACTGCTGCAGAATATCTAGCATTTGAGCATGATTATCATGTTCTAGTCATATACACAGACATGACAAACTATTGTGAATCACTACGTCAAATTGGTGCAGCACGTGAAGAAGTTCCGGGAAGACGAGGATATCCTGGTTATATGTATACGGATCTAGCAATGCTATATGAGCGTGCAGGATTAGTTAAGGGGAAGAAAGGATCAATTACTCAATTTCCTATATTGACAATGCCGGGAGATGATATTACTCATCCAATACCAGATCTTTCAGGATATATTACTGAAGGGCAAATAGTAATTTCTCGTGAATTACATCAGAAAGGAATTTACCCTCCGATAAATGTTCTCCCATCCCTATCTAGGTTGATGAATGCAGGTATTGGAGATGGAAAGACACGTGAAGACCATAAATCAGTTTCTGACCAATTATATGCAGCATATGCCCAAGGGAGGGAATTAAGAGGTTTGGTTGCAATTGTAGGTGAAGACGCCTTGAATGAAAGAGATCTGCAATTACTCAAGTTTGCTGATATTTTTGAAAATCAATTCCTCAGACAAAGTAGAGATGAAGATCGATCTATAGGAGAAGGTACGCTTGATTATGCATGGGAGTTACTTTCCAATATAGACACCAAATATCTTGTCCGTCTAGATCAAAAATGGATCGATAAATATCATCCAAATGAGAAGAAAAAATAATTTTTTAAGAAATTTCGGAGTTGAGATAGATGGCATTAGATATTAAGCCCACAAGATCAGAATTAATCAATTTGAAACGTAGGATTAAACAAACCTCCAGTGGATATAATCTTCTAAAAATGAAAAGAGATGGTTTATTTTTTGAATTCAGGAC
>PATZ01000008.1 GCA_002712575.1 Methanobacteriota archaeon
AGGCGGAATTGACGAAAGGGCAAGAAGAAGCAATAGAATGAAACTTGTAAATAAGATACTCGAACAACCAATGCATGTTGAAGATGTCATTAGATTGAGCAGAGATGAAGAAATCTGCGCATGGGCATCAGCAAGAATTTCTGCCAAAGATGCTGATGTAATAGTATGTGACTATAACCATGTATTTATTGAAAACATAATGAAATCATCTCTGTCTTCAATGGGAATAGAGTTATCTAATTCTATATTGATAGTTGATGAAGCGCATAATTTGCCCGATAGAGTCAGAAATGGCCTAGAAAGACATCTACAACGTAAAGTATTTGACGGAGCGTACTTTGAAATTGAGGAATACTTAGGCAATAAAGAAAAAGAAATTAAGGAATCAAATTTAGATGATACATTTGCTCGTGGAGAAATAGAAGATATTAGGGAATTAAAAAGGCAAATGAATAAACTTAGAAAAGATATGAGTAAATGGTACGAAAGAAAGAAAATAGAATTAGGCGATAAGAATGATATGAAGATAGAAACTAATGACTTTTTAAATAAAATTAATGAAAGTTTAATGGAATCACTAGATGTAGATCAAAAGAAGAGATATGAAATACTGGAGAAAATGATATCTTTATTGTATAAAATTACACCTGAAGAATTAAGTGATGAAGAAAAGGAAACAACATGCTCTAGAATTGCATATATGTTAGAAATATGTATTGAATACAAGGATAATTCGGCATTGGCACTAGTAATTGATAGGATTCCCCCTAGTAAAAGAGAAAGTGAGGAAAACGAAGAACAACCAATAAGAGTGCACAGTTTTTTACTCGATCCTGGGGTGGTCAGTGGATCATTATTTGAACAAACTAGTGGCTCAATACTAATGTCAGGAACTTTATATCCTCCTTCGATGTATGCAGATGTATTACAAATTCCAGTAGATAGAAAAGTTATTTCCAAGGAATATAGTTCTGATTTTCTATCTAATAGAAGGCCTATTTTGATAGCAAGAGATGTTACAACCAAGTTTACTTCTAGGGGGCCAGATAATACACATAAAATTAATCAACATATCAAATCAACTATTAAAAATTCCAAAGGCATCATAGCATTATTCTTTCCAAGTTATGCAATGATGGATAAATTTAGCAATCGAGAAAGGGAATGGTTGCCCTCATCAATATGGCCAAAGCCTGTAGTTATTGAAGAGCAGCGAATAATGAGTAAAAGGGAAATAGAAAATAACAAAAAACGACTATATGAACTGGAATCCAAAGGAGAAAGAGGGGTGTTGATGGGAGTATTGGGAGGTAAGTTCTCCGAGGGAGTCGACTACCCCGACAATATACTCCAAGCAGTAATATGTGTTGGACTACCTTTGGCTCCTCCGAGTGCTCAACAAGATGCATTGAAAAAATATTATGAAAAACGCTTTGGAAATTCATTAGCATGGAGATATTCAAGTTCGCAACCAGCCGTAAATAGTTTAATGCAAGCGATTGGAAGGCCTATACGGAAAGGAGAAGATAGGGCATTAGTAGTGCTTCTTGAGAATAGACTTTTACAAAGGAATTATAAAATTTGTATGCCAAGCTCTTTGCAGACTATAGAAGTAAGTAATCCGGAAAGAACTGGTAAACGTACAAAGTCATTTTTTGACTATTATCCTGAGCCGGCGAAAGAGAACAATAAAACAATGGGTTAATGCGAGTTAGATGTTTGGGTCGTACGATAACATGGAGTGGATGAGGCTAGAATTATCAATTGAAGATGATTTGAATAAACAGAAATCGATTCCCGATATATCCAAGGTTGGACTAGATGTCACAGCAGAAATAATGCATAATACTTTTCTGAATAATATACCTCATCTAGATGAAATAAAAATCAGCCACATGACTATGATGTCAGAAATATCAGATGCCATCGAGGGAGACAAGATTTTATCAAGAGAAAATAGAAGTTTGGATTTATTCTTAAGTGATGTTGGAGGTATTTTGGATGGTTCAAAAATTAAAGTACCTTTGGCGACTGATTTTCCTACAGAAATTATTGTCGAAACTTGTAGGAATGAAAATACAAATTTGGTTAGAATTTTATCTCCAGAAATATTTGGAGGCATGATTGAAACTTTTGAGATAGATAAAAATCAGAGAATATCAAGTGGAAAATGGGTCAATAATTTATTAGAATTGTATTTAGAATAATCAGTTTTCTAATTCTTCTGAATTTTCATCTCTATTAGGAACTTCTTGTAAATTTTCTAATTCGTTAATAACTAAAGAAAGAGCGTGTTGGGCATTCTGGCGATCAGTTTCCCCTAAGGTGTGACTAGAGTAACGTGCTTCTTCAAAAATTCTATCTAATGCAACCAATGAATTTTCACTAATTTCAGGCAATGCTAGCCTTATTGCTAATTCAAATTCCCTAACTGTTTCGAAACCGCGACGTAAGAATCCTCTACGCATAAAAACTTCACAAAGATTCTGATAACATTCATAGATTGCAGCTCTCACTTCATCTCCTGCTTCGAGAAGTTCTGAGGCATAATTGAATATACCAGCAATTTCAGACATTTCAGAATTTTTACGACGATTCAACAAAATAAATACACTTACTAATAATGATACCAATAAAATGAATCCTAAACCGAAGATTGTTGATTGGAAAAACGAATTATCAGATTTTACTTCATAAGTGATGTCTAAATTACCCTCTAAATTTAATTTTGATAAACTGACCGGATCAATAAAATTTGAATCTGAAGATAATTGGACATGTAGATCCCCCCATGATGATTTGTCAGATAGAGGAGGTAATGGTGCTAATGATTTAAATTCGTAAATAAATTTACCATCCACATCTGTTAATTTGGTAGATGAAAAGTGAGTAGTAGTACCATTAAGCAATAAAGCAGACATTGGGATTCCAGANAAGGGTTCTCCAGTATCATTTGCTGTTAAATTAACTGAACCTTTCAATATTCTCTGACCAATGGACATTTCTAGATTTGAAAATTCAAAATCAACAGGTACGAGGACATTTACTTCGATATCAATCGAGTCACCATTCAAGAAACGAGAGTCGTCAGACTGAATCACCAGTTCTAAGATATTGATGCCNGGATCCATAAATTCACGAGCATTGGAGATTATCTGGAAATTGAATGTTCCTGAATTTTCCCATGGATCATTTCTAAATGGCAAATTACTTTCTCCCCAATATAGGTCAAGAGTTAGATTTTCAAATACGTTAAATTGGCCTCCAATTTCTCTAACAAACCCTTGTATTTTTATGGGTTGATTTTCTGAACTACGTATTATTGTATGTGTTATTGGAGAAATTTCTATTTGTATATCAGATCTAACGAATGTAGAAATATTTGTTTCAGAAGATAAATAAAACAATTCTCCTTCAAATGAGAACTCGACATCATGGATTCCTCGAGATATTTGATAACCTAATGAATGATTATATGTGAAAGAACCATCGTTATTTGTTAATAATTTCTGTATTTCTACGCCATCTAATGAAACAGTAATTTCTCTATTTTCTAACCCCAGTTGATAAGGAGTATCGCCTTCATACAACCTTCCATTAAACTTCCATTCGCCACCTCTTGTAACTGAAGAGGATTCTACTGAGAGGGAAATTTCGGTATGGTAAGCTATCGTAAGATTTGTGTCAGAAATCCCTTGACGATGATATCCTTGTTCAGGAGAAAATGCTGTTAATGTATGATTACCAATATCTAAAGATTCTGGCACAANCCATACATATTGCCATTCTCCCGTTGAGTTAGAGCTAGTTATCCCCATCAAAACCCCATCAACAAGAATTTCGATCGTATGATTAGATAACCAACCATTTTGCAAATTATCTTTTACAGTTCCTCGTATTGTTAAAGAATCCCCGACGGCCGCTGAACTAGGAGTAAATACAACGGGAAATACTGGACCATGAACTACAAATATAGTTGAAGAATTGGAAGGTAGAATGAATTCTTCACCGGTAAAAATTATTTTGACGTTTTGTGGCCCTAAATCCATGTCCGGAGGTATTGGTATAAAAACATTAAATTCTCCATTTTCATCGACAGATAAGTCTGTCACAAACTGTTCATTCATGAAAACCTGTAAGATTCTATTAGGTATTGNCCTTCCTACTTTGTCAGTTAATTGACCTTCGATCAAAACGAGATCATTACGATCAACTTCTGTTGTTGGAGTAGTAATTACTACTTGAGATAATTGAGAAATATTAAAGTTAATATCAGCAGAAGATTGCAAATAATATTCAGGATTGAGTGAATCTCCTTGGCCCATTGGATCTACCCATGTGAATCCTCCTAGGAATTTTAAGGAAGCCGAGTGTTGGCCATAATCTATGTCTGAAGGGACATCATAATTTATATTCCAGAAATTCGTAGTTGCATTGGATTGAGTAGTGTACAATGGTCCAACATCGACATTGTCAATGTAGAGATGTAAGATTCCTCCAGAATTATCTTCTCCTTCAAATAAGCTTTGTCCGTGTTCATCTGTTAGAGTACCTGTGAAAGTTATTTTCTCACCAGCAATAAATGAACCATTAATTTCTAGTATCTCTATTATTGTTGGAGCCAACACCACTACTCTGGTCCAAGATTCATCACCGAGAAGTCCTGTTGTCCCGTTAATACCATTAAAAGAGACATCTATTTTTATTGGACCAGGAGAAGTAAATGGATCTATGGAAATAATTGATGATGATTCTCCATTGGAATCGGTAAAACCTGTCACCAATACAACATCTTCAATACTGATATTATATGGTACAGAAATTACTGGGAGTCCTGAATTGTCAACAATTGATATATTGATAGAAAGTGATTCTCCCCTTGTAGTCCTACTATCTGGATCAAGATCTAAAGGACTGAGAATTGAGAGTGAAGAATATCCTTTACTATCAAATAAGGAATTATTTGTACTTTCACTGAAATAACCGACTCCGGGAGTAAATAGTACACTAATTTCATGCGAACCTCTAGGAAATGATAGGTCTAATCTGATTTCAGCAGACCAATTACCTTCAGAATCTGTAGATATGGAGGAAACTGTAAAAGTATTAAAATCACCATCTATTGAGAAAGTAAGGGCGGGATTTAGTAAAGTACCTTGTCTATTAATTAATGCTGAACCGTTGTCTGAAATTAAAGAGCCAGTGATATTAAAAAAATCTCCAGGGAAAGGGTTAGCAAGTATAGGGTAAATTTCTATAAATGTTGGAGAACGAATTGTTATTGTATTAATTATTTTAACAGCCGAATGTAATGTCCCAGAACCATTAAAGAAAAATGTTACATTTATCAATCCTAATGGATGATTATTGGGAATTGTGAATGTGAAGTCAGCATTTCCTTCTTCTCCAGTTACGTTTTCGATTAACCATGTATCATGAAATTTAACTGAAACGGTGAAATCACTTAATGGCTTATTGTTATCACTAAATTCGATAAGTGTAGCACCTACTGTTATTGAATTTCCTCTATCTATAACGGTGTTAATCAGAGGACTTGTATCTACAAAATTAGTTATTCCACGGACTAAAATACTGGCATCTCCCGTCCCAGTTAGATAAAAAGGACTAGATTCATTGACTACGCTCACTATTAGCGTCTTTAGCCCGCTAGAGATTCCATCTCCAGAAACATCAGTAGGTACTGAAAGAGTGAAGCTTCCATTGTTATTTGTAGTGAAATCGGAAATTAAAATTTCGTCAGGATCATCTAAGAAAAATATTTCAATATCCACTGGCCCTTGTATAGTTCTATTACTATCTACTGAATCCATTACCATACCAGATAGTGTGAAAAACTGTAATGCAGTAACTTCAGAGGGTATAGAATTTATCCGAATAGTGCTTGGTACTTGTACAGTAAGATTGACAAAGGATTCATTATTCAACCAACGGCCTGCATTTTCATCATCTAAATTATCTGTCAAATCATCTGGAGCAAAAATTCTTATTTCATAATAACCAGGAACTGTGTCTGAAGGTATTAATGCATTAAAAGAAACAATACCGTCAGAATTGGATTGGCTAATTTGTAACAGATTTTCCAATGGTCCGCCCCAATCAAAATACAATTCTACAGTAATATTTGAGAGTCTTGATAAATCTGCGATGTCATTAATAGTAGCATTTAATTCTATATTATCTCCTGCTACAACAATCGCAAATGAGTCGTTGGTAGTAACTAAAAATTTTGACTGTATTCCTGCATTTACAAGTAATACAGAATTATCTTGATAATATCTTCCACCAGCAGGAGGATTAGCAGAAAAATCTAGATCTATACGTAAATCATATACTCCCGAAGGTACGTCCCCTGGCATTACAAAGGAAAGATTGTAGGCACCAGTTTGTTCATCTATCCAGCCAAATGCTAAGTCATATACTATTGGTGCAGCAGGAAAACCATCAGGAGAAGGAGGTAATCCCGAAGGGACTTGTAATGTAAGTGAAATAGAAGAATTATTGCCAACAATAGTTGTTCCCAAAATGATATCTCTGGCAACTCCACTAATCCAATTAGGATTGCTCAAATCTCCCCCTTGAGACCATTCAGAACCAATATTTGTAGTGACATTAGCCCTACCTCTGATTCTTATTTGATCTGAAATACTTGAAGGTTGTAGCCAAGTTGAGCCATTATAATATAATTCCCATGAATAATCGCCAGGAACAGTATCAGAAGTTGGCGTCCACTCAACTGATAATCTTGGAGTAAGAGGGTCTGATAGATTCCATACTTGAGAGCCATTAAAATCTAAACTATAGTCTCCTAAAAAGCTTGCAAGAGATGTACCCGTATGATCTGTCAATAGTACGTCAACTTCAATCGGAGTCCCTCTCATATCAGGAGAAAGTGTATAATTAAAATTTATTTCACTCCTAATACCGTAAATATCCGTAAATGTTTCTTGATCTGTAGCAGATAAATTATCAGCATTAAATTGGAATTTAACTTCTACTGGCCCTGCAGGTATTGGTACTTCAGATTCATTGAAAAACCATTCAATCTCAAAATCTCCGGGAGATCCAATCCATGATGAAGAATTTAGAATCCAATTCTTTAAATTTACATAAGGGCCATTTAAATCTGATCTGCGCATATCTAATGACAAAGTACCATTAAGTGCGCTTGGATTAAGTCCACGACTAAGTACTGTTCCATTCAAATAAATAAAGGAGTTAATATCAATGATTGAATTATTTAGATTACTACTCTCCAGAGTAATGGACATATTCGGAGATGGAGTTATGTTAAGTGGTAATGTGATTGATTTTGGATTAGCATGATACAATGGAGAAGATAAATTATTCAAATCATCTTGATGCCAACCGAAGAAATCCAAAGTTGCGGTAATAATGCCAAGAGGTTCATTATCCTGTATTGGAATAATAAATTCAAAATATCCCCCTGCACCTATTTCAGAAGAAATAATTACATCTCCATCGAGAGAGGTCGAATAGCTGAGTTGTAATTCTAAATTATCAACCAAAGTTGGGTCTATTTTGGGGTTACTTTCCCATGCCATTTGGCCAGATATGGTAGTATTTACTCCTACACCTAACATTGGTTGATTTATAGGCAATGGTTCAATTATAGTAATATTGACATTATCAGTTATATTTATTGTCCAAGAAAAACTTATTCCTTGGTCACCGACATAATTTTTCTTTGATGTCTCGATTACTAATGATCCATAACCAGGACTTATAACTTCTGATGGTAATCCTGAGAGATTGAATAAACCATTTTCATCAGTAGTAGTTGTTGCAACTAAATACTCATCTAAGGATGCAGAACCAGGGATATTAGAGATTTCTGATGGAGAAATCAAGTATAAAGATAAATCAATATTTGGTGCAGCGGATGAATTGTCAACAAACTGTAAAATACCTTCAACAGAAATATTATCACCACTAAGGTCACGTTTTATTGAATCAGGATACCAAGATAAATTTGCTACTTCAACTAATGACATACTGGGGCATGCTTCAAATGGAATCCAGCCCATATCGAGATTTCCTTGGTTTTGATTTGTTTGCAGATGTACTTCAGACCACCAAGTAAAATCTTTTCCATAGACATTAAATGACTTGCCGTCCCAATCGCCACCTGCAAATCCAGTGACCTTTCTAGTAGGCATTCCTGCATGCCTCAACATGACAGTAAATAGAGATGTAAATTCATCACAACTCCCCTCAAAGGAAGAATTCAAAATCCAATGAGAAATGTCGCTATCAGTATCTAAACCAACTGGCCTAGAAGATCCATCGTGATTTCTCAAGAAAGTAATTGTATCATTTCCATTTACAATAAAATCTTGAATAGCTAGTATTTTATCCCAAGCAGATACTGCTCCTGAGTCATTAATTACTTGTTGAGTAATATTGTTCACTAATTGCCCAGCGTTTGAAAGATATGAATCTGGCAAGTCTGTAGCATAACTACTAGCAGTGAAAGCTGTGGAGTTTTCTCTTATGTTATCGGAAAAAATAACTTCTGGTGCAGAAACGAATAATGAATCAATATTAGAAGTATCAATAATTATATCCCTAGTAAAGTTTGAATAATTTAAACCTGCAGTAAATTCTGTCCAACTGTCAAATTCAAATACATTATAAGGAGCAATTAACTCAATTCCAGGAGTCATTAATCCACTTTCAAATAGTATTTCCCAATCGGTTGCAGAAGACGAATTCCAAAAAGCAGGATCTGAAATTCCTTGAGAAATATTTGATGGTGGAAGGATTAAAGTATTTCCAATTAAAGAAGAATTGACGCCCCACGAAACGCCGGTGTATGAATCATAAGTGTGCCATCTCCAATAATGTTTCAAACTCGGATCTGCCCCATCGGATAGATTAGAAGCAGTAAAAATCAAGGAATTGAAAACGATATCATCGGAAGAATTGAATGGGTCAGTATTGGAATCTACACAATTACTCGGCCAAAATGATTCTGGACATTCTTGTCCGTCTGGAATTCCCCCTCCATCAGTATCAGGATCTAGCCAATCAGTACCTATCTCTTGTTCAATAGTATCGGGTATTCCATCACCATCAGTATCGGTAGGATTAATATCATCAGCAGGATTGTTCTGTGGATTAGTACCATCGATATATTCTTGACCATCAGAAACTCCTCCATTATCGGAATCTGATTGATTCCAGAGCGTAAGGTAANTATCTAGAGTCATGTTACCTGGAGATATGCCAAAAGATAATCTGCAACCAGTATTATTTTCGAAATAGTTATTCAAACCATCACCATCTGTATCTAGTAAATTATGACAAGGTTCTAAAGGATCAGTGGAATTTTGAATCTCAGATAAATCATCGACACCGTCGCCATCAGAATCTGTCATGTTTATTCGTGAAATAAATCCCCAAGTACCTTCTAATTCTTCCCAGTCTGCCAAGCCGTCAGAATCTAAATCTGGATAATCATCATCNCAATGAGGATCATTAACAGCCCCTGCTGTAGCATTCCAACACCATGAACCATTAGTAATAATTATTGACGTGGCGTCCAATGGTGCTTCAGTATCTATTCCCCTTAAGGTATCTCCAACGACACTGGAGAATCTAAAACCTGTCAAATTACCAGATGATAATACATAATAAGCCATAGGAACATCATTCTGCCTCCAATCGATTGGATTTGGATTTATNTTTTCAGTAGAATTTAATTGTAAGGAATTAACGTTTGAATCCCAATTTAGTATGATAAATTCTAAATCTATTGTTGAAATACAAGGATTAGTATTCCTCATAAAGTCTAATTCATCCCCATCATTTATTCCTCCACCGTCCGAATCTGAGACATTCCAAAAGGTACAAGTAAGGTTTTCTTCCCAATTTTGTAATCCATCATTATCAATATCTCCTTCATCTTCTATTCTAGTTGGATCTGTTTCTCCTTCATCAACAATGCCATTTCCATTAANATCTTCTTCTCCATCATCTAGATGATCGTCATCTGTATTGTTGTCTCTTGGATCTGAAGGTTGTTCTGGGAATCCATAAAGGCCATTTACTTCAATTCCATCGGGTATGCCATCACCATCAGTATCAACTTCGGTTGGATCTGTTAGTAAGATTAAGGCCTCATATGAATCATTAAGTCCGTCGCCGTCAGTGTCATTGTTTTGAGGATCTGTCTGAGTAATTCCATCTACTTCGGCAGTGAAAATCTCACATCCACCTGGCCCTAAATCAAGCACAGGATTACAAGGAGAAGTAGTGAAGGTCATGTTGATAGGACCTGGTCTAAAATACTGTGTGGGAGGGAATGTACTACCATTTCTTGTATTCCATGCAGGATTGACATATTCATAGAGGTTTATCAGTCCGTCGCCATCAGGATCCCCAAACGTTCCATCCATATTTGAATTAGAAGTTGGATCTAATCCGTATGCCACTTCCCAACCATCAGGTATACCAT
The DNA here is from genome assembly GCA_002712575.1 of Methanobacteriota archaeon. Classification (GTDB taxonomy): domain Archaea; phylum Thermoplasmatota; class Poseidoniia; order Poseidoniales; family Thalassarchaeaceae; genus MGIIb-O3. Next base: position 10,499 of record PATZ01000008.1, read on the forward strand.
CGCCATCTGTGTCCCAACCATTTACGTCCTCATCAATTAATCCGTCTCCATCATCATCGTCTGAACTACAATCTGCATCTCCATCATTATCATCATCAAAAGAATCCACTAATCCATCATGATCATTATCAAAGGTATCTGAACAAATATTGCCTTTTGGATCTTCATCGACACCATCTCCTCCTGAGCCCTGAAGTAGTTGCATGGCACTTTCTTCATCCCAATTACTTACTGGAACAGTACCATTCCACCAAACCCCATTATCTAATACATTAGGAGTACCAGAAAAATCCCAATTAGAAGGTATTGAATATAAATATTCATTCAAATTATTCAATGAGTCCATATCCGGATCTCCAGTTGATCCATTATTTCCAGAAGAAGACAATGGATCCAGCCCATATTGCCATTCCCAACCATCAGGTAAACCATCATTATCAGTATCCCAATCTTGTGGTTGGGTATTTATAAAAAACTCAAGACCATAACTTAACCCATCGCCATCTTGATCTGTAGTCGCCATAGCTTCCCAAATTCCAAATTCTAATGCTGATAAAGAGGCTCCCAACATTATCATACTGAAAAATAAGGCTGAACGACTCTTTCTGAGTTGTATTTCGCCATCAGGTTTCGAAAACAGAGCATCCATGAAACTACCTTGAAACCATGGCGATATATGAGGGTCTTAAGAAGAATGGAGCGTAGTTCATACATATATCAAAAATAATCAAACGAGTTCTATGTCATCTTGCTCATATTTATCAGGAATTTCTTCTTCAATAGTTAGGACAGGAGAGGGGATATCGTTCGCTTGAGAGATTGGTTCATCATTTTTGCCATCATCAGATATCATTTCCAAATATGCTATTTGAGCTGCCCATTTTCTCCTGTTCAAACGACTTTGGACACCAGCAAAAATGATTAAAATTGCGACTAAAGCAAAAATCATTGTTGAAAATCTTGGATGCGTAATTTCATTAATTATTATTTCACTAATTGAAGAAATTTCTATAACAGCATTGAGTTCAAATTTTGCGGTGAAATCATCAGAAAAGCTTTGCTCTGTATCTAAGGGCGACGCAGTGATAGAAATTGGTATTCTATCTCCGTTATTCGCATCCTCTGGAACTGTCAAGTCAACAGTAAATGTTTCTTCATCGAAGGCATCCAATTCAATTAATGGAGAACCAGATTTGCCTTCTATTGTTATGCTCCATCCTGTTTCTTCAACACTAGAATCCAATAGTACAGTAATTGGAGTGTTGGCTTCATTGCGTACTTTCATCTGTATTGAATAGGAATCTCCTGGCATAAATCTCGAAATTGGAGATACTTGTACTATTTCTAAATCCGGATCTCCTTCTCCGACTTCAAAAATCATCGGCAAATCGAAATATCTAGGATTAGGATCTTCTGTATCTTCAATTATTCTTAGATAGACGGTATGATTTCCTGCTTCAACTTGGTCAGTTAATGTTATTGAGACAAAAACTTCAGTGTAATCATCAGGCCCTAATGTGACCCTTGGAACAGATACTCCATCCTTGTCCTTGACCGTGAACTGCCATTGACCATAAACTGGATTAATATCTAAATTTTTATCAAGTGAGGCAGGATTTTGTATTCTCCATTGAGTTGAAGTTTGATCGTTTTCCATGGTATTTGTTATTCTAGCTCTTAAGTCAACAGTGGGGTTATCGGAATTTGAAGAACAAAGTGAAACTTCTATTTGACCAAGAGGTGTCCCATCACAATCATGAGATACTTCGGCTCTTATTCCAAATGTTCTTTGAATTGTGAATAAAATATTTGAACGTAAAGAAGCATTGCCTTCACTAATTATTTCAAGTTCGATTTGTCCAATATCTTCATCTTCTCTATCATCTGAAGGTTTTACACTAAATTTCAAAGTTTGAGTAGAGTGTCTTTCTAAAAGTGGAATATGAAAAGTCCCATCACCTTCATCTTCCAGAATTCTATTCCCAGTATCATTATCAAACACTTGAAAAATAGCCTTTGAACGCTTCAAAATATCGATTCTGAAGGAGTCGGCATCGAAACCGGTATTAAAAACCTCGAGGATAAATGGATTAAATTCTCCGTATTCGACATACCTAGGTATATTGGGGTCTATTGAATCCCCTCTAGTAGAATTCGCTATGGCAATATCATGCTCTTCCGACCAAAGAGATATTTCAGGAGGCTGATAAACATCTATTTTTTCTAGTTCTAATTCCAATAAATCTGAATGAACTACGGTAAGAATTCCTTCATCGTTCAAGGCTTCAGCCTGAGCTGTAATTTTTATTTTTCCGGGAGTTCTACTCAGGTCATCAGGAGCTCTTAATGAGAGAATAGGATTTAGAATGTCTCCTCCTTGGTCTAATGTGTAGCCTCCTGGTGAATCAAATTCAATCTGCCAGGAACTGCCTAATGGAGTTTGAACGTTTAATTCGACGTCCATTGATTTTGTGGAATCGCCTCGATGAACTAATTGAAGTGGAATTGGAGTAGTTTCTCCTGGAGCAATGAATTCTACATACCTATCGAATCTGTGGTTTAAGGCTACACCCCATTGTTTCATTTGAATAGTTTCATGCTCAATAACGGTGGTATGGCCTTGAATATCAGTTATTTCAAGTTCAACTGAGTATTCTCCAGAAATTAATCCATTAGGACCGATTGGATAGGTCCACAAGTATTTACCAAATATTCCAGATGAAGTATCTTCAATATCTTCGTCATCTAATGAATCTATATCTTTATCTATTCTATAAATTCCGTCTGGATCACGCATCAGAAGTTTTACATCTGCGATATCATCTCTTCCAAAAGCACTTTTAACATCAAAGGTAAATTGCATAGTCCTCTCAGAAATAATATCATTAGGATACCAAGTTACTTCTGGCCCTTCGATTAACTCAGAGCCTTCCCTTTGTACCATGATTAAACTATCTGAAATAGCATTAGCATCCACTTCTATACTTGAGTGTCTATTTTCTCCAGTAATTTCATTCCATGCGACTTCAGCTTCACATGATGAGAACAATCCTCCTCCATCGCATCCAGACATCGAAGCATCAACAATAACTTCGAGTCTTTGATCTTTGGAAACAGTAAATACATCTCTTGAGCCTACATCAATTGAAAATATTTCATAATCAAAGTCACCACAACTACTTGTTAGACCAGAAACGCAGGCGTCAGCACTAAAAGTAGCAGAACCTATTTGTGAACCTGAGGCTTTCAGAATGACGGTCCATTCAACACTAGATCCACTGGGACCCGACGCCCTTATGAATAAATACAAGGGAACATAGTAATTCGACTGTTCACTCGAAGAGCGAGCCTCAAAATCTATAGAAGAACGTAGTTTTGGTGTTGTAAATTCTATTGAACTATCTAAAGCACTTCCAGTTTTCTGTCCACCATCATCAGGAACTTTGGTTGTTATTGTTCCATCTCCTCCTCCAGAATCATTAGAATTTTGTTCTGCAAAATATAGCCTATACAGATTTGTATTTTTAGATACATAAGAAGTATCATTTATGGCCTTATTTTCTTCCAAATTTGAATTAATTGGCGAATAAACGGGTGCTAAAAGTAACATTGTTAGAAAAAGTGCTATTTTAGCACTTTTAACAGTTATAATCAATGAAGGACTATTTGCCACACCCTCCGGATGTATTCAAAATGTTAAAACGTTCGGGAAGTTAGTACACTGTATGCATCGTAATATGGTGTTAATTATCAGTTCGATTGAAAGCAAGAAGCCTCGGCGATATACTTGCTGGGATACCCGAGCGGTCAAAGGGGCCGGACTTAAGCTCCGGTGGCAAGGCCTTCGTGGGTTCAAATCCCACTCCCAGCACCATAGAAATTATAATCAAAATTATTTTACTCTACTTACCGAGCAACCAATCTTACCCGAATCAATAATATCCAGTTTAGAGATATTCACAGTGGCGGCCATGGCTTTTACGGGAGATAAAACATCTTCCAAGATTTCATTAGCCAGAGTTTCTAAAAGAGAAAATCTTTTTTCAATTTTTGAGTTTATTATCTCAATTAGATATTCATAATCCACTACTTCTTCAATGCTATCTGGAAATATTTTATTATCATTTTTTACTACTACATAAATATTGAATTCTATCTTCTGAGGATTGCCTATTTCATAATCATGTATTCCAATATCCATTTCACGTATTACTGATTCTAGAAATATAGTTCTATGTATCTCTTTGTCATTAAAATTTTGTAAAAATATATTTTGAAAATGGTTCATTTTTAACTCTCCGTCTCAAAAACAACATCTCTCTTCCTAGATAAAAATCGCTCGCCAGAATCAACAAATATTATCTGTCCAGTAACAGATTTAGCCCGCATAAGATAAGAAACTGAATCAGCAATATCTTCAGGATTAGGTCCAATCCCTAAGGGAGTTTCAGATTGAGATTTAGAAAAACCGGAATCGGATTGTTCTGGACTGGCGATCGTGTGGCCAGGAGCGATTGCATTTACTCGTATTTTAGGAGCCAANCTTCTAGCTAAAGTATCTGTTANACCTAATAAAGTGAATTTAGATGCCGTATATGATAANTAATCAGGATTAGGATTTACAATTTTTTGATCTAGTATGTTAACNACTGAACCTTGATTCTTACCATCGNNCAAANTNTAAAAATCCCTAATNAGTAAAATTGGAGATTTTGCATTAATATTCATATGATTATTCCAAGAATCTTCAGTTATTGAAAGTAAATCATCATANGAAAATAAAGANGCATTATTTACAANACCTGAAATATTTCCCATGACAGAATGAATNTTTGNTATTAATTTTGAAACTTCTTCAGNATTGTTAAGATCTGCGCCGAAAGCGTCTGCNACNCCTCCATTGGAACGTATTNTTTCCACTAATTCAAAGGCATCTTTTGANGATTTATTGTAGTGTATNGCTATTGAAAATCCATCNGAAGAAAGTTTCAGAGATATNGCTTTTCCAATTCTTTTTGCCCCTCCNGTAACTAGTANTGTTCCNNGATTCATGTTTTCCGGATACAATAANTTTTTACAAGGNTTAGGAAGATAGGAGAGGTAATTATGATAATAGTTAATGTTTATGTTCTTTTCGAGGCATTCATGGTGCCGCGCCTCCCTCTAATAGAAGGCGATAAAGAAGTAAACTCAGATGGATACGGCATTAAGAAAATGTCTGCAATTGAAAAACGGAAAGCGAAAAGAAAAAGACTACCTGAGTGGTTCAAGACTTCATTACCTATAGGAGAGGCACAAAAAAAATTTAATGAAGCTAGAGACAATGTTAGAGAGCATGGACTGAACACAGTTTGCGAAGAAGCTAGATGTCCCAATATCCATGATTGTTGGGGAAGAGGTACTGCAACCTTCATGATAGCTGGGGAAGTCTGTACAAGAGGGTGTAAATTCTGTGCAGTAGGTACTGTAAAGAAGCCAGAAAAATTAGATCAAAATGAGCCNAAAGAATTAGCAAATTCGATAAAAAGAATGGGTTTAGAATACGCAGTNATAACNGTTGTAAATAGAGATGATTTGGAAGATGGAGGTGCGAGACACTACAAAAATTGTATTATCGAGGTAAAAAAGGAAAATCCCAATATTGGACTAGAATTATTGTGTTCTGATTTAGATGGCAATATTGATGCTTTGGAAATGCTATTGGAAGAATTACCCTTGAAAGTATTCGCGCATAATGTTGAATGTGTGCCCCGTCTCGACTCGAAAGTGAGAGATTCAAGAGCATCTTTTGAACAATCACTAGAAATTCTCAGAATGGCCAGTAAGTTAAGACCAGATCTCAAGATTAAATCAAGTCTAATGGTCGGGCTTGGGGAAACTGATGAAGAAATCGTAGAGGCTATGAAATTACTGAAGTCATCGGGCGTCAATATGATTACTTTGGGTCAATATCTTCAACCAAGCTACAAACATCTACCAGTATCTAGATTTCCAGAGCCAGAAAAATTTGCAATTTGGGATGGTTTNGCTAGAGAAATTGGTTTTGAGGCAGTTGCAAGTGGTCCTTTAGTACGTTCTTCATACAGAGCAGGACTATTGTATGAAGAAGCAAATGGTGGAATACCTGTAGCNATTAAAAGTTCAACTGGATCTGCTGTAACCAATATTTCCTATCATAACTTGGATAAGACAGTAATTACAAAGTAATATAATAAGACGAAGAGGGTAGGGTATAATATGTCTAGAGGAGAGGAGGAACAAATTCCTTTGCATATTCCTGATGCGCCCAACAGACCCGGTGATTCTTCTTCTTTTGAACCATGGAAATGGCATCCAAATGATTTTAAAAAGCCAAAATTTGATTGTGAAGCAGAAGAAACATTTGAACATGCAAAAGGTCTTTTACGTGTTTTAGATGACAATGGAGAAGCTTTAGGAGATTGGAATCCTAATTTAACGGCTGAAGAATTAAAATTGGGCCTAGAACACATGGTTCGATTACGTATTTTTGATGATAGGATGATGAAAATGCAAAGAACTGGTAAACTATCATTTTACATGCAATCATTTGGTGAGGAATGTGTTGCCATTGCGCAGACTATGGCACTCNATGATAAAGATTGGATTTTTCCCACTTATAGACAACCTGGTGCCCAATTTGTAAGAGGGCGAGATATGGTAAGTATGATATGCCATTGTATTGGAAATATCGAGGACAATGTTAAAGGACGACAGATGCCAGTCCATTATACCTACAAAGAAGGACGTTTTATTTCAGTTTCTAGCCCTGTTGGGACACAATTTAGTCAAGCAGTAGGGGTAGCTTTNGCTTCCAAATATAAAAATCTAGATGAAATAACTATCACATGGATTGGAGATGGTGCTTCAGCAGAAGGAGATTATCATTATGGCCTCAATTTTGCTAGTGTATTTAAAGCNCCAGTGATATTAAATGTCGTCAATAATCACTGGGCCATCTCTACACATTACAACATAGCAAGTGGTAGTAATAACTTTGCAACTAGAGGTTTGGCATATGGAATTCCCTGTTTTAGAGTAGATGGAAATGACTTTTTAGCACTTTACTCAGTCACTAAATGGGCTCGAGAAAGGGCTAAATTGGGNTATGGAGCAACCCATATAGAAATATTGACTTACAGGGCTGGAGCACACAGCAGTAGCGATGATCCTTCTAGATATCGGCCTTCTAATGAGCATGAACATTGGCCAGGAGGAGATCCAATAGAAAGATTGAAACATCATCTAATAAAAAATTCACATTGGACAGAAAAGGAACAAAAAAATTTGGAAGAAAGGATAGATAAAGAGGTAGTATCTGCATATAAGGAAGCAGTGAAATATGGAGATTTGGCTAATGGACCATATCCTTCCTCCGATACAATTTTTACAGAAGTGTACGAATCTGTACCATGGCATCTTAAAGAGCAATGGGATGAAATGAAAAAATGGAGTGGTGAATGATATGGTTGAGATGAATATGGTACAATCGATTAACAGCGCTTTAGATAATATGCTTGAAAAAGATCAGGATGTTTTATTATTCGGAGAAGATATAGGATATTTTGGAGGAGTTTTTAGAACTAGTGACGGATTGCAAAAAAAGTTTGGTAAACATCGGGTTTTTGATACGCCTTTGTCCGAAGGTGGCATTGCCGCTACTGCCTTTGGAATGGGCATTAATGGGCTAAGGCCTGTTGTAGAAATTCAATTTGCTGATTATATATTTCCTGCATATGATCAGATAGTAAATGAGATAGCAAAAGTTAGGCANAGATCTGGAGGAGAATTTTGGTGTCCAATTACCATCCGTACTCCCGCAGGAGGAGGAATAAGAGGAGGGCATCATCACTCTCAATCTCCAGAATCACAATTTACTCATACTCCTGGTTTGAAAGTTGTTTATTGTTCCACTCCATATAATTCCAAGGGATTGCTNATAAGCGCAATAGAATCTAATGATCCTGTTATTTTCTTTGAGCCAAAAAGATGCTACAGAGGNCCATTNTATGGAGANCCNCANAATGTACCTACATGGAAAGATCATCCNGAAGCAGAAGTTCCAGAGGATTATTACAAGATACCATTGGGACAAGGAAGATTAGTAATAGAAGGAGATAGATGTACAATTATTGCATGGGGCACGATGGTACATGTTGCAGAAAAAGCAATAATTGATTCTGGAATTAGTTGTGATTTGATTGATTTACAAACTCTTTTACCATGGGATAAAGAAATAGTAATTAATTCTGTAAAAAAAACTGGAAGGTGTGTAATAGTTCATGAAGCTCCAAAAACAAGTGGTTTTGGCTCTGAACTTTCTGCTTCGATACAAGAACTATGTTTTTACGATCTTGAAAGTCCGATACAAAGGATTGCGGGTTGGGATACTCCTTTCCCGCATACTACTGAATGGGACTACATGCCGAGTACGGCAAGAATTGTTGCAGCAATAAAAGAGACTCAGGAGGACTAAAAAGATGGCAAAATATGAATTTAAACTTCCAGATATAGGAGAAGGAGTGGTAGAAGGAGAAATAGTAATGTGGCATGTTGAAGTAGGATCTATCGTAAATGAAGATGATGCATTAGTAGACGTTATGACTGATAAGGCAACTGTGACAATACCGTCTCCGATTAATGGGACAGTTAGTGCATTAAGTGGAGATATTGGTGACATGGTGGCCGTAGGAACTACTCTTATTAGTTTTGATACTGAGCAAACAGGAGAAGAAATAGAAGATTCAAGTAGTGAAAATATTTCTGAACCAGCAGTAGTTNCTGANCCAAAAGTAGTCCCTGAACCAAAAGTAGTNCCTGANCCGGTAGTAGTTCCTGANCCGGTAGTAGTTCCTGANCCGGTAGTAGTTCCTGAGCCGGTAGTAGTTCCAAAATCTCAATCAACATCTAAATCTAAATCAAAGAAGGTTTTAGCAAGTCCGGCAGTAAGAAGAAGGGCAAGAGAAATTGGAATTAATCTTTTAACAATAAATGGAACTGGGCCTGCTGGAAGAGTAAGGCACTCAGACTTAGATGCTTATGTAGCTGCAGATGGGGCAGTAGGAGTACAGCAGATTCATACAAAAATTATGAAAAGAGAAGATGTTACGGAAGTAAAAGTAGTCGGATTAAGGAGAAAAATAGCAGAACAAATGGTGATTAGTAAAAGAACAATCCCTCATTTTTCATATTTTGAAGAAATCGATGTTACTGAATTGGAAAAATTGAGACAGACCCTAAATGCAACTAGAGATACTACACAGCCAAAACTGACTTATCTACCATTTATTATGCTTGCACTGAGTAAAATAATGCCTCAGCACCCGGAATGTAATGCTAGATATGATGATCAAGCAAACATTGTAAGTAGATTTGGGGCATTACATCTTGGAATAGCAACACAAACTGAGCGAGGGCTATATGTTCCTGTAGTAAAACATGTAGAAGTAATGGATGTATGGCAAGCAGCAGCCGAGATGCAACGCGTAACAGGTTCTGCAAGGAATGGGACAGCAAGTTTGGATGAATTAAGTGGTTCAACATTCACAATAACAAGTTTAGGAAGAGATGGGGGACTTGGTGCTACGCCAATAATAAATCACCCAGAGGTTGCAATACTAGGAGTCCACAATGCGAGAGAAATGCCAGTTGTCAGAAGCGGCAATATCGTAATTAGAAGGATAATGAATGTGTCAAGTTCTTTTGATCACAGAGTAGTAGATGGGGCAGATGGAGCGGCTTTAATTCAAAATCTAAAGAAGATGTTAGAGACTCCCGCTCTAATTTTCATATGAGGTCTTAAAATGTCAGAAATACGCAAATGTCAAGTTTTAGTTGTAGGTGCTGGGCCTGGTGGATACGTTGCTGCTATTAGGTCTGGTCAATTAGGATTAGACACTATTATCGTTGAAGGGAATAAAGCAGGAGGTGTGTGTCTAAACGTTGGTTGCATACCAAGTAAAGCAATAATTCATAGTGCAGAAAGATTTGAGTCTTTACAAAAACACTCCTCTGAAGATAACCATATGGGACTTAGTATTGATGGACAAGTAAAATTAGATATGGGAGCAATGACTTCCTGGAAAGATTCTATAGTTAATAAATTGACGAGAGGTGTTGAATCTCTTCTAAAAGGAGCTGGTGTCGAGGTCATTAATGGATGGGCAAGTTTTGAAAGTTCCAAACAATGTATAGTAGATACTGGGAAGGATATTATAAATATNGAAGCCGAGAATGTCATAATTGCAACAGGTTCTAGCCATATAGATCTCCCATTCATGCCATGTGATGAAGAATTTATCTTATCCTCAACTGGAATGCTAGACCTAAAAGAACTACCCAAAAGTGTTGCAATAGTTGGTGGGGGATATATAGGATTAGAATTAGGATGCGCTTTGACTAAACTGGGTACAGAAGTTACAGTCATAGAAGGTTTAGATGAAGTTCTCTCAATCATGGATAAAGAGATTAGGAGGCCATTGGAAAGATGGTTGAAAATGAGAAAGGTCAAAATTCACACCAAAGCATTGGCCAGAGGAGCTGAAATTAAAGGCAAAGGTGCGTCAAGAAAAGTCCATTTAAGATATGAAAAGGATGGAGAAGAACAATCAATAAAAGTAGACAAGGTATTAGTAACTGTTGGTAGAAGACCCAATTCAAAAGGATGGGGAATAGAAAACATGGGAATAAGGATGGAATCTTCAGGAAATTTTATTCGAATTGATAGGAAATGTAGGACTTCTGCACCAGGAGTTTATGCAATTGGTGATGTAGCAGGAGAACCAATGTTGGCTCACAAAGCAAGTGCACAAGGTGAAATGGTAGCTGAAATAATTGCTGGACATAATAGGGAATTTGACAAAATAGCTATTCCTGCAATCGTATTTACTGAGCCAGAAATTGTATCGGTTGGTTTGACTCCTGACGAAGCTAAAAATTTAGGAGAAGAAGTGATAACGGGAAAGTTTCCTTTGGCTGCCAATGGAAGAGCATTGACATTAGAAGCGGAAAAGACTGGAGGTTTTATACGAGTTACGGCTAGAAAATCTGACCATGTCATTCTTGGCATACAGGCCGTGGGTAGCCATGTTGCAGAACTGAGTGGAGAATTCGTATTGGCATTAGAAATGGGAGCATTACTAGAAGATATTGCCGATACTGTACATGCACACCCGACCATGACCGAGTCGTTTCATGAGAGTGTTTTGAAAACACTTGGNCATGCAATACACATATCTTGAGGGATTACTTGAAGTCAATTAAGATTCTCAGAGCAAATATTTTGCCCCATAAAGTAGTTGACAATGAGATGATAAAACTACAAAAAATGAGAATAAATGATGAAATAAATGATGTTATAATTTTAGTTGAGCATCCTGAAATAGTTACTATGGGNGCAAAGGCNNTTAGAGANAAAATAACNGTAGATAGCGATTANAANACTTCNAGAGTGGATAGAGGAGGNGGAATNACNTGGCATGGNCCNGGNCAACTTGTAGTTTATCCAATAATAAAATGGGAAAAAAATGAGCAAAACATCAGAGGAATAATTGGTAAAATAGAAGAATTGATTATCAAAACATTAGAAGATTGTGGTATCTCCGGATATAGAAATGAAGAGATGATGGGAGTATGGGTAGATAGTAAAAAAATTTGCTCAATTGGTTTGGCCTTTCTCCATTGGGTCAGTAGACATGGNTTGGCATTAAATTATGCAACTCCAAAAGATAGGATAGAGTCTTTACATTGTTGCGGACTAGAAAAAGGAACTACTACTTCACTAGACAAATTAGGTTACACTCATGATAGTGAAGGAAAAAGGATTGATAGACAAATACTAGAAAAGGCACTCATCTCCAATATTGAAAAAGTATTGGGAAGAGTTCCGCAAGAACCATTAGATTGGACTGTTTAGAATGGATATGGATTTGCCTCAAAAGAGTGAATTGGCAAAATATTGGCAGTTAGACAAAGATACAGTTTTCCTAAATCATGGATCATTTGGGGCAACGCCGGTAAAGATACTAGAAAAACAGAATACATATAGACAGATAATAGAAAATGATCCAGTGAAATTTTTTGAAAGAGAATATTTTAATTATTGGAAAAAATCAATAATTAGTTTATCTGAATTCATTAATGCTAATCCTGATGGGTTAGTATTCATACCAAATGCTACTAGTGGAGTAAATACAGTATTGAAAAATCTAGATTTAAGTCCCGGAGACCGTATAATCGTAACCGACCATACATATCAAGCATGTAGGAATATAGTGGATTTTGTNACAAANAAAATGGATGCTGAAACAGTAGTTGTAGAAATTCCATTCAATGTTAAAAATGAAAAAGAAGTAGTAGATTTAGTATTAAATTCTGTTTGCGATAGAACTGTATTGGCATTAATTGACACAGTGACAAGTCCGACCGGAATGAAGATGCCTTTCGAAAAAATAATTAAGAAATTAGATGAAGAGAATGTGGATGTTTTATTGGATGCTGCTCATGGAGCAGGAATTGTGAATCTGGATATTGAAAAAACTAATGCAGCATATGTTACAGGTAATTGTCACAAATGGCTCTGTACTCCAAAAGGTTCAGCATTTTTACATATCCGTGAAGATAAAAAGGATAATTTTCGACCTTTGAATATAAGTCATGGNGCTTCATTTAAAGGTAGTGCTCAAGAAAAATTTGAATTTGAATTCTCTTGGTCAGGAACCTATGATCCTACACCTTGGATGTGTATACCANATTCTATCCGCCATATGGGAAATATGGTAAACGGTGGATGGAATGAAATAATGAAAAAAAATACAAAATTAGCAGTGAAAGGAAGAAAAATAATATGCCAAGAATTAGATATAAAAGCACCATTTCCAGATGATATGGTATCAGCAATAGCCTCTATGGAGCTTCCAGATAAGGAAATTCCACCTTTCAGTATTCAAGGAGATCCTTTGCATAATAAATTATTAGATGAATATTCCATTCAAGTTCCTATATTCCCATGGGAATTACATTCTACGAGATATATTCGTATATCTTCTCAATTATATAATCATGAAGACGAGTATGTATATCTAGCAGAGGCATTGAATGAATGTGTGTAATATTTAGGCAACAGTTCAAATTATAGAATTGTTACGCTATTTCATGAAAAGAGCGGTAGTTGCAGTTACAGGTGCTTCTGGAGCACAATATGCAGTGAGATTGGTAGAAGCACTTTCGGAAGCAAATTGGGAAATAGATTTGATAGTTACTAATGCGGGTTCGATTAATCTAGACTTAGAATGTTCGATTACTTCAGAAGAATTGGCAAATAGAAAAGGAGTTACTCTTCACGATAACAAAAACTTAGCTGCTAGGCCTGCTTCTGGTTCTGCCAAATATGACGCTTATATTTTATGCCCATCAAGTGGAACAACAATCGGAAAAATAGCAGCAGGGATATCAGATAATTTGGCCACTAGGAGTGCTTTGGTAGCACTTAAGGAACGTAGGAAACTCATAATAGTTCCAAGAGAAACTCCTTTTGCAACTGCTCATTTAGAGGCTATGGCAAAAATGTCAACATGGGGTGTCGTGATACTTCCGGCAAGTCCGGGCTTCTACCATAAACCGAAGACGATTTCAGAGCTTATTGATTTCGTAGTGGCAAGAATTCTAGATCAATTGAATATTGAACATGAATTGGGTAAAAGATGGAAAGGTACAGAAGTTCAGAAAAAGTAGAAAATAATAAGATTATGATTTAACTACCAAAATAAGTTCCAATAACAATGGTGATAGGAATGAATCAATGGGAAGAAATGTCAGTTAAAGAATTAAAAGCTGAATTGAAAAGACGAAAAATATCACAAAGTGGTAATAAAAAAGAATTAATAAAAAAATTAGGTGATTCAGATATTATTGATGCAAAAATAGTAAATGATATTGCGATGAAAAAAATAAAAAATAAAATTCATGATGGTTTTATTTTACTAAAGAATATACCTGTCCATTCATTAGGGATTATTATTCTNATTCTCCTTGGTACTTCAGGAGGGGCTTTTTTGTACTCTGACGAGATAATGGAATTTATTGATGGAGATGATGAATACACATTAATTAATTTTGATATTGAACAAACTAGATCATATACACAAACTTTGGTTAACCTTGGACACCCAGAATGGGAAGGAAGACTATCCGGTACAATAGAAGAAAAAAATACTGCAGATTCAATAAAATATAACTTTTCTGAGATGGGTATTCCTTCAACTCTAGAAGAATTTTCGGTGCCAATGTTTGTCATGGGTAATCAGTTTGAATTATCAACATGCAAGCCAGGCGATATAGGAGATTTATTAGGAGGATTTAGCCCTTGCTCACTAGCCGATGCTAACAGGGAAATAACGGAATTTGAACATAGAGAAGATTATGTCATTCAAGGATATAGTGGTTTTGCAGACATAAGATACGCTGATTATGTAGAAATAGTAGATCTTGAAAGAGGGAGTAGCGATGAAAGTTGGAGTTCGGCATCAGAAAAAATAGGATTAGTTTGGATAAGAGGAGGAGAAGGAGATATTGCTGAAACAGAAAGTAATACAATATTATTCAAGAGGGCGCAAGAGAATCAACTTCTTGCCCTTATACTAGTCAATGATAAAACAAACTGTGGAGATTTGGTTGAAGGTGATTGCGTACCATATTTCAAATCTTTAGATGTAGAATCATTTGATAGTTTACCAGAAAATATAGGATTGATGATGGTTTCTAAGACTACCGGAGAATATTTACTCAGTGAAGTTATTAATGGAGAATCTAGAATTCAAGTAATAATAGACGTACAAAATCAAGGAAGAGAGACGATATATGTGCCTTGTGGAATTATTGAAGGAGAAAGTGAAGAATTAATTATCTTTGGAGCTCATCATGACACAGTATACAACAGTCAAGGAGCGGTTGACAATACTGCAGGCGTTGCTACAGTTCAGGAAATAGCCAGACAGTTTGGATTAGTCCTCGAAGCAGAAGGAAAACCAGAACATACTATTTGGTTTTGTACNTGGGGAGGAGAAGAAGAGGGGCTTTGGGGCTCAAGAGAATGGGTGCAAAAACACCAATCTAATCTTGAAGAAAACTTGAGAATATATATTAATCTAGATATGAATCATGTTGATTCAGAGAGAAATACGGGAATAACAATATTTGGAAACAATAAGAAAGACATTACAGAGATTAANAATATAATAACAGAATTTAAGAAGCAGTATTCCTCATTATATGAAAAATATCCAATAAATGTTAGATATATTGAATCATCGGAAATGCCAAATAATTCTGATTTTGCACCTTTTCTAAATGGAATAGATGAAATTGAATTTGGTAATGTTGTATCTTGTTATGGATCTGGTGCTTCTGAGTATCATACTTATCTAGATACCATGGATAGATTTAATGAAGAAAGTTTGGCTGTTTCTGGCATAATTTATGGTAGCTTTGCATATAATTTAGCATATAATTAATTACATTTTGTCTGGAGAATCTATTCCTAGTAACTCTAAACCTAATTTTAATGTCCTACTTGTTAAATCACAAAAGGCTAACCTACTTCTAATTATTTTTTCATCATCATTCTTCAATACAGGACAATTTTCGTAAAATGAACCAAAAGAAGATGCTAAAGAATGTAAATAATTACATAATTTGTGTGGAGAAAATGTGGATATTGATTCTTCAATTATAATTGGGAATGAAAGGAGTCTTTTTGCCAAAAGTTCTTCTTCTTTATCTACAATAATAAATATTGAATTAGATAGTGAACTACGTGAAATATCAGATTTGGAAAAAATACTACATATTCTTGCATGTGCATATTGCAAATAGGGAGCGGTGTTGCCTTCTAAAGAGAGCATTTTATCCCAATCGAAAATATAATCTTTGCTTCTTTCAGTAGATAAGTCAGCATATTTTACTGCCCCTATGCCTATCATTTTTGCTACCTTTAATCTTTCATNATCAGATAAATTAGGATTTTTCTCTATGATTGTTGCGTTTGCCCTAGATATTGATTCTGACAGTAAATCAACTAATTTTATCGCATTACCTTCACGGCTTTTGAGAATTTTTCCATCTTGATTAAGTACTGAACCAAAATTTACATGTGTTGCATTATGGCCATCATGCATGAAACCGGCCATGAGGGCAACGTCAAAGACCATTTCGAAATGTTGTTTCTGCGGAGTCCCCACAACATAAACTAAATCCGTGCAATTTAGTCTTTCTGTGCGATCAATAATACATGCTAAATCAGTAGCAGAATAGTTGTATCCTCCATCTCCTTTGCGAATAATCACTGGCATCTCATCACCTTTTCTATTGAGCCATTTCTTTGTAGGGAAAACGACATCTGCACCATCGCTGTTAACTAAAATATTAGATTTTGAGAGTCTANCCATTACAACTGGCAATAAATCGTGATATGATGATTCACCTTTAATATCAGAATCGGAAAGTAAGACGCCTAATGTAGAATATACTTCATTGAAGTATGCCATTGATTCAGAAACCAGTATACTCCAAAGTCGCAGAGTTTCTTCATCCCCTCCTTGAAGCAGAACAACTCTATTTCGAGATCTAGATGCGAATTTTTCTGACGAGGTGAATTTATATCTTGCCTGTTTGTAAAAACCATCTAAATCGCCTACTCCTAATTCTTTTGCTGCTTTATCTTCGCCTAAATCTAATAGATGTTCTATGAGCATTCCGAAAGGAGTCCCCCAATCTCCAATATGATTTTCACGATAAACAGTATGGCCTTTGAATAATAATAATCTTACTATGGAATCTCCAATTACAGTGGAACGTAGGTGGCCAACATGCATTTCTTTAGCAACATTTGGCGCGGAATAATCAACTGCAAATATACGTGAATTATCATTAGTAATTCCTAGTCTATCATCAGATAATATACCAGAAAGTTTGTCTTCCAACCATGAAGCAGAAGCGCCTATATTAACAAAACCATTCTTGGATGAAACTTTTGCAATGTTAAAAATATCATCAGGAAATAAAGTAACTATATGTTCTGATATCTCGATAGGGGATTTTTTCATTAACCTTGCAAGTGAATGACAAGGTAAAGCGATATCATAATCGCCTTCAATTGTTGCAGGACCGATTAAATGTGACCAAATATCCTCTTCTAATTCCAAGGAAGTGAATACTTCTTTAAAAAACGGATAAATATCTTTAATTAAAATTTCCAAAATAACTCACCTCATGACCAGGCATATCGTAAGATAGCTGCTATTCCACCGAAAGCAGCATCTAATGTCGCCCCTTCTTCAGTATCTAATGAAATTAGTCTGACTTTTGATGAAGTTCGTTCTGCTAATGTGGAAAGTTCATCTATTAAATCAACCGTTTTTTCTGGATCATCAAAGACTTCTTCTGATTTGCATTGAGGGCATCTAGGGACGTCGGATAGGCTATTTTGAGTACTCTCCCATGTATTTTTACAAGCCTTACAAGACCAATGAACTCGCCGTTTTGTAATTGATTCGGAAAGTAATAGTGTTTCGACTGCGCCTTGTTCTAGTGCGGCTCTTATCATCGATTCCCCATATGTTGCCTTAGGATGTGGTTGCATTACTTCACGAAGGAAGATATCTACCATCTTTCTTTCAACATCCAATTCGATTTGATCCATTAAGCCCCCGGCTCTTTGGATGAGTTCTCTCAGTCCACTTTCATTGGAATAACCGACATCAAAAAATGGTTCACGGATTAATTTCTTTATTTCATGATGAAAATAATCATTTCTAATTACGAAATCCTTTGTTGCTCCTGGCCCTCCTATGATTATCCCCTTAAGATCCTGGATCATTGGAAGCCAATAAGAACAAGCCCTCTCAGTGGATTTTTTGAAAAATTTATGCGCTGCCTCTTCGATTAATCTTTCGAATCTTTGAGCTGATTGGCCTCCTCTACCATGCTTAGAAGGTACTAAAGAGGTAATATGCTCTTGACAATGTAACCTTTTACCAGATGCCAGACCGTAAGCAGCTTCCGATCTATCAATTACAAAAAGTCCATAGGCNGTTCTATCTATTAGCATTTCTTCGAGTTGACTTAACTCAAATGATGAATCGCATCTGTACCTAAATGAAACAAAGGCCTCAGGAGGGTTATCTATTACCGTAGAAATAAGTCGAGTTTTGTTATTTCCAGTAATTACATGACCAACGAATAAGGCTATTCCTAAATCACCCGGTGTTTTGTATCTATTGAGTGTTGATATTGCTGATTCTATAGCATCAGTGACATGCTTTTTTGTAGATTTTGATTTTATATTTGCTGCTTGTCCAGCTTCTTGTGAGAGATGATGTCTAACATCACTAATCATCTTATCAGGAGGTATGATCACTGATACTAATTCTGTACCCATCCCGCGCATAGCAGCCACTTCGGTAAGGATTTTTTTTAATTTTAAACGACGTTGTTGTAATTCCAAATCCTCAGCCATGCACGTCCTCCTGTGAAAGGCCATAGGAGGCTACATTTCAACCCTTCAGCATTTGTCGAGCATAGAACTTGAAAGGGNGCATCTTCTTCCATTGAACAATGAAGAACGTCGTCGTGGCAGTCGGTGGAAGTTTATTACGTCCTGAAATAGAGCAAAGAAGTAGTTGGCTTGAAGATCTAGCAGAGTTAGTGAAAGAGCAGATTTCTTCTGGAATAAGACTTGGGATAGTCGTAGGAGGAGGGAGTCCTGCAAGAGAGAGTATTCAGCTTGTAAAGACGATAATTAATGATGTTTTAGCTCTTGACAGAATAGGAATTTCTGCAACCAGATTAAATGCTTCCATAATTAAAGAAGTATTTCAAAATTCTGGAATAAATGTTTCTGAGAAAATACCTGATGATATTGCACAAGCGGTAATAATGATGGAAAAATATGATGTTGTTGTAATGGGTGGTACTTTACCCGGTCATACAACTGACAAGGTTGCTATTGAATTAGCAATTTCCACTAATTCTGAAAAATGTATTATAGCAACGAATGTAAAGAAAGTTTATGATAAAGATCCAAGAAAATATAGAAACGCAAAATCGTTTGATGAAATGAGTATTGATGAATTGCAAGAAATTGTAGGNCCGGCAAAACATGTTAAAGCGGGAGCATCCCAAGTTGTAGATCCAATAGGTGTTTCTTTGGCAGTAGAATCTAATTTGACATTAAACATATTAGATGGAAGAAAAGTGAAAAATATAAAAGATGCCATTCAAGGAAATATGTTTGAAGGTACCATAGTAAAGGGTGATTAGTTGAGTCGTAAAGATACGATACTTAGGGCAGCTCAAAGAACTGCCAAAGAAGCAAGGGAAGCGGCTTCGAGGAAGAGCAAAAGAAGAGAAAATTCAGGAATACCTCCTCATAGGCACTGTTCCATATGTTGGAAACCAATTACCCTCGAAAGTATGCCTCCAGTATGTAGTAACGAAGAATGTGCAGATTCATGGAAGAAAAAGGACAAATCAAGAAAGAGGTTGACAATAATGATGTATTTCTTCCCTGCTTTTGCGATTCTACTATTAATAATGAATATTTTACAACAGAGTTAGATAATTAGGAATTGAAAAAAAATGATGATGAAGATTTTATCGATATTACCTGGATTTGTAGGTTTCTTATGCATAAGCATAATGATAGGGAGTATTATTGGTTTTTCTACTGAGCAAGTAGTAGAGGATATTCCAATAGTGCCTTGTAGTGAAGATGAGGATATTGGATGTAGAGTTGCAATGACGAGTTCAGATATTGAAGTTCCACGGGCATTTAATTTACTCGACATAGAAGTTTCTGTTGCCTGGGAAGAATCCGAAAGAAGTTGGTTTGGTGTCATTCAGCAATATGATGAATTATGTGAGCCCGATAATAATGGCCTAACAAATTGTACAGAAGTCGATTTTGAAGATTATATAATTGCAGGCGGATCTAATTCTGATGGAGAATTAAAATTTAAAATGGAGGCTGGTGATTATAGATTTATAACAGGAGGCAAAGATGCTTCTACAATAAGTAATCAAGATGCCTCGATAGGAATTGAAATACATCTTAATTCGGTAATAGAACTGATTATTGGAGGTATTGGAGTATTTTTATTCCTCAGTGCCACTGAAATGGCATTCCCATTAAGAGAATTATATAGAAAATTTAGAGAAGCATGACTTATTTCATAGTATCTTTGAATAACCAAAGGATAGTGGTGGATACATGGTTGCGCCGAAATGTCCTAACTGCGGAACAAAGAAAGAGATTGAAGGTTTAGATAATTCATTTGGAGGATATCAGATTTTTTGTACTGTTTGTGGCCATAATTGGCGTATTTCATGAATATCTAGCCTCATCTTGACGCCTTAAAATCTCTTGAGGAGAGCCTATAGGTTTTATCGAATCATCTTCACGATACCAGTGTTCAGGCAGACTCAATGGATCGGGTACATCATCTGCAGCAATTATCTTGATTATTTGTGACCTAAGTTCCTCAATTCCGAATCCGGTTTTTGCACTGATACAAATATCCAGATGTGAAGGTATCTGGTCATATAAATCAGATTTGGTATAAATAACCAATATTGGCTTACCAGTGATCAAATTTTTAACTTCCTTGAGTAAATTTTCTTGTTCAGAAATTGGAGTAGTTGGATTTCCAGTATCATCTATTAAGAATAATAGAATATCGCCGATGTTCTCCAAAGCGGCGATGGCCTGCATTTCGATACTGTTTCTCTCAAACATTGGCCTATCTAGAAGCCCTGGTGTATCAACCATCTGATAGGCACGTCTTCGATGTAAGAAGTGCCCTAAATGCAGTTGTTTGGTGGTGAATGGATATTCTGCTACTTCTGGCTCTCCGCTCGAAAGGGAATTGATTAATGCGGATTTACCGACGTTAGGAGAACCAGCGACTACTATGCAGGGCTCGATTGAATCGATAGAAGGTAATTTTCTAAGGATATTTCTTGCATCACCAAGCCATAATATGGGTTCTGAGATTTGATCAATGATTGAGGATAACCGGCCATATGCGTGTCTTCTTTGTTTGTGAAAACCGTCAATTTCTCTTATTCTTAACATTTTTTGTTGTGAGTCCGATGCTATCTGAACTACTTTATCAGAAGCCCATTGCAATGCTCCTAAATTCCTGCGAAAGTCATCATTTCCTACGGCTGCATCTACCAAGGCCTGGTCGAAATCAGATAGAGAATTTAGGCTAGGCCATTTAGCTATATAATCAAGTAGAGTCGCTGAAATTATATCAGCAGCAGACTGAACCATCCTATTCATTTGCTTTCTTACTCTATGATATTTATCCGGGTCTTCAACAAGGTTTGCCTGTTTACTTGCTCTTGAGAATGCTTTATCCAAAATTTCTTGAGGATATAATACTGTGGGAATAGAACGCCATTCGATTGATGCCATGGGTACTCCCCTGACTTGTGGATGGCATCATAACACTTGAAATCATTAGTCGTTAAGGACGCTAAAATAGTAAACAATAACCCTACGTCTTTTTTTAGAATTACGTTCACGTGTATATATGACTGGAGACCGTAATGCATCAGATGCTGAAAAATTACCAGAATGGGCTAGAAGGATGTATGTAGAAAATTGTTCTCCTAATCTTGATGAAAATAAAGATATTTTTCATGGACCATTGATTGATAGGAAACACGGTTTAAGAAAAGATGATTTAATTGAGATAACAATAGATGATAGAGTACTCACAAAAGACCAGGATAGAAAGGTAGGAGGGATGTTAATTGGAACTACTAGGAATTCAGTAGATATTCTCGATAGTAATGGTAATTTTATATCTATTTCAAGAGATGTAATAGTTCAAATAAAAATAATTGCCCATTTGCGTAAACCATACTTAGAAGATGAAGAATTACTAAAATTTGAGAAAGAAGATATGCGTAGAAGGGCAAATATTCAAGAAAAGGCAGAAAAAAATATTGAAGGAAGGCGAGATGGCCATATATGGGACTGATAGAATGGAATTGAGTGAAAAAAAATGTATCCCCTGTGAAGGAGGAATTCCTCCTTTAAGTGAAGAAGAATGTAGTTTAATGTTGGAAAAGGTAGACAGCGATTGGAAAGTTATATCTATGCATCATTTGGAAAGAGAATGGTCATTTGATGACTTCATATCTGCATTAGATTTTACAAACAGACTTGGAGAAATATGTGAAGATGAGGGTCATCATGCAGATTTCGAAATCGGATGGGGAAGAGTCAAAGTTAGAATATTTACACATAAAATAGATGGTTTGACTGAATCGGATTTTATATTAGCATCTAAATTTGATAAAGTATGAGGAATATCTTTGAAAGATGAATTGAGAATGCATGCATTTGTTTGTGTGAATGAGAGAGATGCTAACAATCAAAGAGGTTGTTGTTCTTCGAAGAATTCTTTAGAAGTAATGACCAAATTGAAAAGAAGAGTAAGAGAAATGGGAATTGATGATGTTAGAATAAATAAATCTGGGTGTTTAAATCGGTGTGAAGAAGGCATAGCCTGTGTAATATACCCTCAAGGGATTTGGTATAAAATTTCAGATAATGATGAAATAATCAATAAAATAATATTAAATCTAGAAAAAGGCATAATAGCAGATGAACATCTAATGGATACTAAATTAAGTGATTGATATGAAGAAAGTGGTTTATACAAAGGTNGGGGGACTTGAGTCAATAGAAATAGTTGAGCAAAAAAAAGAACCCATTGGAGAAAGAGAAGTTAGAGTCAGAGTTCATCGTGCGGGAATCAATTTCGCAGATCTAATGATG
Source organism: Methanobacteriota archaeon (assembly GCA_002712575.1). Taxonomy (GTDB): domain Archaea; phylum Thermoplasmatota; class Poseidoniia; order Poseidoniales; family Thalassarchaeaceae; genus MGIIb-O3. The sequence goes on from PATZ01000008.1 coordinate 33,363, forward strand.
AGGCAGGGACTTTATGGTGCAAGCCCAGATTTTCCTTTCACTCCCGGTTATGAGGCATCCGGAGAAGTTACTGAAATAGGAAAAGAGGTGAGTAAGATTAAACTAAAAGATAGAGTTATTGCNATCCCNGGNTTTGGAGGATATTCTGAAGAANTANTANTATCAGAAAATAGAGTAGTAAAAATTCCTAAAGAGATGAGTTATGAACAAGCTGCTGCAATACCAGTAACTTACGGAACTGCATATCATATGCTAGTACATTTAGGAAGGATAGAGAAGGGAGACACGGTACTAATTCACCATGCGGCAGGAGGAGTCGGAACTGCAGCCGCACAAATATNTAAGTCATACGGTGCATCTACAGTAGTTGGGACAGCATCGGGAGAGAAAAGAGATTTTGTAGAGTCTTTAGGCATGATATTTGTAGATAAAAACAAAGACGATTTTGTAAAGGTATGTAAAGAAATTACAGAAGGAAAAGGAGTTCATCATGCCATAGATCCTGTTGCAGGCGAGCATTTGATGCGATCATACAAGGCACTTAGAAATGGAGGTAAATTANATTGTTTTGGCGCTTCTTCGGCAATTCCTAAAGTGAATAAATCATGGTTGGCGGCATTAAGGATGTGGTTTAGTACTCCCAAATTTAATCCAATTAAAATGATGAAATCTAATAAATCTATTTTTGGAGTNCATATGGGAACTTTAGAGGATGAAAGATTATTTGAGAATCATCTCAAGGAAATAAATAATATGATGATATCGGGAGATATTAATCCAATAATTGATTCAGTTTGGAGATTTGAAGATGTTTGTAACGCACAAAAACATATGCATGATAGAAAAAATTGTGGGAAAATAATCTTAGATTTTTCTCCTCTGAATTAGAAAATATAACAAAATTATGTTGAATTATAACCTTACAGGTCTAGTTGCCCCACATGCTTGGCATTTTAGAAGAGTAGTACGAGATTCTTTTATGAATCCTGTATCTGGAGATTTACACTGGTTGCAAATGACATATGATTTAACATAAGATACAATTTTTTCTTTAATTCTTTTTGGAGGCACTCTNCCTTTGAACATTATTCTAATCTGCTCCCTNGTNCCAGATGTCCCTAATTCNTTNAATAGAAATTGATAAACATGATTTGAATCGCGATTCATTGCATCGACAATATCTGAGAAGTTCCTAAGTATTGTCTGGCTTCCTTCAATTAATACATCTGGTTCTGGCATAGTCCACCTTGATCTCTCACTGATATCCTTTGGTATCATTTCTCTAGCCCTATCGAGAAGTGATTCGTAGTCAGACATGAATGTCCCAATGGCTATTCCTTTTTCACCTCACCGCTTAACAATTAATTGCTAAACGTAAAAAACATATATCCTTTGCTAAAGATGTGAATAAGGTGTTGGAAGTTAAAGTCGCAAAAATTGATGAAAGAGCTAGGATGCCAACAAAAGGAAGTATTCATGCTGCTGGTTGGGATTTATATGCGTTAGAGGATATGACAATTCCATTTAGAAAAAGTATGAAAGTTCGAACAGGAATTAAAGTTGCAATACCAAATGGGTATGAAGGACAAGTAAGATCAAGATCTTCTCTTGGTAAAAAGGGNTTGATATTACCNCATAGCATTGGAACNATTGATTCAGACTACAGAGGAGAATTNTTTGTCTTAATGACCTGGATAGGAGAAAGTGAATCNTANACAGTTACTGCAGGAGAGAGGATTGCACAGTTATTGATATGTCCNATACCAGAAGTTAACTTCACTGAAGTAAACCAAGAAGAATTAGGTACTACTGAGCGAGGTACTGGTGGTTTTGGAAGTACTGGGAAATTCTAAAAGTTGCAATTTTATTTAAAATAACTAGTCTATTGTCGGTGGATTCATAGCACTTGAGTGTCAGGCAGGTGTTATGCAAATGAGTATAGAGGAACTCAGGAAACAAGTAGAAAGTTATCGTACTGAAGGTTTGAGTACACAACAGATAGCAGATGAGATGTCACTTTCCCAAACTACCGTGTTGTGGCTTTCGTCTAAAGAAGTAGTAGAAGAACAGCCCAAAGATATTAGAGTTGGATGGAGATCTATAGCAGTAAAAGCATCAAGAATTGAGGCTATATCATCAATATTCTGCGATATAATCGAAGAAGAATGTGGAGAAGAAATTGATGTTGTCGTAGGAATTAGCCTTAATGGAATTGCTTTTGCTCAATCGATTGCTAGTATGATGGACTTGGAGCTCTCAATAAGCCGAAGTATTAGTGAAGAAGGAGATGGCCATATTTCTGACGTTTATGCAGATGTTAGAAAGAAAAATGTAGTAATAGTAGATGATGTGATATCTTCAGGAACGACAATGAAGAAGACTATCAATAATCTTAAGAATATGGGGAGTAATGTTTGTCTATGTATTGTCCTTGCTAATAAGTCTACAGCAGACGAACTTGAAGGCGTTCCTTTAAGAGGATTAGTTAGAGTAGTTTCTGTTTGAGGTTTTAATATGCACTGGGCGGACTACACCGCACAAACGCTCAAAGAGAGAGGAGATAAACAAGTTTGTGCTTCAGGAATAACCCCCTCTGGTGAATTTCACATAGGCCATATTAGAGAAATTCTAAGTGCTGAAATGATACATCGNGCATGTTTAGATTTAGGACTTGAATCNAAGTANATNTTCATAGTTGATTCAATGGATCCACTCAGAAGAGTCTATGATTTCTTATCTTCTGACTATGAAAAATATATTGGCGTACCCTTAGCATTCATCCCTGCCCCTGATGAAAATGGCAATCCTACCCAAGGAGGCCTCAGTTATGCGGAATATTTCCTAAAACCATTTTTATTATCTCTTGAGAAAATTGGAGTAAAACCGGAAGTAGTGATGAATCATGAAGTATACGAACAAGGTAAATTTGCAGAAAAAATTGATATTGCAATAAATAAGAAAAATGAAATTAAAACGATAATAGAAAATATATCTGGTCGTGAATTACCATTAGACTGGTTTCCTTACTCTCCTATTGGCTCTAATGGCAGCATGGATGGCGTTAAAGTAATACATTATGAAAAACCATATGTGTATTGGATTGATGAAAAGGGAGTCGAAGGGAAATCAGATATTAATAAGGCAGAAGGTAAACTACCCTGGAGAATAGATTGGGCAGCACGATGGGCAATACATGGGATTACATCTGAGCCAGCAGGAAAAGACCATGGATCGGCAGGAGGAAGTTACGATACTGGCATACCGATTTGTAAATTACTCGGAGGCGAACCTCCAAGGAAAATGGTATATGAATGGATTCAAATAAAGGGAATGGGTCCAATGTCAAGTTCCAAAGGTGTTACAATTGGTCCTGTAGAAGCACTAGAATTAGTACCTCCTGAGATACTTAGGTATTCCATAGCAAGAAGTAAAGTAAATCGTCATATTGACTTTGATACTGGCAATACCTTGTTTGAAATGGCAGATGAATATGAACGTATACTTTCAGAAACATCAAAAAAGATTGAAGGTGAACTATCTAGAAGACAAGAAATTGCTAGAAAAACAAACAATGGGGCACTTAGACTAAGTCAAATAAATAGAGGCGATGATCCAAAGAATTCATGGGCAGGAGTTTCATTCCGTCATCTAGCTTTACTTGCTCAAATAAAAAGTGAAGATAGTGATGTTTGGGAATCTCTAAGAAAAAGTGGACATTTAGAAAAAACACCAACAACTGCTTTAGAAGAAAGATTGGTAAGGATGCGAAGTTGGATTAATGGCCCACATTTTCCTGAGGATTCTAAGATAGAAATCCAGAATGTGATTAGTGAGAAGGCTAAACAAAATATTACGAAAGAGCAAATAAATTTTTTAATAAAATTAAAAATTAGATTAGAAAAATGTGAATGGGATGAGGGCATTATAAATAATGAAATAAGAGATAGTGCGAAAGAAGTTGAAATTACAATAAAAGATGCGTTTGTTGCAATTTATTGGTTATTAATTGATAAGAATAATGGTCCAAGAATTGCATCAATAATTTCCGAATTAGAAAGATTTGAAGTGATNAATTTATTTGAAACTATTTCTAAATAGAAGATTAGAGTGAATTTATATCTAAAGAACGGGGTTCTGGCATACCTAATCTGGCTTCGGATATTGCCTCAACCTCCATTTTTGCACCCGCCATAGTAGTAACAAATGGAATATTCAATTCAACGGCTAATCTCCTCATCATATTACCATCCAAAACAGCACCACCAGTGGAACTAGGAGTATTAATGATCAAGTTAATCTTACCTTGCCTCATAAGATCCAAAGCGTCAGGAGAAGACCCTTCAGAAATCCTGTAACATGTCTCCACAGACAATTCTCCGGATTCCCTCAGTGCCCTAGAAGTCCCACTAGTTGCATATAATTTAAAACCCATTTCTTGTAATTTTTTAGCGTGTGAAATGACTCTAATTTTATCTTTATCATTAACTGTCAAATAAACTCCTCCTTCAGTAGGGACTGGAGATTCGGTGGCTAATCTCGCCTTGAGATATGCAGCGGACGCCCGTATATGAGAGCCCATGACTTCACCAGTTGATTTCATCTCTGGGCCTGGTGCAGGATCTAAACCTCTTAGTTTTATGAATGGGAAAACTGGAGCTTTGACAGATACTGCAATATTTTGAGGAGTAGGTATTGGAAGATCTTCAAGATTATCTCCTAAAGCAACTCTAGCTGCTATTCTGGCAAGAGGGACTCCTGTAGATTTAGCGACAAAAGGAAATGTCCTAGATCCACGAGGATTAACCTCTAAAACATATAATATTTCATTTTTTATGGCGAATTGTATGTTGAAACATCCTTTTATTCCAAGTCCCAAACCAATTTTTTCTGTCCATTCTTTTACTTCTGATAGCATATTTTGAGAAACATTTTGAGTAGGAATAAAACAAGTAGAGTCTCCAGAATGTATACCTGCTTCTTCTAAATGCTCCATGATAGCTCCAATAAGGACTGTTTTTCCATCACAAACGGCATCGACATCCAATTCCATTGCATTTCCTAAATATTCATCAATTAATAGAGGTCTATCACTGGCGATATAAGCTTCTGCCATATATGCATCGAGCTGATCATCAGAAGATAGAATTTCCATCCCTCTTCCGCCTAGAACATAAGAAGGACGTATCAAAACTGGATATCCGATTTTCTTTACTGCATCTCTTACTCCTTCGGAGGACTTGGCAGTAAGTCCATTTGGCATTCTTAGTTTATTTTTTGATGCAAAATTCTCAAATCGATGTCTATCGCTAGCCTCATCAATTACAGAAGGACTAGTTCCTTGAATAATAGTGTTTAGTCCTATCGAATTTAAGTATCCTAAATTATTATCCAATGGTAAGGCTAGATTTATTGCAGTTTGTCCTCCGAATTGTAGTAAAATTCCATCAGCAGATTCCCGCAGCAATATTTCAGAAACGTTTTCTANAGTCAATGGATCAAAATAAAGTCTGTCGCTGGTATCAAAGTCTGTTGAGACAGTTTCTGGGTTATTATTGATTATTATCGCTTCGTGATTAAGATCTTGTATTGCTCCTGCAGCATGCACGCATGCGTAATCAAATTCTATTCCTTGACCAATTCTAATAGGTCCTGATCCAACTACTACCATTCTTTTTTTACCAGTTCTTTTACTTTCAAGAATCTTATCAATCCCATTGGTTGCCTTACCTCCTTCATAGGTCGAATAATAATAAGGAGTAACGGCAGCAAATTCAGCTGCGCATGAATCAACCATCCTGAATCGTGGATGAATTTTCAATTCATGTCTTCTTTTTGTAACTAAGAATTCATTTATATTATCGGAATTTTCTACAGAGAAACCTGAAAAGGCTTCAGAGATATATAGATCTGAGAAACCCATCCCTTTCCAAAGACGTAATTGCTCTTCTGTNATTTGAGAAATATCTAAACCTGATTTTCCCGCAGCCATCACCTCTGATTCTATCGAGGACATGGCTTCAAATCTATGTAAAAACCAGCGAGTGACTCCGCCGGTTAAATTTCTTATATTTTCAATTCCGAAGCCTCTCCTAAAGGCCTCAAATATAGCAGAAATTCTTCTATCAGAAGGAATCCTTAGCCATTCTTCTAATACCTCATCCGGAATAGGTGCTGATGAGTCTATATCTTGAAAATCCCCATCTGAACAATCGGCAATAGTTAATGGCCTTGGATGTGGACTTCCGTATTCTAGACTAGCCCATGCCTTAAGGCAGGCTTCTTCGAAGGAACGACCTATGGCCATTACTTCTCCGGTTGATTTCATTGATGTCCCTATTGTCCTATCTGCAGTTCTAAATTTATCAAATGGCCATCTAGGTATTTTCACAACACAATAATCTAATGTCGGCTCAAAGGCTGCAGTAGTTCCTTCACCAGTAATTGGATTTGGCAATTCATCTAAAGTATATCCAACTGCTATCAATGCTGCCATTCTAGCAATGGGATATCCCGTTGCTTTTGATGCTAAAGCTGAAGATCGAGAAACACGAGGATTTACCTCAATAACTCGAAAATCACCATTAGATTGGTTAAATGCAAATTGTACATTACAACCTCCTTTAATATTCAAACGCCGTATCAATTTTAATGCAGCATCTCTAAGCATTTGATGATCCTGATCAGACAATGTTTGCTGAGGGGCTACAACAATAGATTCGCCCGTGTGAACGCCCATTGGGTCTAGATTTTCCATAGTACAAACAATGATTGCGTTATCTGCGTCATCCCTCATAACTTCATACTCATGCTCTTGCCAGCCAAGTATACTTTCTTCAACAAGTACTTGTCCGATTGCTGAGTGAAGAATTCCTTGGCTTGCTATTTCAACTAATTGTCCTTTGTTAAATGCTGTGCCTCCTCCTAGTCCACCCAATGTAAAGGCAGGTCTTATCAAAAAAGGATAATCCCCTAAAGTTTCAGCAGCTAGTAAGACTTCATCGATTGATGAGCAGGCTATCCCTTTACAAACAGGAAGATCAATTTCTTCACATGTTTTCTTGAATAAATCTCTATCTTCTGCTTCGTCAATAGACACTAAGTCACACCCAATTAATTCAACTCCTAATTCATCTAATGAACCATCATGAGACAAAGCGGAAGCTAGGTTTAGAGCAGTTTGACCTCCCATCCCCGCCAACAAGGCATCAGGCTTTTCGATTTCTAAAATACGCTTTACAACTTCTGGAAGTAGTGGTTCTATGTATATTCTATCAGCCATCTCGGGATCATTTTGGATAGTAGCAGGATTTGAATTTATTATTATTATTTCATAACCATCATCCCTTAATGCACGACATGCTTGAGAGCCTGAGAAATCAAATTCGGCAGCCTGACCTATACGGATAGGTCCACTGCCCAATATGGCAATTCTTTTGATATCGTCCCTTCGAGGCATTAAGGCATATCTCCTTCAGAAATTAATGATTTTAATTCTTTATGATTATTATTCCTTACAAGATCTGAAAATCTATCAAAGAGCGAAGAGGCGTCATGTGGACCAGGGCAAGCTTCGGGATGGAATTGGATAGTAAAAGCCGGCCTATCAATTAAATCAAGTCCTTCAACAGTTTTATCATTAGCATTAATATGACGTACCTTGAAATCTGAGCCTAGAATGTTTTCATTAATTCCAGAACATAACCCAGAAGGGTGAGGAGATAGCATTCCATTATCTGGATCTTCTAACGCATAACCGTGATTTTGGCTAGTAATTATTACTTTTCTTGTTTCAATATCTAATACTGGTTGATTAGTACCTCTATGACCATACCTTAATTTGTAAGTCCTCAGTCCTGCAGCCAAACCCATTAACTGATGGCCAAGACAAATTCCCATTACAGGTAATCCGGCACGAACAGCGGAAGCCAATGTGTTTCGAGCGATCAAAGCATTACCTTGATGCGCTGGATCTCCAGGTCCATTGGAAGCAAATAGTGCATCAGGACTCCAATCATTCATGATTGTTTTAAAATCTAAANATGCAGGACACCATACTACTTCGAAACGACTGCATAATTCTCGAAGAATATTATACTTAACTCCACAATCTATTGCTGCCAGTCTTGGTAATTTATGACCTTGATTGTCTGTTGCACCCGGATTTATCAAGATGGCTTCATTACATGTAACTGAAGAAACTAAATCCTCACTATCCGGAGGTAACATATTTTCCAAGAGAGATGATATTTCTGCTTCTTTCTCTAACGGGCCAAATGCACAAAGTAATGTACCAAACTCTCTGACTTTTTTTGTTAATTCCCTTGTATCAACATTTTCTATTCCGGGGATATTATGCGATAGTAGAAAATCATGTACACTTCCAATACTGTCTCTATGATCAGGTACTTTCATTACTTGTTTACAAATAACTCCTCTTGGGTGAACTCGTGAAGATTCTGATTGTCCCGGAATAATTCCATAATTACCCAACAAAGGCCAAGTAAAAGTGAGAATCTGTCCAGCAAACGAAGGATCAGTTAAACTTTCCTGGTATCCAGTCATACCTGTTATGAAAACTAGTTCACCTTGAGAAATTATCTCTGAACCGAATAAATTACCTTCAAATCTAGAGCCATCGGCCAATAAAAGCACTCCTTTTTTTCCTTTAGACTGTGGAATATTCTCTGAATCTATTAGAATATCGGCCGCATCTATGAAGGTTGGATAATCTTTTACTCCATATCCTGAAGAGCCAGGAGAGAATCCGCGCCTTATCCTCGAGTCCGACATCAAAGATGCTGCCAAACTACGACTATTAATCATTGAGAACAATATAACTGAAAAGGCGTGTTAAAGAAAGAATATTTACTCTTCCTCAGAAATAAAAACTTTCTTTCCACGGACAGAAGGTAATACTTTTATTTCTCCTCCCGAAAATTTTTCATTGGCATCTATATTTCCTACCCATCTATTTAGGAAAATGGCTAGAGCAGCGACTTCTGAATGTGGTTGGTTACCAATAGAAATATTATAATCAGATAATCCGTAAACTTCTCCTGGGACTTTAGTCCCTCCAACTACAATAATCATGGGATTATCATTTGGTATTTTTGGTATTATTTCTTCCATATCTTCACCATACATTGTCAGATGAATTATAGTTGAGGATTTAGTTTTAGATATTTTTCTTAGAAATTTTAATGGTTTGGGCTCATAATAGCAATTAAAATCACCTCCAAAACGTGATGTTACAGAATTCCAAGTTTCAATAGGGGAATTATCTTCTTCACCAGATAATATAATTTTATCAGCACCGAAAGCGCGTGCAGTAAGTCCCAAATGAGAGGTTATTCTCTTGTCCCTTTCTCTCCTATGGCCTAGTCTAAGTACACAAATCTCATTTGATTCAAGAGCATTCACAGAGTTTATGCGTAGGGATTCTCTTCATCAGTATGTCCCTCAATATCAAGATTTTCATAAGATGCAGAGATATTTACATCCATATTTAACATACTTGAACTAACCCATTGAAGGAGAAGGGCATCAAAAAAGAATTTTGATCCTAGATAAACCATAACAGAGAGCGTGAGAAGACGTCCGGTGGCAAATAATGCTGTTTCTCCTCCTAAATCACCGTAGTGTAGAAGTAATGGCTCTATAATGTAAAACATTCCTAGTACTATCAATAGACCGCCTAAATTAGATATGGTGGCATTTCCTTTTTCCCTTCCCATTACAATAACAAAAGTCGAAAGGAAAATTATGCCAGCCACAATTAAGCTTAGCATTTCAAACTCAAATTGTCCTATCATTGATGCAGGAATATTTGAATCATTGACAGTATTTCCTCCTTTTTTAATTGATATCCACCAGAATAAAGCACTAGTCATCATNAATGCTCCNGACATCAANCCTCTTTGATTTATCATTTCTCTAACATGNTGCGAATCTTTTGGTTTTAATCGTTGTATTATTGAATCCATTATTAACAAAGTTTGACCATCAGGNGANTGATTATTAGATACTNCNCTATTACTTTGTAAGAGTTCATCACCTATGTCCTCTCCCATGGCCATTGGNGGCTTGCGTGTCTGCCACATCATAAAGGATACGTAGGATAGAGAGATAAGATGGCTGACTGGCGACCTATTATAAAATGCCGAGACGACGGCTTTCCAAGAATAATGGGGGTGATTAATGTCACACCAGACTCTTTTTTTGAAAAGTCTAGAGCTAGTAATTTAGATGAAATATTGGAAAGAGCAATTTTCATGTCTGAAAATGGTGCTGATTGGATAGATATCGGCGGAGAGTCGACCCGTCCAGGGGCTACAGAAGTTACATTAAAGGAGGAATTAGATAGAGTTTCTAAGGCTATTGAAATAATTAGAGACGAATTACCCAATATAGGAATATCAGTAGATACGAGAAAATCAGAGGTTGCAATGAATGCACTGAAATATGGTGCAGACATGGTAAATGATATATCTTCATTATCAGATCCTGAAATGAAAAATGTGATTTTGGAATACAAATGTCCAATATGTATAATGCATATGAAAGGTAATCCTGGAAATATGCAAAATAACCCGATTTATGAAGATGTAGTTAAAGAAGTCAAACAATACTTGAGAGGAGTTAGCGAGGAATTAATAGAATCTGGAGTAGAAAGTAAAAATATTATCAATGACCCAGGAATAGGATTTGGTAAATTATTAAAACACAATTTAAAACTTCTCTCGGCAGGCAGAGAAATAATTTCAGATAATTCAATGCCGCTTATGTGGGGAGTAAGTAGGAAAAAAATGTTTGATGATTTATTAGGAAGAAATGAAACCAAAAATAGACTCGCAGGGACATTGGGTATTGCGGCGATGGCACCAACAAAACAAGTAGATATCATCAGAGTACATGATGTTCCAGAACATCTAGACCTGTTTAGGTCTATGGCTGCATTGGAGGAAAGATGATGTCTGAATATACAAAAAATATCATAGATATAGATGATAGTCTTCGCTTACTTGGAACTGCACATGTAAGTACTACATCAGTAAATTTAGTAAAAAACCAGATTGCAGAATATAAACCTGATATTGTTGCAGTCGAACTTTGTGAATCAAGACTGTCCTCATTAAAGAGGCCAGAGGGAATAGATAATGAAGACTTATTGAAAATAATTAATGATGGAAAGTCGGCGATGATAATATTGCAATCTGCTATATCAGTCCAGCAACGAAAAATGGGGATTAATTCAGGAGANAAACCTGGTGCTGAATTGTTGGCTGCAATTAATGTAGCAGATGAAGTTGGNATTCCTGTAGAATTAATAGATAGGGATGTGATTGTTACCTTAAGAAGGGCATGGAAAAAAATGGGAATTAGAGAAAAATTAAGAGTACTAAATTCATTATTATGGGAGGAAGTTGAAGAAGATGATATAGATTTAGAAGAATTATTGGAAGATGGTGATTTACTAAGTAGTATGATGGAAGATGTCTACAAAGTTGCACCCAATGCAGGCCATGTACTAATAAATGAAAGAGATGCTTATCTGAGTGGTAGAATACAGCAAATACGTGATAAAGGTAAAATTCTAGCTGTTGTAGGTGCAGGACACTTATCTGGAATTCAAGATAATCTGAAAAAACCTTCTAAAGAAACGATTTCAATATTACCAGAATTGGAAAAACAACCTAAAAAATCTAACCTAACTAAATATTTGATGTTATCAATTCCAATTGTTCTAGTTGCATTAGTTGGTAAAATGGCCTATGATGGAGATGTTACTAAAGTATGGGATTCGATTTCAGTCTGGCTAGTATTGAATGCATTACTTGCAGGAATAGGCATATTAATTGCTGGTGGCCATCCTTTATCTATAATTGTAGGTGCTTTAGCCTCGCCATTTACTTCCCTAAATCCGAGCCTCGCTGCAGGTTGGTTTGCAGGCTACACACAGATCAAAATGGTACCGCCAACTGGAAAAGATGCTCAAGAATTCATAACNCTCTCAGATTATTCAATATTTTGGAAAAATAAAGTAGGCAGAGTCATGTTAGTTGTGATAGGAGGGAATATTGGATCTACAGCTGGATCATTAATAGCGGGTGGTGCGATTTTCAATATATTCTTTTAGAATAAAAGGTGAAATTTTATGGCCAGAAATATAGGAATAAGTATAGCAATATTAATTGCAGTAATTGCATACTTTACTGATATATTTCTTTCAAGTATAAATTTTAACATAGGATCTAGCACTCTAGCATTAATTCTTGGTTCTGTTATCGCTTTTTATATCCCTAACACAGGAGAAGGGGGGCGATGGATTATTAGTTATGTATTACCGATTTCCATAATATTACTTGGTTTCGGTCTAAATCTAAAGGCTTTTTTTGTACCTGAAATAGGTTTATTTGGCATTGCTGTAGCATTTTCAACGGCAATAACTAGTTTCATAATATGCTATATCGTTGGCAAATATCTTAAATTAGATTTAGAGACATCTGTGGCACTAGGTGCGGGAGGGGCAATATGTGGCAATAGTGCAATTGTAGCCGTATCGCCAAGTTTAAAATTGAAAGAAGAAAGAGTAGCNATAATTTTAGCAATTATTAATTTACTAGGATTGGTTACCTTCTTGTTAATTCCTCCCTTAACATCGGTTCTTGGTTTGACAGAACAACAGGGAGGAATTTGGGCTGGATCTGTAATTCATGCCGTACCTCAAGCCATAGCCGCCGGTGAAACAATAGGACAAGAAGCAATGATTATAGCGACCGCTATTAAATTATCTAGAGTGTCGCTTTTGTTTGTAGTGGTGCCACTATGCGCTTGGCTAGGAAATAGTATTAATAAGAAAAATAATCAAAATAAACAAATTGAAGTAATCCCCTACTTCGTACCAGGATTTATTATTACTGCAATATTAGCAACCTGGATTGTACCGCCTAATTTATCAGAGTTCTTGACCATTATTGGAAAATATTTACTATTGCCAATACTAGCATCAGTAGGATTTTTTATAACTANAGAAAGTATCAAAGATGCTGGTGGAAGCATTCTCATAGTTGGAATATTAGCAACTATTTCTATGTTAATTTGTAGTTATACAATGATAATGTTATTATCATAAATTGATAAAATGGGATAAATATGGATCTAGAAATTATATTAGGAGTTTTTCTAATCTTCATGACTGGTCTTGTTTTTTCACCATTGGGACTTGGGGGCGGAATAATATTTATGCCAATTCTTCATTATCTACTAGGATGGGAAATAAAAATAGCAATCTTGGGATCGCTAATATTAGTTTGGTCGGTGGCGATGGGGAGTCAAATTGCCCACAATAGACAGGGTTTTGGAGATATAAAAATAGCAAAAAAAGGAAGTTTATTTGCCATACCTGGGGCAATAATTGGGACAATTATTGGATATTTACTTATCGAAATAATTAATGATATCACCATTAAAATAATTGCCCTAACAATAGTTTCTTGGATATTATATAAAGCAGTGATTAGGATGATAAATAAAGAAGATATCACAGGAGAATCAATAGGAGAAATGAATGAGAGGCTCTGGTCAACTGGTGTCTTTTTCGGAGGAATGTCATCAGGCCTCCTTGGAATAGGAGGAGGTGGCATTTTTGTCACAACAAATCGTAATTATGGGGGATTTGATACTAAATCTGCATCTGGAACCTCTTTCATGTTGGCCTCAATGGTAGTCCCGACGGCTATTATTTCTCATATCTTAATTGATAAATCTTTTTTTCAATTATATGAACAGGCAACGATGTTTGGAATTATATTTCCTTTTTTAATTTCATTATTATCATTTAGTGGTGCTAAATATGCTGTGAATTACCTACCAGTGAAATTTATCACTAGTTTATTCTTAATCATAATTTCACTNAGTATGGTTAAATATGCTCAAGAAATTTTAATGTATTTACTTTAAAGAGATTCGATGATTATTGCAATACCTTGNCCNCCNCCAATACATGCAGTTGCAACACCATATTTACCACCAGATCTCTTCAATTCATGAGCAAGNGTAAGAACAAGCCTTGTCCCGGTAGCGGCCAAAGGATGGCCTAAACCTATTGCCCCGCCATTAACATTCACTTTGGATACATCTAATCCTAAATCTTTGATACAAGCTACTGCTTGACCAGCAAATGCTTCATTAATTTCCCAGCGATCAATATCTTCAATTTTCAATCCTGCCTTTTCCAGGGCTAAACGACTGCTTGGTACTGGACCATAAGCCATAATTGCTGGTTCTAAACCTACAATCCCCCAATTTACAATGCGAGCCAAAGGAGAATCTCCATCAGTAGATGCTTGAGATGCTGATTTTATCACAACAGCAGCTGCGCCATCGACAACTCCACTAGCATTACCTGCAGTAACAAGGCTTTCTGGGCCGAAAGCGGTTCTTAGTTTTGATAAAGATTCAGGAGTGGAATCTAAAACTACATGATCCTCATCTTTGTATGTTATTTCACCAACTGGAACGATTTCTTGTTCCCATACGCCATTCTCAATTGATGTAGCTGTTCTTTTGTGTGAAAGAGCAGCGAATGTATCAGTTTCTTTACGGGTAATCCCTTTCCTGCGGCAAATCTCATCAGATGTTTGAGCCATGAATGACCCACACATACTATCTAATAGATTAGAAAAAAGATAGTCTTCCATATCTTTTTCCAATATTGTACCTTGTTTTGGTGGTCTTGCCAGCTTGTAAGTATCTCTCATACCACGTAGTACATGCGGCGATTGAGATAGNTTTTCCATGCCTCCGGAAACTATTCTTGAAGCTTCTCCAAGCATTATCATCTGTGCACCAGTAATTATTGATTGAATCCCTGAACCACAAATTCTTGATAACGTCAGCATAGGGACTTCCTGGGGAATATCTGCTCCTAATCCTGCATGTCTGGCTCCAAAAATTGCCTGATCACAAGTTTGTAATGCGTAACCCATTACAACATGATCGATATCCTTTGGAGAGGTTCCAGTTTTATCTAGTGCCCCTCTAATGGCTATTTCACCTAACTTTAGTGCACTAGTATCTTTCAACAAACCTCCAGGTTTACCATCTCCTCTTTTACCACCTTGCCATTCACAAAAAGGAGTGCGAGCGCCTCCAACTATTACCACATCTTCCCTGGTCATATTGATTCCGAAATGTGAGTTATTCAAGAGGATGACGATTATATAACTCAAGAATCATCAGGCAATTCGTTGATAGAACCTAAATAGTCAGGTAAATCAACGCCAGCCATCTTTGCTACATCATGGATAGGCGGCAAACTTTGTACTAAACTGCTAACAAAATTACTAGTTGCTGAAGATCCATCTCCAGAGGCGTTACCACCATCCCAAACTGTTACTTTGTCTATCTTGAGATTTCTTATTGCTTCAACTTGTGCGGCTACCATAGCTTCTATTTTTTCAACCATTAATAACGTAGCTGCTGCTTTTGCATCTCCTGAAGCGCTCTTAACCAAATCAGTATAACCAGCTGCTTTCGCCTCTAGAACTCTTTGAATACCAGTAGCTTCAGCAGTATATTTTGCAAGTAAACCATCTGCTTCACCTTGTGCTACGACGCGTATACGTTCTGCTTCGGCAGCTGCTGCAATTTCTATTTGCTGTTTCTGAATCTCTTCACGAACAATTTCTTGCGCACGTAGAGTTTCTTCTGTTTCCACGAATTTTGCTCTCTGAATTTCCGCTTCCGCCCTTGCTTGCTCAACTTCAGCAGATTGTTTTGCTTTGGCTTGCTCTATTGCAAGTTCAGCATTAGAGCGAGCTATTGATGCTCTAGCAGTATTTTCACCTGTAATAGCCTCAGCCTCTTGTTGTTCAACATACATCCTACGATCTACATCAGCCTTTTTTACACTCATTAAACCTTCAGCTTCAGCTTGAGCAACTGCTTCATCTTCTAATTTCTTTGCTCTTGCAACTTCAGTTGCACCATATTGTCTCGCTCTAGCGACATCTGCATCTGCATTGGCACGCGCCTGAGATGCTGCTTTCTTACCAATACTTTCAATATAATCAGAATCGTCAGTAATGTCTACTAAGTTGACATTTATGAGATACAAGCCTATTTTCAAAAGTTCCGTATCAACATTCTTTTGTATTTCTGATAGGAATGCTTCACGATCTTGGTTAATTTGTTCAATAGTAAGGGAAGCAACTGTAAGACGTAATTGACCTAAAATAATGTCAGCCGCCATAGACTCGATATCTGCGATACTTAAGCCAAGTAACCTATTTGCTGCATTTGACATAACTGGAGGATCAGTACTAATTGCAACTG
>PATZ01000009.1 GCA_002712575.1 Methanobacteriota archaeon
TATCTCTTGCAAGAATTAGTGTTGAATTAACACTAATCATCCTGGATGAAGGATGAGGATTATCAGTTATTTGATATGATTGGCCTTGTTCTAAATAACCGGACCATTCAAACTCTACATGTTTCTGTTCCCAAACTACTCTGAAGTTACGTGAAAGTACCATTACGGTCCAAGTTGAAGTGTTTGAAGCTCCTTTNTCATCTGTTACAGTAATTGAACCTGTACGATTCCCGGATTCTGATAATATAAGTTCAGTNGTGATACTCTCTAATGAATCAATATCGTTNGCAGGGTCGCCATCATTATTCGTATCTACTGTAATATCGAAATCCCAAGAAAAACTAACAATGCCTCCTTCAGGNTCTGANGAGTCGCTAGCATCTAATATTACTGAGTCACCTGTTCTTATTACNTTAGAATATTCAAAACTGAGAATTGGNGGAGAATTTACAAATAANGAAACATAAGCAATATCCATNCCNCCTTGATCATTTACNACAGTGACTTCAATGGANTAGTAACCAGGAGTNTTGAACTGNTGAGTAGCAATNCCCTGTTTTGATATCTTTGTTGCTCCATCATCAAAGTCCCATCTATATTCTTCNATTATCGAAGGATCGGGNGTTGNAGAAGATCGNGCATCAAAATTTACAGATTCCCCAGCATTTATTTCTTCTCTNTCTGCTGTCAATTTTGCGTTTGGGTTAAGATTTGATAGTCCACTACAGCCTGCAAGTGAAGTAACNATCAACATTGATGTAACTATCATTGTCAAAGATGNCCCAGTGACTTTCATCAATACATGNGGTGGACTTCATACTCATATGTATGTTGGGTAAAAANTAGATTTCTATTCAATTAAGAGAGTTCATGGGCAACGTCGTATTCGGGAACAATAGATACAGTATGCTTGGTAATTTTCAAGTTCTCGGATTTGACCTAGAGACTACCGGTTTTGCTTCAAATAAGCATAGAATTGTACAATATGCATTTGTAGGTAGCGATGAAAANGGNAATCATATTAATGTCGAATCNCTAGTTAATCCAAATATGAAAATTCCAATAGAAACTACNGAAATCCATGGNATTTCTGATAAAGATGTTAAAAATATTCCACAATTCTCTGAGCATATTAAAGAAATAAGTAATTTAGTTGAAAAATCTATAATAGTGGGCCATAATATTCTTACTTTTGATTGGCCTTTTCTTGAAATGGAATATCTAAGATGTGGCATTGAGATGCCTAAACCTTATGCGATAATTGATACATTAGTACTTGCTAGAAAATTTAAAATAGAATATTTTGGAAGTAAAAAGTTGGGNTCACTGTGTCAAAAATTCGGAATTACATTAGAACGGGCTCATTCTGCGGATGCGGATGCTGGGGCTACCTTACTTCTTTTATGGGAAATAATGAAATCTTATCCTGAAAAATTTAAATTATGGTGGGAAGAATTAGAAAAATCAATATCTGATTGATTTTAATAATGGATTCCAAGGTAATATTTCTGACCAATCCCCTAGACGTCTAATTCCCCCATCTATTCGTGTACTACCAAGAAATAATGGGCCTTCATATCCATTATTTTGTAATTCTATTAGTTGGTCAAGAGGTTGATTGGATAAGAAGGCACCAAAACTTTTTTCTGAGTCTCTAAGTTTACCATCAATGCCGTCGGGTANCATAATTTTGAATGAAGCTAGGCCTTCTTCCTCATCAAAATTTATCAAAGTAACAACTTCATCATTGAATGTCTTATGTCTCTTTAATTTATCATCATGTATTGCTACAAGCCATTTAGGACACCAGGCTTTCCACTCACAAAATCCACAACTAAATTCTTCTGGAGTAGCTTTAAATGGATTTTCAGTTAATTCTATTGATTGCCACGCACTAAACGCATCTTCGGTTACCGATAATCCTGTAGCTTCGTGCATTGTTTGGTTCGATGTGTACCATCCTTCGGTTCTTATTGGAGGATGGTTTGGATTAATTAGTATTAATAAATCTCTATAAAATCGCAATTGACGATTGACTGTTTTACTCAAACTATCTTTTGGTGGCCTACCAGTTTTCAGATCTACTACTATCCATCCTATTTCATTATCCTGTTCATCTAAATCCTTCAATAAAAGATCTAATCTTCCCATTAATTTCCCACATTCTGAATTTAGAGTTCCTTCGTTAGCTAGAATTATTTTTCTTACTTTATTCCACATTCCTATTGTAATTTCAGAAAGATCGACATCAATTATTTTTACTTGACTAAGAAGCATGAATAGTGCCTTATCTAAACCTTCTTTCGCTTTGGTGTAAGATTTCTTCTTCCAACCAGAACGTCTGGTTGTTTCAAGAAAAATATCTTTTTGTAATTGCCAATGATTACTTAGAATTTCAGAAGATAGTTTTGGTAGCCAATCTTTTTCTGAGGGATCTCTATCTGACATGTCAATATTACAGATGTCTTCTACAGAATTATGCACAGCATTGCCGATGACAATAGGCATTCCTATTTTCCTAGGTAACCCCTGTCTAGATAACCAATATTTTCGAGGGCATTCCTCATACCTATTCCATGATGATGGTGAGAGTTGATAATCTTGAATCTCATAACCATTTGACGGCCCCCAGTTTATCTTCTCGGACTCCATGATGCCCCAGAGGTGGTAACGGTTAACAGTGATTTAGTATCACTGGACATTATGACAGAGAGGCCGGTAGTGGAAGTTGATGAGGGGATTGCCCCCTCTGGAGCATTAGTAGTGAATTGTTTTCCTTCAGTAGGATTTGTAAGCAGCATAGTAGCACATTATTTAATTGAAAAACTAGAATTAAGGTTGGTCGGGGGTGTGAATCATCCAAAACTACCTCCTATGTGCTTAGTTCAAGAAGGGAAGCCGTTGCCTCCACTAAGATTCTATGCTGGAGAGCCAATTTGTAATTTAGAAAGGTGTGATAAAGTAATTTTAATTGTTTCAGAAGTCCAAATTGAAAATCAAATAAAAATGAATCTTGCTAGAAGTTTAATGGATTGGATAAAAGAATCTGGTTCAGGAATTTCGATAATGATTGATTCATTTACAAAAAATAACAAGGAAGGGCATACTATACTAGATGATGATGATAAAGATACAACAATGCTAGGAATAGGTTCTACAGATGTAGCAATTAAGACTCTAAAAGATATTGGTTTGCCTCTATTGAAGCATGGAATAGTTGGAGGTATGACCGGTGTTATGATGGGCGAAAGTAGGAGAAGNGGNTTGGATTCTTTAGCGATAATTGCTGAATCAAGTGGTGGTCCTATTGAAGGACAGCCGTTCCCAGATGCTAGAGCCGCTGCAAGAATAATTGAATGTTTAGATGGATTATTACCGGCCATTCATCTTGATCCTGAGCCACTTCTCGAAGAAGCTCAGAAGATTGAAAATCAGATACGTGACATGATGGCTGTAAANTTAAATCAAGTAAGTGATGATAATGGTCCTGAATCAATGTATGGGTGATTAAAAATCTCCAAGTGTTGTTTGTCTTTCTTCTGGTAAATTTTTCAATATCTCTATTCCAATCAAAGAAGATAGTTCGGATTCTGAGATTATTTTAACACCAAGACGTTGTGCTTTATCTAATTTTNATCCTGAAGNCTCTCCTGCCAATAAATAATCTAAATTTCCAGATACAGAAGACAATACTTTCCCTCCTTCAGATTTTATTGAGAGAGCTATTTCTTTTCTTGGTCGGCTTAATGATCCAGTTATACAGAATGTTTTTCCTGATAATTTTCCAGAATCTAAAGTCTCTTTTTCCTCTGAAATTTCTAAATGTTTCTTTAATTCATTTATTGTAGATATTCTATTAGCTAATCCGTCTAATACTAATCTTGCTACTGTCTCACCAATTCCATCTATGCTAACTAATCTATTTATCACTGGATTATACTTCATCATATTTCCTTGCTCGTCACTCTCTAAAGATATATTGCGATTATCTACTAAATTCATTAGTGTCTCAAATGTTTTTACTTCTGAAGAAATCAGCGTGGCTATTTCTGGCCCTACACGAGGCAATCCAAATGCTGAAATGAATTGGGTTAGAGTTAAATCCCGAGTATTGTTAATTTCTTTGATTACATTACTTGCTGATTTTTTGGCCATACGTTCCAATCTCATTACATCTGAGAGTTCTAATTTGTACAAATCGGCTATATTCGTTACCAAACCAGAAGAACATAATTGTTCTACTAGTTTTTCTCCAATACCATCCATCTCTAAATAGCGACACCAGTATAGTATAGAACGCTCCAATCTAGAAGGACAACTCATGTTCATGCAACGAATAAACGCCCCATCTTCGACCAAGTTATTAGAGCACCTAGGACAGGTAGTTGGAATATTGATATTTTTTATTTCTGGTAAAGATTCAATATATTGTGATCCGTCAGCATGCTTTCGGCCCACCAAATCAGTTGTTTTAGCAGGACCCAATGTTTCGATAATCTTTGGGATGACATCTCCTCTGCGCACAATACGGACTTTATCTCCAATTTTTATTCCTAATCTAATTACTTCTCCTCGGTTATGTAATGTAGTATTTTCAACAGTAACTCCAGATACAACTACTGGTGCGACTCTAGAAACTGGAGTTATGTTACCGGTTCTTCCTACTTGCCATTCAACGTCCATCAAAACTGTAGTTGCTTCTTCAGGAGGAAATTTCCACGCTAAAGCCCACCTCGGATGATGTGCAGTCATACCTAAAAGTTCTCTTTTATCCAATCTATCTAATTTTATTACGATACCATCTATTTCCCAATCTGCTTCTGCTCTCTTTTGTGTCCAGTAATTTATAGCAGAAGTCACCTCTTCAATTGTCGATTCAGTATTAGAGCCAGCGGCAATATGATTACCTGCAACCTCAATTCCCACACTTCCCAACCAAGAGATTATTTCTGAATCATATGTGAAATTAGGAGGATTTTTGCTATCAGGATGTTTATCTTCGCCCATTGGAAATTCAGCACCATATGCCAAAAATATCAGATCCTCTGCTTTTCCTGTCCCTGATTTTAATGTTTTTTGACGTAAAGAGCCTGCAGCTAAATTTCTTGGATTTGGTGCTATATCGGAATATTTCTCTCTAAATGTTGCTAAAGGCATAACAACCTCTCCGCGTATATGACAATCTCCTTTCCAATCAATAGATTCTGGGACATTGGATATTCTACGTGCATTTGCAGTTATGTCTTCACCTCGAGTGCCACTACCGCGTGTTGCTGCACGAACCAAACGTCCGCGTCTATATTCCAGAGATAGTGCAGAACCATCCAATTTTGGTTGACATACGAATCTCTTTCCCTGTGCAGTTGTTTCAATAACATAATGAATTACCTCTTCATTGGTATTCGCTTTATCCAAACTCAACATTGGGAACAAATGATTAACTTTTACAGAACCCGGAGGAGGGTCAGATCCTACTCTTTGTAATTGAGGATGGTCAGGAGAAAGCCTTTGTAATTCATCCCATAATCTATCAAATTCTGAATCAGATAATTCAGGATTTGCTTTNTTGTAATATAGATCAGAATGATATGAAATTAGTTCTGCTAATTCATTAATTCTGGCCGATGAGGGTTTCTTGGATGTGCCCTGTTCAACCATGTTTAACGAAGTGCGGCAATGCCCTTCAATCCTCTCTTTATTTGCTAAAAATAGTAAATGGTGGGCCTGCCAGGATTTGAACCTGGGTCTCGCGACCCCCAGCCGCGAAGTATAGGCCAAGCTAACCTACAAGCCCCATGGGATTTTTAAAACGAAATTGTTCGCATTCAAAATATTGCCGGAAAATTATAGTTCTTCGCGTGCAACACTGAATGGGGCTACTTCGTCAAGTAGATCGATATGTCCAACGAACATTCTTCGGCAACAATACCTTGTGATACCGGCATCATCTAACACCTTATTTGTGTCTCCATCGTTATCTAGCGCTTCTTTATATTGAGCGTATTTGTGAGCTATAACTTTGCCACAGCTCCAACATCTTACTGGTATTAACATACTTCTTCACCTTACCTATATGACTTCTGCCACTTCTTACGAGCACCGCGTCCCATTTGATGCTTGGGTTCTTTTCTACGCGGATCATTAACCAAAAGAGACCTATCGAATCTAATAAATTCATCTCTTAATTCCTCATCATCTCCTTCAGCTCCGTCATTCCACTTTACAAGTCCTCGAGCAATAGCAGTTCTAATTGCATCTACTTGCCCCATTTGACCTCCTCCGTGAACATCTACTTTGATATCTACACCTGATAATCTATTCATTGCCTCAGCAATTTGAATAGGCTCTAATGCCTTTCTTCTGGCTAAAGTTGGTTCCATAATGTGAATTGGTTGACCATTGACTCTGATACGTCCTTTGCCTTTACTAACAACTGCTCTAGCTATTGAAGTCTTTCTTTTACCACTGGTTGTAACATTGGCGATTTTACGTGATTTTCTTGCGGCCATTAATTGTCACCTCGGTTCCATCTACTATCATCTACCCCTAGAGACTTACTTATTTCACCTAATCGGATGTATTTCAAAGGTAATGGGCGTTCTAATTGTGTAGTATCTCCCCACTCATGGCCTTCTGGCAATTCTTCTCCAGATAGATTGGAAGGTAGTCCTATCATTACTCTTAGGTCACGTAGTGCATTTCTTCCACTGCTATTTTTCTGATAAGGCAACATTCCACGGACTGTTCGCTTTAATATCTGATCAGGCATTCTNGGAAAGAAAGGGCCTTTTCTTGGATGATTTAAATTATATCTAAAATGATAATCTGCCAAAACAGCTTTCTTAGGGCCAGATACTATGGCTTCTTCTGCATTAACTATAATCACCTTATTGGGGCTACCAGACTTTCTAGCAGAAAGTAATTGTTTTGCAACTTTACTTGCTAAACGACCAAGAATTTTGTCTTTAGCATCATAAACAAATGTTATAGCCTCACCCAAGTATTCTCACCCCCTTTCCTTTTGGATTTTCATTCATCAATTCGCGNATCGTGATTACACGACCGCCTGCGGCTTCTATTTTAGAGCGGGCACTGGAACTTACACTGAAAGCTGCGACGTTTGCCTTACCAAATATATCTCCGCTGCCTAGCAATTTACCAGGAACGAGGATCATTTCATCGTCCTTAGCATATCGCGATAAGCGACTTAGGTTTGGTTGGGACCAATTGCTTCGGCTTGCTTCAAGCCTCAAAGCAACGTCTCGCCACAGTGCAGAGCCAGATGACCTGCTCTGGTCCTTCAAATCACCGATTAAGGTGATAAGGGACTGGTTGGTCTTTCTGTTATTTTTACTCATATGACTCCCTCGACGTTTGTTGGGTATCGCGGCCACTTTCGGTTGTGTTATCAATGCTACGGGACAGCTTGTGGGTAAAATAGAAGAATAAAATTATCAAAAAGGTGAAACAAATGATGTTTTCATATTCTGAAACCATCATTTGTAGTTTCACTTTCTTGACCGGCAATTCTAACATTTCCATCAGAATCAATAAACTCTCCTGCCTTAGTAGCTGTGCCATAAAGTCCTGATTCATTTACTGAAGTTCGATTAAGCATACTTTCCCCNAGAGCTCCTGTAATACGAGTGATCATTTGCTGGAATACTTGAATCGCACGATCTCTCTGATCCGCACCAATCTCATGATCAGAATATCTTGCTTCTTCAAATATCGAGAAAAAGACATTCATTTCTTCTGGAGGGATTACTCCGGAAAGCATGTTGCTAATTACATCCTCGAATTCTCGAGTAGTTTCGAAAACTTTCTTCATTGCACCCTTAGAGCGGAAAAATTTGATTAAATTCTTGTAACAATCAAAAATTGCTTCTATATAATTGTTAGATGCTTTGAGGGCCATTAGTGAATCAGTTAAAATACCACGAATGATTTCTATCTTTCTCCTTTCTCTGTAATTTTGATACATCACTGCACCAACGAGGACTACAATAGCCACTGCTATAGCTAGAACAATTAATGCTTGCGTAGTGAAGAAGCTCTGTTTTCCAACATCCAAATCTCCGCCCAATGAAATCACAGGAGTATTATTCAGATACTCTCCTTCAAAAAATGCAGACTCTTGGAAATGTACCAATACTCGCCATTTTCCATCTTCAGCAATTTTCTCTAATTCACCTGGTATTTCCTCACCAGTATAAATAAAACTGAAATTTGCTACTCCTTGTTCATTGGTAATCAAATATTCTACATCGTGAGTTTCCCAACCTGTTCCATTCCAATATTGAATTGTAAATATTACTTGTTCACCTTCAACNGTAATGGCTAGCCTATCTCTTAATATTGCAACAGCACCAGATATCAAATCTCCTTCTTGATAGCCTTGAGGATTAGACCAATGATCTTTCAAAAGTATATCTACTCTACTTCTAACTAAAACTTCAACATCTACATAAGAACTATTCACAACTGGATTAGATTCTGCCCGACAACCGCCCGGTATTTCTTTATCTGGTTCATAAGCCACTCTGACTGTGCGGAATCCTTCTAATTCATTGCCATTAGGTTCGACACCACGACGACTTGGGTTATCTTCAGGNTCTCCTGAATACCACGACATTCGGCCTGTTCCATCTTCAGTAATTGCAGTAGCCATCGGCCTAGTATTAGTCTCTGGATCCATGTAAATATTCAGACATTTGCCACCAATTGGCTTACCATTTGTCTGAATTAGCCTAGCATCAAGATGGAAGGCTTCTTTAAGATATAATACATCAAAAATAGAGCCATTTGAAAATTCAAATTGTGTAAAATCAGATCTGAATGGNCCTATTTCAGAAATACTCANAGAAGAGTTAGAAAATACGGGGAATATTTTNACCTTAGTAGCATTCTTATATCGGTATCTGTCATTATTCTCATATGAATTAAATTCGATGTTTACTCTTGCTTGACCCGCTTGAACACCAGAAATTGGACAAACTATAGAAAAGTTACCGAGTGAATCCGTTACTCCTGGAATACAAGATGTAACGCCTTTATCTGAATTATCCATTTCATAAGTTACTCTGATTGCACGATTTGCTAATAATCCTCCTAATTCGTCAGTTAACTGNCCTGTTACAATCATCGGTTTTTCTATTGCAAGACCNGTATTGGGATCTATTTCAGAAGTATACACTATCTGATCATCAACTTCTAAAGATGTTCCTCCAATGAGGCTAAAACCGTCTACTTGGAATTGCATTACTTTTCTAAAGTGATCATTATTAATCACTAAAACGCATGAGTCCCATGCTCCTGAAATAGCAAGCATTTCTTCTGCCAATGGCTCACANCCTTCATGAGGTAAATTTTCTTCAAATCTAAGAATTACATTTACAGGTCCAAAACCATCAGGTAAGAAAGAAAATGGATCATCTCGTAGTAATTGTGGATTGAGAACTATTTCATGATAGATAGTACCTGCATTAGGACATATTTTGTTTACTATTTGTCGGTGCACTCTATCTTCAAAGTCAATCCCTTCAAGGATTACTGAAACTTCTCCTCCTAGTGAATCACAACCTGACAATGCCTCTCCTCTGTCCTTTTCAAAAGCCGTCCTATTATCATCGGTTACTTGTGCGGTAAAGTACCAAATATCACCAGTAGATAGTTTATTTGGAGATGTACTTTGAAGATTNATATATGTTCTAGAAACAACCCATAGAGATACTTCAGTATATGTGCCTTCATGAAGTGCATCTCCCAAATATGTATAGCTAAGTGTAAAATTACCAAGTTCATGTTCCTCTCCTATTGTCAAGTTTACTTGGAAAATACCATTCCTATCTGTTATCACTACATCATTTAAACCATCAGCTGACCAAGTGTAATTTACCGGCACTTCACGCAGAGGTATGCCAGAATTATCAGTTAAGCGTGCTTCAATTGAAGCATTCTGACCTCGATAAAGGCGCGGTGCTGTAGTTACTGAAATATCTGTAGTTCCTATCATAGAAACATTACCAAAACTACCAACCGGAGCTAATACCTGTTCTTGGTTTCCAGTNAAATAAAAATTAGAATTGACAAATCCTGATTTTAACCCAAATGTTCCTGCAGCCCATGTAGAGTCGAATGTGTGATTAAATTCGAATCGNGCCTCTCCTTCTATTGTCGAAGGGAATCCAGATCTTCTAACTTCTCCTACACCTTCGAAAACTAAATTCCGGTCTTTATCGACAGCAAGTTGCATACGATCGTAATCATATGGATCCATGGTCCTATTCCAAACCTGTCCTTCTACATACAAAGTTTCCCCAGTAAACATTTCTGGAATAATTTCACATCTAATTGGACTATCTGGATCTGATGGATCTGCAGCACCACAAGGCGGCACATCAAACGCTGCACCATTTTGTAATCTGGTAGNCCAATAATTACCGTCATCTACATGAATATTAGATTCTAAATATTCAACTGTGACGAATGGCTGATTGCTGTTATCAAGAAGTGCCCCCCCTGCTATTTCTGCAAATGTTGAAGGTTGGCCATCCCAAAGTATTGGGTATGCTTTACTAATACTTACTTCAGAATAATCCAACCCTGCNGCGACCAAAGAAGGTTGATGGAATAATGCTCTCCAAGCACCAAATGAAGAGCCAGTGAATTGTGTTGCATCATAGAAATAAACTGGCCTGGTGGCAGGAGTAATTAATTGAGTCTCAACAAACATTCTTTTCATGGATCTAATTGAGAAACTATCAGTTTCGGATGGTTCTAAGTATGGCCATGGCCAATCATAACCCAGGGAAGGATCTACGGAACCTATGAATGAATAATCACCAACATCTAAATTTGTTGGAACTTCTAAGTAAGGAGAGCGAATGATCTCATGTTTTTTTGTGAAATTATTCCATAAAATTTCCTCCCATCCTCCAGCTATTGTCCCTTCACCATTATCTAAGCTACTATTATACTGTACCTGCTCCCATGCACCTACAATACCATTAGATTGATTGAATCTTAAATTCGCCCATCCATCACTTCCTGCTCTGTATCCGAATCCATATCCATCGAACTCAGTAGGGTGAGTGACATTTCCAAAAATTCCTCCATTTACTTCGAATGAAAATGGTGCATTAGGTATCCTATTGTCAAAGATACCTCTATCATAATCAGCCGAATAATGAGTCTTTAAACTAATTTTTAGAGGCATTTCTTCTGAACGAAATTGGGTGCCTGCACTGTAACCAGATGTTGTATTGGCTCTAACTTCAACAGGTATATTCTCAGAAACCGCACTATCATGAATGAACATCTCAGTAACTTCAGCATACACATAATACGTGGAATTAGAACCAACTGAAATATCTTCAGGGAATAAAAATTGACCAACTGTATAACGACCATTGGAATCGGTCAAAACATCTACTGTCTCTAATGCAACAGTTCCATTTCTAGTCCAAATTATTTGTATCTGTACTGGTATATTGGCTGTTGGTACAAAGGATCCATTATCAGCTAATAAATTAACTTCTCCAGAAAATATTGCAGGAGTAATGGCATCTAGCCACAATACGGAAGGTGAATTAAGTGTTATTCTAGTGGGGGTTTTATCATCTTCATCCAGAATTCCGTCATTATCCGAATCCCAATCAGATGTTTCTGGATCAAAATCCTCTTCTGAATGGTCAAAGTCTGCATCAGTTCTATTGTCAGCATCGTCATCTAAATCATATGCATCTGGACCGGTAAATGGGTCAGAAGGATTNGCAATCGCTGAGCCATTACCAAAATCATCATGATCCCAAGGATTGGTGGATTCTGAATTAAATCTAGTAGGCCATAATAATACTTCATCCTTATCTTTCATGCCATCTTGATCATCATCTTCATCAACGTCGTCTCTCAGTCCGTCATTATCGTGATCCCAAGCAGAAATAAAAGGAGTGATTCCGGATAATTCATCATCATTACTAATACCATCAGCATCCCAATCATCATCAGCCCAATCTGGTATTCCATCATTATCATGATCCCAAACTGATTGTTCTTCACCTGTGAAACATATGTCTATTGTTTCTTGGAATTCATCAGATAATCCATTATTATCATCATCGGGATCTTCACCATCTGGGACGCCATCATTATCATTATCAACGTCATAATACTGAGGGAATAACAAACCTTGGCCCATTACTCCTTGNTCCCATACTGCTTGATACCATCCATCATCATCTGGATCTGTATCTAATCCATCATCATCAGCATCTGCACAATTACTTCCAATGAAATAATATGTCCCATCATCAGTTGTTCCATCATCATCCCAATCATCATTAGGATCTACTTCAAGATAATCCCAAAGACCATCATTATCGTCATCTATATCCCAATGGTCATAAACTCCATCAAAATCATCATCTAAATCCGCGGTATCGTTTGCCATACAATTTGGTTCTAAATTTCCAACAATTGGCGCGCCGCAATCATCATCTGGATCTTCATTATCGTCTATCAAATCCGCTAGTTCATCAGGGAAAAGATTTGCATTACCGTCTGACGTCCATTGGAATAAACCATTATTCAAACCAACATAAGCAACATAAAGATCTCGGTTATTTTTAATTTGGTCATAAGTTACAGCAGCAGTAGGTGTCGGGTTACTCCCTGGATCAAAAGTAAACCACCAACAATTACTACTGCACTGATTGTTTCCTTGTGAGTTTGAGCCATCGTATGCGCCATCGTCATATGCTGGATCTGGTCTGCTACTATAGGGAACTGTGTAGATATTGCCACCAGTTTGTGTAGCTTGTAATAGTGGGAATGCATATAACCATGCCAATGGAAGTCCGCAAGCAAATGGACCAGAGGCCAATCCAATAAGGAATGCCACGGAGAGATCNCACTCACTATCATCAAAAGAACCTCCAAATTGAGGATTATTGATGTCCAAACGTCCATCAGAACCCTCATCTTGATCCCACCAATTGGGAAGTCCGTCTGAATCCATATCAACATCAATTCCATTGATTAATGAATCTCCATCCATGTCAATGTCAAAGAAATTGTTACCATTGAATGGACTCCATTGTGTAACTACTGCCCAGTACATTTCTGGAATAATTCCATTGGCTGTTATTGTTGTTGCCCCATCTGTGGCATATCCATTGTAGGGTAAAACGAAGCCTTGAACATACATAAATGGACTGAAATGCCAATACATGTCAAAAAGTAAAGTGAAAGTTCCAGTATACAATCCACTGTCAGTACTGCCATCAATTATATCTCCATCGGAATGCGGATAAGTATTTGTAAAAATATCTGTATTATCTGTATCCAATATTCCACAATTACCATCATCTGGATCGTAACGGTCAGGAATACCGTCATTATCATCGTCCCAGTCTTCATCATTAGCAAGGCCATCGCCATCAATATCAGTATCTATAGAATTTAAACCATCATCCCTATATTTTGAACCATTTAAAAGATGTAAATCGTTGTCATCATCTAGGTCACAATTTTCATCAATATCTAGCCAATCAAGTACTCCATCATTGTCATCATCTACATCTACCCAATTGTTCAAGCCGTCTCCATCCCAATCATTATTTCCAGTGTATGATTTACGCATAAGTATACAATTATCATCTGGGTTTTGTGGATTAGGATTTTCAAGAGATGGGCAATTCCATGAGTCAACTTCAGAAATTGTAGAATTCATGAATGAGTCTAATTCGTTTACTATGCCATCATTGTCCAAATCGTATGGTAGGTCTGTAATGTCTATTGCTGGATTGCCTAGTAAACTATCGGGAGAGATTGGGGCACCAAGATCTGTATCTTTCCAGTCCCAAACTAAGTCATAATCAGAGTCTATGGCCCTGTAAATATCATCATCTGCATCTCTATCATAATCAAGTTCACAATCAATACCAGGAATGCCAATTGGTTGTACATTAGGAAGATCTCCTTGACCATCGCCATTAGTGTCTACTTGCATACAACTATCGGGTATTCCATCATTATCATCATCTACATCCCACATATCTAGAAGGCCGTCGTTATCATCGTCTGTATCGGAAGAGTCTGGAGAACCATCATTATCATTATCTGGATCAATAAAATTAGGTATTCCATCATCATCTAAATCTCCATCTATAATTTGTGTAAATGTTTGTTCCAAAGGATGNCATACCGTTCTTTCCTTTTTAACGAAATCAAATGTATCAGTACCATAAACTGCAGGGTCAATAGTAAATGCTTCTGGGAATAATTTTCCAGATTCTTCTCTTATCACAACTTCACCATCATAAAATGATGAGTCTGGATCTGCATAAATTACTGTACCAATATCATTAAACGTGTGACTAAAAGAGTCTCCTGGAGCAATGGGTCCGCTATCAAAAGAAGCATCGGCCGCCCTAACAGTTCGATCGGATATTGCATTGTTTGTCCATATTATTGTATCACCTTCCTCAATAGTTATTGACTGATTAGAAAGTCCAGCATTAGTCATTGAAATATCATATTCATCTGTACCTGCCCATATCTCAGCCTCTGCCCAAGGAGCAGAGAGAGTAATATTGGATGTTAATTGGTCATTCCAAGGATGAACATCCCAAATGTCTTCTACACCATCATTATCATCATCATTATCAAAATAATCTTGTTCACCATCTCCATCAAAGTCACACGGCCATGTAAATTGATCTAAACGAGCATCATTATCATCGTCTTCGTCGTATGTCCCTTTTCCGCTACCATCTATGTCTTCATCGGGTACTCCATCATTATCATGATCGAACGGGTTTTGATCCACCAAATAACCAGCTCCCACCTCAGTAAGAGTCCACGGATGAATAGTGGTGGGTATTACGTATCTATCTGAGGTTACGTTTCTTGGATCTGAGCCCTGTCCATCCCAATCAATCGGCCCTTCTAAAATCCCATCATTGTCATCGTCCCAGTCAAACTCGTCAGTTATACCGTCGTTATCATGGTCAAAAGGATCTGTACCATAACATCCATCAAATCTCTCAATAAGATCGCTAATTCCATCGTTATCATCATCTAAATCGTTTAGATCGCTAATTCCATCGTTGTCATGATCGTCCGTATTAGTCTCTTCTAAATAAAATTCATAATTTGGATTTAATGAAAGAGCTGCTGGGTCAGAAATCTTCCCATAATATGATGCGGGATCGTTGTAAAAAATATCTGTATACATGGGATGATTGAAAAAATCCGTATTCTGGGATTCTAGTGATTGACCATTTGGCTCTTCAGATGGCAAAGGTGTTTCTTGAAAAAGAGATTTATTAGGAGATTCTGTTTCATTAACTAAATCGGATTTGGTATTAAAATCTTGAAAAGAATACATTTGCGTACTGAAAATCATTATTGAAACCAAAAATATTGCAGAGAGAGTTTTCTTTTTGGTTTGTATATTTACATCATTTGTCAGACTTGTTCTCACTACAATCACCTAAGTACTCCGATACGAGTTATTATCACTTATGAATAAATTGTTTGAATTTGTTTTATTGTATCAATTAGATGTTATAGTATCATCAAAAAAATATAATTTGTAATAATAGGATGGCTATTATTAAATTAGAAAGCAAATGGCATTATGANATGGTCAACGGAAGACAGTTGCTTAATTCAAAGATACATAGAGCGGTTGTAACTGAAGCGAATTTGGATTACATAGGTTCTATTTCAATTGATGAAGATCTAATGGATGCAGCGAATATAGTCGAATGGGAAAAGGTGCAAGTTTTAGATATAACAAATGGATCTAGGTTAGAAACGTATGCAATAAAAGCACCCAAAGGTTCAGGAGAAATATGTATTAATGGAGCTGCTGCACATTTGATAAGTTCTGGAGATTTAGTGATTTTATGTACATATGTCATCTTAGATGTAGAAGAAGTTAGGGGACATGTGCCGAAAATTATTCATGTTGATTCTAACAATCAAATTGTAGAGCTATGATTCCAAAAAATAACTTTATTGATTTTTCTCGCTAACAGTTTGATAATTACCACAAATTGTATCATATACATTTTTTCCCGTGCATTGAATTAATACTTCAACACCACGATTTGTTGTCTTTCTATTGATTATTTTATGAACTGTGTATTCCAAACAGGCTGGACAGGTGATTTTAATATTAGTCGGTTTTTTTGGAATTATTTCTTGATTACTAATTTTCTTTTCATTTCTTTTTTTCCTGTTAAAATAAATTTGATATGAAATACTAAGAATTGCAATTATTCCAGATGCNTGTAATTCTAATTCTTGACGGGAGGTTGGTAAAACACCTTTGAAAAGAATGTTCAAACCATTAGCTATTAGGAGTCCTGAGAAAAATCCAGCAAGAATTATTGGCATGGATCTACGTAAAATTCTTCTAAAAACATAAGAAAAGAATATAACTATCAATAAGATAATATATTCCAGTATATCATTTGTAATATTTGGAATTGCAGGTAATTTTGAAATATAGTCTAAGAGATCGATATTTCTTTCAAATTTTAAATAATCATAAGTAAAAATAAATAAAATAGTGGGNCCACCTACTGAAATAAAGTCTTCAGTTGTCTGTACAAAGGAACGAGCAATGAATGCTCCAATTAACAAAATTAATACAACCATGATACTTTGTGGGATAGGAAAATCTGATGGAATATACGATATAATATAGGATTCATATGTGAAATATGCTATTATTGCTCCAATTAATCCAAAAATTCTGTATAGACGTGTGTTATTGATCGATATTCCTAATGCATAATGTCCAACTACCATTCTTTTTTTTTCAGCGGGGTCTCTGAAAAGATAAACTCCTGTTAATAACAAAATAGTACCTATAACATACTGTTGCACATCTACTACTAACTAATTCATATTTTATAGTTTTATAATCATATTTTAATAATAANGATTTTGTTCAATGTAATTCTAAGAACGAATTGTACAAATNACTGAATAGTGAAGGTCANTCATAGAATATAATGAGACGTATCAAAATGCCTAAATTAATTNATTATGGTGAAAAGGATATGCATAAAGAAACGGCTTTAATAACAATATTTGTTCTATTTATTACAGTTTTTTTTATTTTCCATAGTAATTTGTTAGTAGATGTGCCGACATTGGATTCTGTTGTTTCTTCAAATTATTTGTCTGATGAAATGCTTGCAATATTTCGAACTTTATGTGCCATACTAAGCCTAGTGACCTTGACGTGGGTGGCATTAGACCCCAAGGGATCTCCTGATTATCCTCTTTACTTCGAAGAACGAATTAATCGTAAAAGGCATTCATCAGGCATAACCCGTCTCGCAGCTTTTACAATGTGGCATTTTGGTCTTTTTGGTTTAAGTTTTGCAATTTCTGCTACGGCATCATGGATTCATATTTCTGGTAACGAAGTTCCCCATTGGATGCTTATTTCTAGCCCTGCACTTTTTGCTACAGCNTACAGTTGTGCAATATTGGTGACATTTGTCGTTTCTTTCCACATCATAGACAATGAACTCAATAGGGGGAATAATATTGATCATTTATTTTATTGGTATGAAATAGTTATGCATAACCTCAATGTTGTAATATTAGGAATTGCATTNATTATAAATAACATGGAGATGGATTGGAGATATTTTTCTTNTGCGATAATTTTTGGTATAATTTATGTTTTTTGGGCGAGATTATATGTAATTTTAGCCGGGGTCTATATTTATAATTTCTTAGATCCAAGATTAAAGGGTGCTCCTCTAATTCATATTATTCTGCTAATGTTATTGGTATTTTCATTTGTAATTATAGTATTCTTTGAAAAATTAATTAATTGGAATATTATCATCGGTAGTTTATTTATGATCTTATTTACATTTTCCATAATTAGAATCAAGCAACCAGAATATCCTCAATAATTACGCTTTTTTCAGATTTTTTAATCGAGATTCTTCCCGAATTGGAATATGTATCAGAGAAGAAATGATACCTGCTGCTATTCCAACCCACCATACGAAATTATATGAGCCGTGAATATCATAAAGTATTCCTCCNAGATATACACCGGTAAAACTACCTAGTTGATGTGAGAAAAATACTATTCCATATAGGGTAGCCATATATTTTAAACCATAAATATGTGCAATTAATCCACTAGTTAATGGAACTGTAGCAAGCCAAAGGAATCCCATNGCAAANGAAAATATTAAAATTGAATTNGGNGTAATNGGTGTCAAAATAAACCATATTGCTGCTATNGAACGTCCTGCATAAATTCCAGATAATATCCACTTTCGGGGATATCTTTTACCGGCCCATCCTGCAAGTAAAGTTCCTAATATATTAGCAAANCCGATTACAGAAATGGAAAATCCNCCNAGAGCGGCTGTAGTTTCTATCCCTAAATCTCCACACCAACCAGAAGGATCTATTGGTGAGCTCATTTCNGTNACAAGTGCAGGAAAATGTGCTGTTATAAATGCTAATTGATANCCACAGGAAAAAAATCCAATAAANACCATAGTGAATGANGGNTCTTTGAAGGCTAATTTTAAGATATCNCCCATGCTCTNTTCTAANTNTTCTTTNGAANTAGGTGCAGGAGATTTCATTAAAGGTAATAAAAATAAAGTTGTTAGTATCGATGCAGCAAAAATAAGGAAAACGGTTTGTACGGATACTTGGTTTAGGAGTGCAACTGCAGCAATCGGACCAACTACTTGACCTAAAGAGCCAGCAGCAGTTGTTATTGCCAAGCTCATAGATCTATGTTCAGGAGCACTTGCTCGACCAACTACTGCAAGTACAACTCCAAAACCTGTTCCTGCAACACCAAGACCAACTAATACCTCATATATTTGATATTCAATAGGTGTGGTTGCACCAGCTGTTAAGACTAATCCAAGAGAATAAAATAATGCTCCGATAACAATTGATTTGCGATCTCCTATTTTCTCAGCTATTGCTCCAAATATTGGCGCTCCAATTCCCCAAGCCAAATTTTGAATGGCTATGGCTAGGCTAAATTCAGCTCTTAACCAACCAAATTCGTCTTCTATGGGTATTTGAAATACTCCAAAAGATGCACGAATTGAAAACCCAATTAGAATTATTAAACAACCCGCAATCAAAACAGGATTGAACAGTACAGGTTGTTTTTCCATGTAAAGGGGCAATGAAAACTTCAATTAACTTTATCTTAAAATTATCTCCGAATTTAAAATTCATAAATAAGATTTAATTTAATTGCTTTGACAGGTATCTAAAATGGTGGCAATAGAATTGAGTTCTGAAAATTTAGATGTACCTCTTCCATCATTAAAAAAGACTATTAGACGTTATGATATCGATTGGCTAAGAGTCATTCTTTTTGGCCTATTGATTCCTTTTCATGTTGCAATAGGAATATATTGGTCAACCTATGGTGCAGAGATTAATCCTAATATTGAAGAAATAAGAGACAAAAATGAGCTTGAATTCATAGATGAAAGTAATGACTATAGTGCTGAATCAGTTACTTTTACTAGCATGATTTTGCATTGGATGCACCAATGGCGACTTGCAGCATTATTCATGATATCTGGAATGGGTACTGCATTTGCTTTCAAAAGTCGGACTTGGAAGACATTTCTCAAAGAGCGGAGTAAACGTTTGCTAATCCCCATGTTTTTCGGTGCATGGACTATGGGCTTTGTTGGTTCAATAATTCTTGGAGATGAAAAGCTTGAGCCAATGAGTCTTTCAATTTCATTTCTTGAAGGGATTGTTTGGAGATCTCTAGTTTTTTGGATACCAATATTTGGTAAATTGATTGCACTAGGTCATCTTTGGTTTCTATGGAATTTATTTCAATATTCGCTATTTATGACTCCAATTTTTCATTATCTAAGTAAAAATCCAGAAGGTGATATGGCACGTTTTGTTCAATCTTTCTTCACGATTCCTATGTTTATAGGTGTTCTATTGATTTTACCACTTGTTTTATCAATAACTGAAATACTATTCAAGCCATGGTTTCCGGGATATATTGGTGTTGGATATGAATGGTTTTGGTTCTTTGTCTTCTTTGCATTTGGATATATTTGTATAATTGCAAAAGAACACTATTATAATATTTTAGAAAGTCAGCGTTTAAATATCACAGTTATTACTTTACTACTGACATTAATTTTTATTTGGATACGATTAGAGCAACACAGAACCGGCATTCCTTACATTGATGGCGGTTGGTTATTAGAAAATGGCATAGTACATGATAAAATGACAATTTTTGCATGTTTAATCCATAGTTTTCATGCTTGGTTTTGGTGTCTAACAATATTCTCGTGGGGTTCATTTTTCCTCAATAAACCGAGTAAGAACTTAGCATATCTAAATCAAGGAGTTTATCCCTTCTACATCGTACATATGCCACTTACATTCGCCGGACTAAGATTATCAACTGATTTTGGTCTAAAAAATTATCCTGCAATACTCTTCTCAACTCTATTTGTATTATTTTCTTGTTGGATTTTTTTTGAAGTAGTACGACGTAATAAAGTTACACGGTTCTTATTTGGAATAAAAGAAAAGAAAATAAAGGGATGAAATTAATGAATTGGAAAATTGAAATGATGGAAGATCAAACTGGTAAAGTTGTGATTATTACTGGATCTAATACCGGAATCGGATATCATATGGCGTATGAGTTAGCCTCTAAAGGTGCTGATGTGGTAATGGCGTGTAGAAATTTGGAAAAGGCTTCAGATTCAAGAAATAAAATACTCAAAGATTTTCCAAAAGTAAATATCAAATTATATCAATTGGATTTGGCAGATTTGGATAATATCAAGTATTTTGCAAAGAAATTCATAAACGAGAATGATAGATTAGATGTCTTAATTAATAATGCAGGAGTAATGATTCCTCCTTATTCAAAAACAAAAAATAATTTTGAGTTGCAATTTGGTACGAACCATCTAGGTCATTTTGCTCTAACAGGTTTACTACTTCCTCTTCTAGAAAAAAATGATAATGGGCGAATAATAACTGTTTCAAGCATAGCACATAATCCGGGAATTATTGATTTCAATGATTTGAACAGTGAAAAGAAAAAATATAGTAAATGGGGTTCTTATTCACAAAGTAAGATTTCTAATTTGTGTTTTGCAATAGAATTAGATCGTCGCTTAAAGGCTGGTGGATTTTCAACAATTTCCCTAGCTAGTCATCCAGGATATTCTAATACTGAATTACAGAGATATTCGATTTTATGGCGAATTTTGAATGTATTTTTTGCTATGTCTGCAAAAAAGGGTTCGGAGGCCACACTCTTTGCCGCAACAAATCAAAAAGCTACTGATTATATCTATTGGGGGCCAACTGGGATAATAGAAATGAGAGGTCGGACAGGTAAGGCAAAGATTAACAAAAAGGCTCAAGATAAAGAAACTGCTAAACGACTTTGGAGCATTAGTGAAGAAATGACTGGTGTGAAATTTTTAAACTAAGTATTGCATGAAATTTCAAAGTACTATCTTTTTTGCGCGATATGGTTAAAAATAATTCTAATCAATTGTTAAAAGCTTCTTTTAGCAATACAATACATCTATTTGCAATTGCAGTACCAACTTCTGAGGTTGAAGCATTTCCTCCTAAATCATAAGTGATTATTTTTCCTTCGGATAAATGCTCTGAAATAGCTCTATCGAGTAATTCGGCGCATAATGTGGCATCTTTATCATGGTGCTTGGAGCCTAAATTGTCAAACATTAATTGAACAGAAGATATTGTTGCTATTGGGTTTACAATATTTTTACCGGCGTGTTGAGGTGCGGAGCCATGAACTGGTTCGAATAGCATATGATTATCACCTATATTGGCGCTCGCTGCCATGCCCAATCCGCCTTGTAATACTGATGCTAGATCGGTCGCGATGTCTCCAAACATATTCGGCAGAACTACAACATCCAAATCTTCGGGACTGCGAATAAGCCACATAGTAAAAGCGTCAATATATGCTTCATGTGTTTGTAATTCCGGATATTCAGATGCAACTTCTTGGAATACTTTTCTAAAAAGTCTACATCCTTTGGTGACATTGCTTTTGTCCACACATGTAACTTTTTGTTGAATTCCGGTTTTTTCCATTCTTCGGCTGGCTAATTTAAATCCAAAGTCTATTACTCTTTGACTACCCTTTCTGGAAATTGGCCTGAGATCCCATGCAACCTCTCCCTCCAATCCTGGAAATTTTTCAATTATTATTGAATCGTCAGGACTTTTTCCAGCTACAGATAATGCTGAACGTCGAAGTAATGAGTGGTATAGTCCTTCTGTATTTTCCCTAATTAGTACCATATCAACTAATTTAGAGTCCCAGACTTGCTTGTAATTTCCATGAATTTTATGATCTACTCCCGCATATAATTTAACTGGACGAATATTTGCATACAAATCCAATCCAGAACGTAGTCCAAGTATTACTGAACCTCCAGCATTATCGCCATTAGGTAACTTTGCATCTGGCCAACCTATTGCGCCTAGTAAAATTGCATCAGAATTATCTCTACAGTGTTCAAATGATCCTTCCGGCCACTCCATCCCAGTTTCTAGATAGTATTCTCCTCCACATGGAATTTCGGTTATATCAAAATCGAGGGGGCTATGTTCTTGAAACACTTGTAAAATTTTTTGTGCCTCTTTAGCAACTTCTTTTCCAGTACCATCTCCGGGTAAAACGGTTAGACGGTAGGCAGTCATGTGTCTCGGCAGAACGACTTCATTTATCACTTCAACTCCTTCAATTAATCTAATGAGCGATGCGATAATTGATAGACGGTCGACTGCGATAGGTAGTTATGGAGCACGGGCCAAGAGATAGAAAAGAGTCCTCTCGCATCGATGTCAGGGTTCTTCCTGATTCTGTCGCGAGGTTATGGGAAACGATGTTAAGATTAGATCCAAATTGGGATTTGTCAAAATGGTTACATGAAAGGGCTCTAGAGGAATTAGAATTAGTCGAGGGGCATCTTGGAAGAGAAAGATTACGATTAGAACAAAGATTGCATCGTATTGAAACTTTGGTGAAGAGATTAAAGAGACAAAGAGAAGTTGCTGGAGAAGTAGTAATAACAGACCCTAATCAGAAGAATTTATTTGATGTATATGAAAATAATCAAACAAATTCAGAAGAAGGAGATAGCTCAATTGATAGTGTACCGGACGGAGATGCAATAGTGGACTTTGGGTCTCTTGGTTTCGATGATGACCCATTACTCGCAATAGTTTCAGAGCACATATTGAATATGATGGAAATTGAGAAAAAATCTGGTAATAATGTTGTACACTATTTAGATTTAGTAAAGAAATTTGAGCCTCTATCAGTAAATGAACAAGAAGTAGATGAAGCAATTTCAATATTATTACAAAAAAAGATGATTATTGAGTTAGATCAGGATGTATTCAGTCTTGAAAATTGAATGAAAATCAGATACAATCTTTCAAAAAGAAATTGATTGTAGTATCATTGATTTATATGGCTAATGAAGCATCTGGGTGGTTTGCTAGAGTCGATCACGAATGTGATGACAGAGTAAAACAAATTGAAATTTGGCTCGATGCTTGGGAAAAATCTGTAATAAAAAATATTCCTGTGGCAGCAGCACTTCCAAAAAATTGGCCAATTTTACCAGCTGGACTATTATCCGAGCCAGGCATTGTTCTTGATACGCTTCTTTCCAGGTTTGAAGCTGAGGAAGATGGTAGATCAGTAAGAGGGATTGGTTCTATTCAAGTTAAATTGGTTGATTTGATACTGGCTGATGAATTCAAAAATACTAATAGCATCAAGAATAAAGAACCACTAGCAACGATTTCTATATCTGCTTTACCACCAGGATTTAGAGCGTACGCAGAACAAATGAATAATGATGTACAGACCAAATCTAAAATTGATAGGTTCAACCAAGAAACAAATAATCAGACGAGAACAGGAATTCCTATTCCATTTGCAGATCTCTCTGTTGGTGCGGGAATATTTCCAGATAGGATGTTGAAAATTCATTCTGAAAGATGTAATAACCTTAGAAGTTCATTGCAAAAAGAAGATACGATTAGGCTTTTGGAAGGATTGCAACTTCTAGATGCTTCAGAAATTGCAGTTTATGCAACAAGAAGACGCCTACTAATAATATTAATGAAGTTGAGCTTGGTAAGTTTAAATGATGAAGAGGGAAAAATAAGTAAATTGGATGCTGAATTAATCCTTGAGAATAATGTTCTTTGTAGAGATATTTTAATCGAAGACTGGCCATGGAATGAGAAGCCCACATTTATTGTTTCCAAGCCTCCATGGTTAAGAATAAAAGATAAGTTTAGGAATAAAGAAAATGGAAGCGAATTAAGAAAAAGAATGTCTGAAGAGCTCAGGAATAAGTGTGAATTGAATGGTAAATTAAGATACTCTGCTTTGAGAGGAAATGTTAATCTATATCGTTTNTATGTAGANAGGGCTCTACAAATTGTACAAAAANATGGTANANTTAGGATGATTGTACCAGATTCATTACTTCGAGAAAAAAGTAGTTCTCCTTTAAGAAAAATATTAGTATCTAAAAATAGATGGGAAACGTGTTGGTCTTTTTCGGAGAAAAGCCATAGACTCTTTCCGGGTCATTCTCAAGGTGTTTTAGTTATAGGAATAATAGCAGGAGGGAGGACAGAAGTTCTAACCAGTTTTGGCCCTCTTGAAATTGGAGATTTTTCAAATAAAGAAGGATTAAATTCGAAAGCACCGTTCTTGGAACTAGAAAGAGGTCTTTGGTCAACTTGGACAGATGCGTCTTGGGCAGTTCCAAGAATGCCAAGAGACTCTTTGAAAAGAAAAAGGGCGTTGATGGCCATAAATGATCTTGCAGACGAACCTAGACTAGGAGAGGGAGATAATTGGTTAAATCAAGGAGGCAAAAAAATTCGAGTCAGATCAGGTGAAATTGAACAAAGTAATGATAATGTTTCAGACTGGGAAGATGAAAAAGAGTACGTTCCTCTAATAAGATCTGGTCATTTAAAATTGAAAGATAATGATGTGATATTCAGTCACCCAGCGATAGATAATAATATGTCTGAAGATTCCCCAGATAGAATACAGTCTATCTGGAAAGGNGAAATAAAAATAAAAGATAAACCGAGAATAATTTGTCAAACCATTATTAATTCTGAATTAGGAAGAAGATTATTATGGTCAGTATTGCCCAAAAATTATGCCCTTGCTAATTCAATGAATTATCTACAAATACCCGAAGAAACTCGTAAAATGATAATAGAAGAATTTGGTGATTTAGAAAACGGACTAAATATTATAGTTAAATATTTGAATTCCGATAATCTGAATATTTGGTCAAATGTTTGGGCGGCAAATAGTAATGTAAATAATTACGAAATTTTTGACCTGCCCTTTCCAAAACTTGTCAATACTTCTTCTTTACCATTTAATGGTAATAAATCTAAAATTTAATTACAATTGTCTTTATTTTAATTCCGGTCTCAGTACTTTTTAACGCAAATTTGATGAAACTAGTTATACCTTTGCAGGATGTGCGCAAAGCGTTAGCGTTCTAGCATAGAAGAGGAAAGTGGAGATAATATGGGAATAAATCCAAAAATAGGAATTACTGGNTTGCCNAGATCTGGTAAATCTGCAGTTCTTNAAAAAGTGATTGATATGCTTGTTGAAGAAAGAAAAAATGGCATAACAAGAGGACCCTTTTCTGCTGAAAATTTAATCGGAGGGATGACAACCGAATCGATTATAGAAAATGGAGAAAGGGTTGGCTANGCTTGTGTTAATATCAAAACCGGTGAAAAGGGAGTTATGGCACATAGAAATATAGATTCAAGATTAAGAATACTAGGTTTTGGAATTGACCCTACTGAACTGGACAGGGTTGCAGTACCAGCAATAATGGATAGTATAGGAAATTGTGAAATCTTAGTAATAGATGAAGTAGGGAAATTCTCTGTCGAAAGTGAAATGTTTGTATCTGCTGTAAGAACAGCATTAAATCATGATATGCCAACACTGCTTACTTTACACAAGAAAAGTAGGCATCCACTTCTTCAGGACATCAGAAGAAGAGATGATGGGCGCATANTAGAAGTCACTCCTGTCAATAGGGCATTNCTTCCNTATAAAATACANAAGTTAGTTAAAGAAATGTATTGATTAGAGACCTCCCCTACAGGAATCATATGGATTCACCCGCGGGGAGGCTTGANAGGCTTTTAATNGGCGTTATTTTACCTTTGATATTTNTAATTTCCATTGTTTTTATTGANAATGAATTAACTATNAAGNAATGTTCATATGGAACATGTAACAATTATGTAATATTATTAATATTAATTTTATTGGTGATTATTTTTATAATTATTNTNTTGATTAATAGATTTACATATATTTTAGATGAATGGTTTAGTAAGGAAACTGATGAAAAAATGCGGTTACGTTTAGAAGAAGAATATCGTGAAGCAGATATATCAAATCTTAATTCTCGGTGGGCAAAAATGGAAATGAAACATCTTGAGAAAAAGCATGGAGAGGAAGAGTAAGCGAAAACTTGACCCTCTATATCCCTCCGCAAAGACAAGAGATGGATGCGATGAGTGACGTACCAAGTGAATTAAAGTATACAGCAGAACATGAATGGATAAGAATTGTTGGTGAAGAAATAATAGTTGGAATAACCGATTTCGCACAGAATGCACTAACAGATGTAGTATGGGTTGAATTGCCAGAAGTTGGAGCTAAGGTTTCTATAATGGAATCATATGCTAGTGTAGAATCTGTAAAATCTGTTAGTGAAATTTATGCTCCAATCGCAGGGACAGTAATTGAAGTAAATGAATTATTAGAAGATGCTCCTGAGACAATAAATATCGATCCCTATGGAGAAGGTTGGATTTGTAAAATGACCATTGAAGATTCTTCACAGATAGAAAGCCTCCTGAATTCTGATGCATATCGAGAATTATTGGAAGAATAATTATGCTCTTAGACGCCATATATAT
The DNA here is from genome assembly GCA_002712575.1 of Methanobacteriota archaeon. GTDB lineage: Archaea > Thermoplasmatota > Poseidoniia > Poseidoniales > Thalassarchaeaceae > MGIIb-O3. The sequence continues at coordinate 27,082 of PATZ01000009.1, forward strand.
CTATGTAGATGGTTCTTGTGAAGAAAATAGGAATGTAACTTCAGAAACTCCTGCTGGCTGGGGCTTTTGTGTCATAGAAGGAGATAATGGATTAGGAAGAGGTCATGGAAATTTAATTTACGAAGAAAGTGGTAAGGTAATTACGGATAGAGATTCTGATTTTTTTCTTGGTGCCAAAGTTGGATCTAATAATACCGCTGAATTGAGTGCAATAGCACATGCACTTCGTTGGTTGTTAATTGAAAATGATAAAAAAAATATTATTATTAAAGGAGATTCTCAGTATGCAATGAATATTACTATGGGAAAATGGAAGATAAAGGCAAATCGTGAATTAGCACTTTGGGTACAGAATTTGTGGAAAGAAGTGCTTTTTACTAAAAAAATAAATTTTGAACATATCAAAGCTCACAGAGGGCATAGGTGGAATGAACGGGCTGATCATTTAGCATTTAGAGCAATGAAAGGCGATAGTGCATTACCATTACAATTCTGGAAACCGGGAAAAAGGTAGATTAATCATCTTTCAATGGCCCAATACTAAGTAAAACATACACAGAGTGGAGTATTAACAGAGCTCCAATAAGAGCTAATATCAATCCAGTTGGAGCAGGGAAATTATCTTGCATAATATTTCCTATAAACCATGCACCAAAAATAAATATGAAACCGATTAATAATTCTATTTTTGATGATTTGGAAGGGTTGACTAAATTATCCATCCATGGTATTAATCCTTTTCTATTGAATGTAAATCGATACCATGAAATATAGATTAATGATAGTCCGATTAATCCGAAAACTCCTACTGTAAATGATTCAGAATCCCATGGTCCGGAAAGTGAAATTTGAGGATATATTGTATTGATTGTTAGAATTGATCCAATTATAGCAAAGGTTCTCCAATTTGGAGTGTTGGTGTCTTGCATGTTTACAGCAACATCAATGTCCATTTTAAAGCGCCGATAGAAAATGTATTAATTGTATAGTTAGGTTTCGGCATTACATGAAGCATGTATTAAAGTGGTCAGAAAAGGTTGAGTTGGATCATTTAGAATTAAGATTCAAAGTTCTGAGAATTGGAATGCCCAGGGGCAGTGAGCATTATCCAGGAGTTGATGATGATGTTAATACTAGATTTTTGTGTGCATACATAAATGAAAAAATAGTCGGTTGTGCAACCTTACAATTAGATCCTAGAGAAGGATGCAAATATAGAATTAGAGGAATGGCAGTTGATTCAGAATTTAGAAATAGGGGAATTGGTTCGGATATTGTTAAAAAATTACAAAATGAGGTTAAGAAAGAAAATACAGGTATTTGGTGTAATGCTAGAATAAAGGCCGTTCCGATGTATGCGAGATGTGGTTTCAAGATTGTATCAGAGATTTTTGAGATTGAAGGTATCGGGCCTCATCATGACATGGAATGGAAAGTAGAATAATGGAGCACGGACCGGGATTTGCACCCGGGTCCAGGGATCTGCAATCCCTTGCATAGCTGCTCTGCCATCCGTGCGTAATGTTACCCAAGAACTATTTCTCTTTGAATATTGTTCGTAGATTGTTGCATTAAAAAAATAATTTTTCTTGCATACTATCATGAACGTTCGACACTCGGGTTAGGGTATGCCACAAGTATCGGGACGATATGATGGACTGGGAGTGGGCTTTGCACCCTATCTTCAACCGCCCGGAGAAGAAGTAGTTAGGTGGACAGTTGGAGAACCAGGGTTTGATACACCGAACGAAATAATAGAAATGGCAATTAAAGGTTTGAAAGAAGGTAAAACAAAGTATACTCGTGGAGCAGGGTCAATGGAATTATGTAATGCAGTATCGCATTATATTAAAGAAAAACATGAAATTGATTGTCCAGCAGAAGACATTGTCATCACTCCTGGCGCAAAACAAGGTTTACTCTATTCTTTTTTGATCACAACCATGCCCGGAGATGAAGTAATTTTACTTGCTCCTTCCTGGGCATCATATGAACCAATGTTGAAATTTATTGGTGCTGTACCAATACATGTTCCTGTTAGCAAAGAAACCTTTCATCCTGATTTAGATGCGATAAGAAATTCAATAAATGAAAGAACAAAAATGATTTTGATAAACTCACCTTGTAATCCAACAGGTGCAGTATTTACTCCTTCAGAGATACAAGGAATAGTGGATATTGCGAAAGAACATGACTTATGGATTGTCTCTGATGAAATTTATGCAAGACTGGTATGGGTAGATTATCCTCATGTTTCCCCCGCTAGTTTACCTGGTGGTGCAGAACGAACTATTGTTGTAAATGGTTGGTCAAAATCTTGGGCAATGACGGGGATGCGTTTAGGATTTTTAGCTGGTCCTAGTAACGCCATGAAAGCTGCAGCGAAAAGCCAGGCTAATTCTGCTTCACATGTGCCAACATTTCTGATGGATGCTGCAAAAATTGCACTTAAATGTGATGATAATGTTGAAAAATTCAATAATGAATACCTAAAAAGAAAGGAAATTATGGTTAATGGGCTTTCTGAGATACCTGGTTTGAGAATCGTCGAACCAGAAGGGGCATTCTATCTATTTGTCGATATAACAGAAACCGGTATGACAGATATAGAATTTGCAAATGAATCACTCAAAGCAGGAGTTCAATTAATTCCTGCATCATTAATCACAGGTGGTTCTGGCTTTATCAGGATCTCGTATGCATGTAGTGAAGAAGCGATATTAGAAGGCTTGAAGAGATTAAAAAAATGGCTTCTTAAATAAATATAGAATCTATGTTCTTTACAAAAATATAAAATTATATTTATGATTAAATATTGCAATTATAAAATGAACGGGGAAGTTGGCAGGGGACTACATATTTTTCTAGATTATGTAAATTATACTTCACCAGTTGAAAATGATGGAGAATGGATGCTAAATAAACTTCGTGAGATTGTGAAAAAATCAGGCATTAGAGAAGTACATGCGCATGTTGAAAAATTTGATGGAACAAAAAGTCCACCAGGATTTGCAACAGTTATTTTAATAGATGAGAGTCATGTTACCGCTCATTGCTATTCAGAAATTGGTTTGTTGGCCATAGATGTATTTACATGTGGCAATAACGATCCTCAAATAATAGTTGATGATTTAAAAGAATTATTTTCGGAAACGATTGAAGGAATTAAATTAGTTAGGGAACAAAAAATTTCTAGATTTATAAAATAGGTTGGTATCATGTCTGTTAAAGAGTTTATTAAAGACCATTACAGGCACTTCAATGCGGGAATTCTGTCCGAATGTTCTGAATCTTTAATAAATTTTTTAGAAAATAAGGGCCGATTAATTATCACTTTAGCCGGCGCGATGTCTACCGCTGAGATAGGTCGGACATTAGCACCGGCTATCAGATCTCAGAAAATACATGCAATCTGCTGTACAGGAGCTAACCTTGAAGAAGATCTATTCAAATTAATTGCCAATTCTAGTTATGAAAAAATTACAAATTGGAGAGAGATGACTGCAAATGATGATGCTGAACTTAGAGACAGAGGGATGAATCGTGTGACAGATGTTGCAATTCCTGAAAGGGTAATAAAAGAAGTTGAAAAATTACTAATTCCTCTGTGGGAAAATGCAGAGGCTGCAGGAGACAAAAGATTCCCGCATGAATATTTATATGATATCCTATTACATGCTGATTTGGAATTTGAAGGAGAAGTACAAAATTCGTGGTTAATGGCTGCAGCCGATGCAAATATACCTATTTTTGTACCAGGCTGGGAAGATTCTACACTAGGTAATATCCTTACTGCTAGAGTTATCGATTGTACATTCAAAAGTCCAGACATAATAAAAGGGGGTTTGTATGCAATGCAAGCACTAGCGGACTGGTATAGAGAAGATGATTCGCCCACTGGTATTTTACAAGTAGGAGGAGGGATAGCTGGCGATTTTGCTATATGTGTGGTGCCTATGTTAGAACAAGATGTAGGAATGAAAATTAATCGATGGAGGTGGTTTGCACAAATTAGTGAATCTAAAGCGTCATATGGAGGATATTCGGGTGCACCGCCAAATGAAAAAATAAGTTGGGGAAAATTAGATGCCGATACTCCCCGGTTCATGATTGAATCGGATGCAACTATAGTACTGCCTCTACTGTTAAAGTCTTTAGAATAATTGAGTATAGTGTTCACATTTTTCAGAAATTCTCAATAATTGATTATATTTTGAAGTTCTATCACTTCTGGCAGGTGCACCGGTTTTTATTTGACCAGCATTAACTCCTACAGCTATATCGGATATTAGGTCATCTCCTGTTTCTCCTGACCGATGGCTAATTATAGTCGCGAATCCTGAATCTTTGGCCATTTTTATAACATCCATTGTTTCTGAAAATGTTCCTATTTGATTTAATTTAATTAAAATAGCATTTGATGCAGATGTTTCTATGCCCCTTTTCAGACGATTGGGATTTGTTACGTATAGGTCGTCACCAACAATTTGAATATGTTGTCCTTCTTTTCTTGTGAATGCAACCCATGAATCCCAGTCATCTTCTCCAAATGGATCTTCTATTGAGACGATTGGATATTTTTCAATCCATCTTGAATAAATATTTGCTAAATCATTTCCTGAAATTATTTTTCCGTCAAAATGATATTTGTCTTCCTTTAGAAATTCTTGTGCTGCTACATCCAAAGCAATTGAAACTTGTTTTCCTGGTTTATATCCTGCTGATTCGATCGCCTGAACTACATAAATAAGGCCGTCTTCATTACAATTTAGATTTGGAGCGAACCCCCCTTCGTCTCCTACTCCACTCAGTAGTTGATTTTGTTTTAGAACCTGTTTTAAGGTGTGATATATTTCAACACCTGCACGTAGTGCGTCTTTAAAATTAGTAAAACCATGTGGAACTATCATAAATTCCTGTATATCCACATTAGAATTTGCATGTGCACCCCCATTTAGAATATTCATTAGCGGCACAGGCAGGGAACAATTATCTGCATCATTTGCAATATATGACCATAGAGGATAGCCTACTCCTGCAGCCGCCCGCAAACATGCTAGTGAAGTTCCAAGAATAGCATTGGCTCCTAGGTTTGATTTATTTGAGGAATTATCCAAATCAATCATGATTTTATCAATTTTATTTTGTTCTGAGACATCAATTCCGATTAATGCTTGTTTTATTTTTCCATTAATATTTTCAATTGCTAAATCAACGCCTTTGCCAATCCATTTTTCTCCGCCGTCTCTTAGTTCTACTGCCTCATAACTTCCAGTTGATGCTCCAGAAGGCACGGTAGAACGAGAAGGGATGTCTATACTCGCATAACACTCAACTTCTATTGTAGGATTACCTCGTGAATCAAGAATCATTCGTCCGTGTAAATCACTTATTGGCAATCCCATGCCAATATGGAAAGAGTTTTCATTTCTGAATGTAGCGGCATAAAATCAGATTTATNTATTCAACCATCCTATCCAATTAGAGACTTTTGACTGAAGATTTGGTATGTCTACTTCTGAATTACAACATTTCTCCCAACAAAGTTGCTCATCTTTAGGAGATATGGAAAACAGTTCTGCCCTAAATATAGCTTCATTAACATTTAATTGACCTCTTTTATCATCAACAAAACAATGTAGTAGGTGTTTTGGATAATGGTGTATTTTTCCTGATTTAGGACAACAAAACATCACACTCCGATCTAAAAAAATCAAAGATGATCCAGTATTTTCATCTACTTCATGACCTAAAATATTTGTATTGGAAATAAGTGATGCNACATCAACGTTGTACCATTGAGAAAANGCAAATGANAATTGTAGTTTTGATATATCATCTAGGAATTCTTGAATACGAAGATTTGTAGTCTCCTCGTTCATCTCCATATANAGTCTGTTGATGTCATCACCTTTTAATCAAACTTTTTTGTAAAAAAAAATTTAATTTACATTAAACGGAAATAAAGTTATAAATAATGAATGTTAACGGTGTGAAAGTAGAAATAAGATACGGTTTTCGGAATATAATATGTCAAATATAGATTCTTTAGATCGGGGCATCTTAGCAGTACTTCGTGATAATGGAAGAGCAGCTTATGTGGAAATAGCAAAAAGTGTCGGGGTTACAGAGAGAACGGTTAGAACAAGAATGAGGAAATTGGAAGACGATGGCGTCATAAGAGGATATACTGTAAGAGAAAGTGGAATTGGTTTATCGGCTCTAATTCGTATGAAAGTAGGGCCTGGAACAGAAATCGGGACTCTGGCTGGAGAATTTTCTGGATGGATTGGTGTTGAATCTGTATACGAAATAAGCGGTGAAGCAGATCTGATTGCTATTGTTCACGTTGATGATACCGCTGGATTAAGAAATATGTTAGATAAAATGTGGTTAGCGGCACCAGGAGATATAAGTTCAACACAAACAGAGCTTGTTTTAGAGCAATATTAAGTTATTTTTTTTAAGTGATAGCAATAATATTGCAATTTTTCCTCAACAAATGCTTGATAAACAGGAGTTCCTTGAACGCCGGCAAAAGTTTCAAAACTTTTCCTNATTGATTTGGGTACTAGTTGGTTTATTTTTTCTTTTTTACTATCATTAATAAAATCTAACGCTTCTAAAACCTGTTTTGTAATATTTCTCTTAGAAATTATTTTGAATCCTACGGAAATAAAGATATTTTCTAATTCTGTCATTGCTTTTTTATCTCTAAAATCTGTCCAACAAAAGTCTCCTTGATTTTTTATTAGGCGAAAAACCTCTTGAATAAATTTTGAAATATTTCCATAACAATGTGATGATTCTACNTTGTATATTATATCAAAACTAGATNCNGTCAATGGTATNTTTTCTGCATTTCCTTCTATAAAACTAAGATTTTTCTGGTCTTTNTACCAAATATTACATAATGATACTGCCTCTTTAGAAAAATCCATTCCAATTAATGATTTTGGATTTTTTGTTCTTGCAATCCAACTTGCACCCCCTCCTCTTCCAGAACCTACTTCTAATACATTTTTTCCTTCAAATTCAATATCTTTGATATTTGTATTATAAAGTTGAATAAATAATCGATGTGATTCATCGTAATCTGAAAGAATTAGAGGATCATCATCTGTATAACCATAATTCATAAATCTAAATTCTTTTTTATCATATCCTTTTGCTAATCTTTGATACCACCACTTCCATAGTTTATTCTTAAGAAAAGGGGGTGATATACGTAATACTAATGCAAAAATTCTGGCGGGTAATCCCATCTTCATTATATCACTAAATTTTCCATTTCACCGAACAACCAATACTTTCATTTCTAATTTGAGAAATTTCTTCACCAGCAATNAGTTCNTCTATAGCATCAGATAANTCAGATGTTGTTGCATGAGAAGGNTCACGAGGTGAGTCGTCTAAACGGCCGCGATAAACAACTATTCCGGAAGAATCAATGAGATAAAATTCCGGTGTTCTTTCAGCGCCATATTTTTTTGCAATTTCTTGGGTTTCATCGACCAAATATGCATATGACATTCCAGATTTTGCACGTTTGACCATATTGTCCCATGAGTCTGTGGTGTAGTTTATTGGATCATTAGAATTAATACCAACAAATCCTAGAGAATTATTTTTAGCTTTTAGNGATATTTGCTCTATTCTAGATTCAGATCCAACCACATAAGGACAATGATTGCAAGTAAACATAACAATTAGGCCATTTTCACCCATAGATTCTGAAAAAGAAACAATATCTCCATATATTGATGGGTTGGCATTTTTAAGTTTAAAATCTGGAGCTTTGTCTCCAGGTTCAATCCCCGAGTTGGTCGTCATATTTTCTCGGAAAGAGAGTTTAGAATTAATGCTTTGTTACATACTAAATTTTTTGATGGGTTGTTTTTCCTCTACTTTCTTCTAGACGTCTTCTNGCTAGACGNTTTTCTGGGTCNATATTCAATACCTCTCTCCAAGCCAAAATTGACTTTTCTGGTTCTTCTCCTTCGTGTAAGATAGCTGCGATTCTTAACTTTGCATCAAGATGCCTGGGGTTACATTTGGCGGCACTTTCAAAGTCTGCAAATGCTTCATTAAGTCTACCAAAGTCAAGATATAATAATCCTCGTTGATACCATGCATCGGATAATGTTGGATCAATCTGGATTGCTCGGTTTAATGGTTTTTGGGCTTGTTCGGCTCTGCCCATAGCATTCATACAGGTTCCCATATGAACCAAAGCCATGGTGTATTCGGGAGATTTCGTTAATAAGCGCCTTAACTCCTTCTCTGCTTCTATCCAATCACCCAGATTCATTAAAATTTCAGATCTTCTTAATCTGGCCAAATTCAAATTAGGCCTATTTTCAACTAAGAAATTCGCATCATCCAAAGCCATNCTNAGTTCTTCTCGAAGAAGTGCAGCAGAACATCTATTTAATCGCGCTCTGACATGATTTTTATCCATTTCAATTGTCCTAGTGAATAAATCCTGTGCTTCGGCTAGATTTCCTTTTTTTGCTGCAATTAATCCCTTGATAAATGGGATTGTGCTATTATTTTTTAACTGCGTTGATGCTTCTGAAATCATAACATTTGCCTGATCTAATCTTCCTAAATCAAGAGATAGTTGTGCTTCTTCTAGAGGTATAGAAGGATGGTCGGGAATTAGTCGCCTAGCTCTGACCAAAGCTATCTCAGCCTCGTTAAGTGAACCTTGATATCTTAGAGTACGAGATCTNCCTAACCATGCTAAACCAGATTCGCGATCGTATTCAATAGCTGAATCAAAAGACGAGAGGGCATCTAAAATAATCATTTGATCATAATTTCCTGTATTATCTCTATGTTCATCAACTTCTGAAAGATATAGTCGGCCTCGCATAACATGTAAAGCAGGGTGTTCCCAAGACTCTGCAGGGGCNTCATCAAGTACTTTTTTAGACCAATCTAAAGAATTATTTCTTAGAAGTAATAAACTTAATCTTCCTCTTACCTCAGGATTTTCTGTTCCGTTTAGTAAGTATTCCTCAAGTACTGAAATTGCTGCATCAAATTTTTCATTATTTTCTAATATTTCTGATTCAATGATAATTCCAAACTCACCAAGTGCCTTTGCCTTTTTTACACTCCTCAATGCTTCTTTCATTTTGTGAGGATTTGTAGATAAAATTTTTGAATGTAAAAGCCATGATTTTCCATTATTAGGGTTTAACTTTAATGCCATTTCAACGTATTCTAATGCTGTATTAATTTCAGATAAAAGTAATAATTTACCTGCTTTTTTAATTAACTCTTCAGCATTCTTTGATTTCGCAAACGGATTTATCTGTCTACCTATTTCATTTGCTCTTTCCACTATTTCAGAAAGTTCTGTTCTGTTTTGNGAGTCAAACTCTGTTTCAATCCCGAGGCTGTCTAATCTTTTCTTATTTCTAGANACACGCTCTGGATCTGAATCTAAAACTAATAATATCTGTTCTTGAAGTACTTGNATATCNTCCGGATTGATTGCCAATAATCTTTCNAATGTTATGTCAAGAGACTCTAAATCTCCTTTTTTCCTNTGTATATCTGCTAATGATGTGAGNGANGTGGGNTCTTCGGGCTCTAACTCATGTGCCATCTTGTAGAAATCNGCGGCTCTATCTATCTTACCAATTGCATGAAATAACTCTCCTATCCTTCGATGTTCNTTNCCNTTTAATTCGATNTCTTCGGCCTTCATATCNGATTGNTTTAGAATAGTNTCTAATCTTTTAGTTAAGGGTAAAAGNCCTGGAGTAATCTCGGAGTATTCTCCATNTTNCATTCCANGATAATGATCTAAAATAGAACGAGTGGCATGTGTAGCTATAGCACAAGACTCGCTGGAACTTATCGCAAATCCTTGATTTAATAATAAATTTTCAGCATTTTCTAAAGAATGATGCACATTTAGTAAACCGTGTACTTTTGGAGAGTCTGAAAGAATAGTATCAACGCCCCTAGATAGTAGATCTAAAGAGGTAGCTTTCTCATTCAGGCTTCCTTGTAAGGAGCCGAGTCTTGTATGGAATTTTCTACTTTTTCTTAGCATATTTTTGTGCTTCAACCAAAGTGATGCAAAACCAATTAGAAGTACCACATAAACTGTCGCCAGAGTCATTGTAGAGGATTCCATCAGTCTCAGCGGACATACAAGACTTTTGATGGCTTCTACTAATTACATATGTAAAACATCAATTATTACAGTAATCAAAAATCACCATATGATTTTTTTTATAATACCAATCACCAAAAATAATCAAAAATCCTTAGGTGAAAAGGCCTGTACATCCTGTTTTCTAGAAGTATTTCCTCTTGAATTGCCAAGTACGTTTTCTATTCCTGCCCCTGAAGCGTAATCAAATATTTTATCGTTGATTTTTCCGGCAAAAACAAGACCCTGTGCATCTTGTGTTTCTTCTAAAGACTCTTTGAGGTTACTAGCGCCAATTGGTTCTGAAGGTGTACCATCTTCATGAATAATAATGGCTTTGTTCCTTGGTAACCCTTCTAGATGGACGGCCCACTCTTTAACGTGATCAGGTACTTCTAATATTTCTGTGCCTGTTCCTACGGTTTCATCATCATCTTTTTGAATTTCAATTTGAATTCTTGCGACGGCTTTTGACGCTGCTTCTTTTTGATTTAGACATTTAGTTATTACTTTGCCTTCTAAATGTTCAACTTCTCTACTTTGAGGCGCTATTGAAACATGAGTGAGTGATTTGCCTAATTTACCACTTAATTCCAAAAGTAGTAATTTTCCTCCTCTATCTCCATCTAAAAATGCTGTAACTATTTTTTTGCTTTTTGCCATACTTACAAGTTCAGGATTGATTCCAGAACCCATGGTCGCAATGGCATTTTTTATACCGAATTTTAATAGATTTCTAACATCATTCCTACCTTCTACAATAATGATTGCTTCACTATTTTTAACGTTCGGTCCTGCGGTCATTCCTGCAATCTCTATTTCTGTATTCAGTGTTAAAACAGATCTAACCTCATCTAAAATATTCTTTGATTCGTCAGTTCCTGAATTTACTAAGTTAACTAATAATTGTTTAGCTCTATCTATTACATGACCTCTCTTAGCTGAACGGATATTTTCTATTTGTTTTACTTTTATGGATGACTTACAAGGTCCTATTCTTTCTATCGTTTCAAGTGCTGCACCAATAACAGCCGTACTAACTTGATCGAGGGAAGATGTNACTAATATTTCTCCTTGGACTTGTCCTTTGTTCTGATGTAGTACCACATCAACGTGCCCTATTCTTCCAGTTCTTTGTAATTTTCTTAACTGTAATTCATCTCCAAGAAGNCCTTCTGTTTGACCAAAAATAGCTCCTATGACGTCTTTTCTTGCAACTGTTCCATCTGTACGAATAGATGCGTGTATGATATATTTTCCTTCTTTTGACATATTTATATTCTCCTTTTTACTAATCCACCACACCAAAGACTCGTTCCGGATTTGCCTAGTCGGCATTTGGGTGAATGGACAGAAAATGTCCTCGAGTGTGGCTAGTAAGCAATTTATGGGACTAGTACATAGTTGATGAATGCTCCTATTAAAATAATTATAATATTCATAATAAATATTTTCTTAGCGAGGCATTATATCTGTTTGCTTATATCGAAAGGCATGGAAGAAAATGGCTTTGATAGGCGAAGTGTGTTTCGTGGGGCTACTTTTCTTGCCTTAAGAGATGGGCAATTGAGTAATGGAGAAAAGAGATTATTGGTAAAATTGGCACATTCATTAAAATTAACCGATGAAGAGCCAAAGATGATTTATGATTCGATTATTGAAAATAAAACTCTTGAGGTTGGAAAAATAATCAGTGAAGAAGAGCAAAGACGTATTTATGGACAAGTTTTGGAAGCTATGTTAATTCATACTGATCGGTCGGATGATGAGTTATTACAAATAGCATATCTTAGAAAAATATTCAAGATAGATGATTCGGAACATAGAGCAATTGCTAGAAGTATGGATAGACAATTAGAAGAAGTGGTTCATAGAACTCTTAAAGATGAAGTTAGAATTAGACTGTATGATTCCATTGATCGTATGGGAGATATTTTCGATAATATCCTTGTTAAAAATGAGGATCGTAAATGAAGGAATACGCCCTATTAGACGAATTTTTATCAAAATACCAAGATTCAGTTCACACCTCAGAAAAGAAATTATTGAAAATTATTCGAGAGGCTTATCCAATAGGAATTCCAGCACTTATAATGAAATCAAGTACAGATAGATTGGGTACTTCCGCTGGTTATTCATTTCATCTTGGGACGCCTGATGGTTTACTCAGACGGTTAGCATCTTGGTTGATAACAAAAAACNATGGTAATCATAGATTATTACTGAAATTAAATAAAAAGCTGTGGAAAAGGCATGGTAGAGAAGANGTAGCACTTTCAGCTATTATTATTGCAAATTTAGATCATGCATCTATGGAAACTAACCCCTGGGAGATTTTCAGATTATCTCTAAGAAAAAAAGAACCTATAGATGGTTTATTACTCACTATAGAAGAATTGTTACGATCCGGTCGTGAAATGCCAAGTGAAAATCTTAGAATGGATTGGAGTAAAAAAAGATTAGTTGATGGACATTTATCAATATTAGTCACATATGCAGGAATGATTAGAGACATTGTCCCAAGTCTTGAAATGATAGCGTGCCTTGAAAATATAAAAATTCCATCTAATGATTCCGTGATTAGTAGAATTATGGATAAAATAAGTAAGATTAGACCACAGGAGTGATGGGTAGAACCCTAGTCGGACTATTATGGGCGCNCGTCTTTTACCGTCTGATGATCCAATCTCTGAACAGGTTCTTGAGTGGACAATTCGAAAAAACTCTGAAGATATTGCTCAACTAATGCGATGGTTNGGNGAATCNANCGGTAGANGGGAACGTCAAATATTACTAAAAAGAGTATTAGATCTNCTAGATGAAACACAGTATGCTTTGAATCGTTTAGATGAATTAAGGTGATTNAATGCGCTCATTNCTCTTGGCAGGAGGTAAATCATCAAGGATGGGTAAAGATAAAGCCTTGATAGAAATTGATGGCGAGTGTTGTATTTCTCGTATTTTGAATGCTCTATATTCATCAAATAGAAAACCAATTAGAGTAGCGGTTTCAAATACGAAATGTATCAAAGAATATAGTAAAGTAATAAATCCAGAAATTGATATTGAATGGGTAATAGATAGTAACCAATATGCCGGACCTATAGAATCAATTACTGAAAATCTTGAAGATTCAAATTTTGTTAAAGAGGAATTTATACAGTTATCTACTGTTGATGTTCCATGGATAACGCCCGATTTCTTTGACTGTCTGAAAGATTCTATAAAACTGGAAGATGATTTAATAATGCCAACTGATGGACAAAATTTACATCCGCTATTATCGTTAATTAGACCTGAACCTGTGTTAAATAAATTAAGAAAAGAAAGTAAAAGACCTTTGTCGATTCAATTTTGTGAAATTAATTATTCATTATATCAAGGAGATTTAAAAATATTAAAAAATATTAATTATCTTCAAGATATAGAATGATATAGTCCCTCAGATAATGAATCTATAACCTTTGGATATAATTCGTGTTCTATTTTCTTTATTTTATTTTGTAATGTTTGAATTGTTTCCTCTGGTAAAACTTCAATTTCTCTTTGTTCCAATATCATCCCAGTATCGACACCAGAATCAACCAAATGTACTGTACAACCACTTAGCTTTACGCCTGCTTTGATTACATCTCTGTGGGCATTGGCTCCTGGAAAATCAGGAAGCAGGGATGGATGAATATTTATTATGCGGCCTTTCCATTTGGCAACAAAAGAGGGAGTTAAGATTCTCATATATCCACTCAAAACAATTAGTTCGATTTTTGATTTAATTAATTCGATATGAATTAATTCCTCATGTAAAATTCTCTGTTCTATTTTATCATTTATTTCTGGTAGAGAAATGATTTTTGTATTAATATTTTTTTCGTATCCATATTTTAATCCCTTAGCATTATGATTATCTGAAATAATAAGTTCGGTATCATGTAATCTCGGTGTATTTTGATAATTTAATAATGCCTCTAAACCTGAACCACTTCCAGAA
>PATZ01000010.1 GCA_002712575.1 Methanobacteriota archaeon
GAATTTTGTTAGATATATTCTTTTAGTGAAATTGGATGTCCACCATGTCATAGTGCTAGAAATAGCCAATATAAATAGTAAAAATTCACTTCCTTGAGGTAATGAACTCAAAAAAACACACCTATCTTCGCAATTTTATTGTATTGGAACATAAAGAGTTGGCAAATTTTATCAACCTTTCATTTAATTTTACATCGATAATTTCACCATCTTGGTTAAATGTATTCTTAATATTAGCCATTACCAATTGCTCAGGAATTGCCCAACCATGCATCCAACGAACTGAAGTACGCATATGATTTAATGTTGTAGAATTTGCTTGGCCACCAAGTGTGCTAATTAACCCGAAAACTTTGCCAGATGTTTGATCAAAAGAAAGCCAATCTATTGAATTTTTCATAACCCCGCTCATTGTCCCATGATATTCGGGACTAGATAATATAAATGCGTCCACAGAATCGGCCATATCCTTAAACATCTTTACATTTGGATGATCCCAACAACCATCTTCTCCTATGAATGGTAATGGATTTTGTTTATTATCCCAAACAATTACTTCAGCACCTAATTTACTACATTCATTTTTTACTAAATCTATTATGTGCCCATTAGCGGAATCAAGACCATAAGAACCACATATTCCCATTATACGTATTGGTTCAGTCATGTATATCCCTAAAGTGCATATTTATTCAACCCATTCATTAATTATATTAATTATCAACTTTTTTCTTTGAATATTTGTATTAACATAATCAGAAAATACTTATGCATAATGTACTAGGCGAGGGAGTTATGGGAGATACAAAAACATCGTCTGAATCTAATATCATAGATATGATTCAAGAAGCCAGAGACTTCTATAATGACGGTGAATATAGAAAGTCCCTAAAAATCTATAATGATATAATTAATATTGATGAAGAAAATGTAAATGCATTATATTCCATAGGCGTAATCAAATCTCATCAAAAAGAAAATAATGTTGCTATAGAGTTTTTCGAGAAGGTAAACAACATAATACCCAATCACCCTGCAACAGTCGCCAATCTGTCATATTTATTAGAAAAAGTAAGACCTAAAGAGGCGGCAGAATACGCCAGGATTGCACTCATTACTTTTCCCGATATGGCTGACCTGAAGAGGATTGTAAAAAATTTAGAGAATGAAAGAGAAAAAGAAATTACCGATGATGAAGAATCAGAATTTAATGATGAAGGGTCAGGACAAGAAAACTTGTTAATTTCTAAGTCTATTACAAATGAGTTAGTTTTGGGTGATGAAGAATCTGAATTTAGTGATGAAGAATCAGATCATGAAACCTTGTTAATTTCTAAACCCGTTGTAGAAGAATTAGAAGATGATATTTTAGATTTATTAGTTTCATCAGAATTAACTACTGAAGATAAAGCCAGAGAACTAAATAGTACAGGAGATTATATTGGAGCTGTAAAATTATGGAAAGAGATTTTAGAAACTAATCCTAAATCGTATGAAGCATGGTACGGTCTATCTGAATCACTAAAAATGTCTGGCCACAGTGAAAAGGCCATCCAATGTAGAAACAGAGGAGATATATTGAAAAATGAAGTAAATAACTCTAAAAAAACTATTCTTGGTAATGAGGAAAATGAAGTTATTGTAGAAAATGAAATATTTAATGAAGGTCTAAAAGATAATTCTGTATACAAAGAAAATGTCAATATCTCAATAGAATGGTATAATAAAGGAATCAATTTTCTCTCAGAAGAAAATAGTTCAGAAGCATTAAGTTGTTTTGAAAAAGCCATAGGAGGGTGTCCTAAAGAAGAAAAAGAATTACGAGTTAGAAGTCAAAATGGGAGAGGAGATGCATTATATCAAATGTCAAGATATTCTGAAAGTATATTGGCATATCATGCTGCAATCTCATTAGAGCCTTCATTATTAACTGGAAGAACATTGTATAATATGGGACAATCATATGCCTTTCTAGAACTATATGAAGATGCATTAAAATGTTTTGAACAATCAATAGGGAGAGGTTTNGAAAAAGATGGGATAGAAATATGTAAAACACAAATTAATAGATGTAAGATATTATTGAGAGAACAAAAAAAAAGGACTAGCAATTAATTTTTTGATTTATTAATTGTTACAACAACAGATTTACTGGTTGGAGTATTGCTTCTATCGGCTACACTATCCAATGGTATTAACGAATTNGACTCGGGAAAATATGTCGCTACGTTATTTCGTGGTATGTCATAAGGAACAATGAACCACTTTTCAGAAAGTCTTTTTTTACCATTAAAATGAGAAGTAATATCCACTAATTGAAATTTTTCTAAATTATTTTTTGAAATATCTTCAGGGTTCATGAAAATTACTCTTCTACCATTAGAAACTCCTCTATATCTATCATTTAATCCGTAAATAGTCGTATTATATTGATCATGAGAACGTATAGTCATCATTAAAAATTCATTTGAATTAGCCTTCTTACTAGTGATTTTATGAGAAATAAATTCTGCTTTACCTGATTCAGTATCAAATGATAAGTTATCTCTTGGATTATTTGGTAGATAGAAACCACCATCCCTACGTACTAAGGNATTATAATCATTAAAACCATGAATACAAACAGAAATTAAGTCTCTAATGTTGTCGTAATTATTAGATAAATTTTGCCAATTGATTTTATTTCGGGAAATTTTCTTTTCCAAAGCTAAGGCAATTCCAGTAACGATGGCAACCTCTGACTTTAGATTATTACTAATAGGCTTAGAATTGCCCTGTGAAGAATGAACTACGCCCATAGAATTCTCAACTGTTACAAATTGAATTCCTTCACTAGTTCGATCAATTTCCGTTCTTCCGAGACAGGGCAATATCAGAGCTTTCTTACCNGTAACAAGATGAGAACGATTGGGTTTAGTTGAGATTTGGACTGTTAAGTTACAATTTCTTAAACCTCTGGCAGTAATCTTGGTATCTGACATTGCTGATAAAAAGTTTCCACCCATGGAAATAAAAACAGAATTGGTTTTTTGCATCATTTTAACTGCTCCTACAGTATCTACACCATGCTCCTCAGGAGCATTAATTCCGATATTTTCTTCTAATGACTTCAAAAAATTAATGTTCGGTTTATGATTTATTCCAACAGTTCTATCACCTTGGACATTAGAATGGCCTCTGACAGGACAAATTCCAGCGCCAGGTCGACCAATATGNCCCCCAAGTAATTGTAAATTAACTATTTCTTGTATAGTAGGGACAGAATTTTTATGTTGAGTTATTCCCATAGCCCAACAAACTATAGTAGACTTAGACTTAGATATTATACCNCCCAACCTCTTAATATCATCTATATTGATTCCGGAGTGCTTAACTATTTCATCCCAATCAGTATTTTCTACAGCATTAACGTAACTATCAAAGCCCTTAGTATAAGTCTCAATAAACTCTCTATNAAATGACTTGGATTCGATAATTACCTTTGAAAAACCCCTAAATAANGCCATATCTCCATTAATATTTACAGTTACATGTTCATCTGAAATTTGTCTACCCGAGCCTAGTAAATCTAGAGGTTTTTGAGGGTGTTTAAAACGGATCATTCCGGTTTCTTTTAAAGGATTAATGCTAATTATTGATGCCCCAGATTTTTTTGCATTACTTAATGCAGATAGCATTCTTGGATGGTTAGTACCTGGATTTTGCCCTATTACAATTATTAAATCAGCTTTATTGAAATCATCTAGTTTAACAGTACCTTTCCCGATNCCTATGGACTCTGTTAATGCAACTCCTGATGATTCATGGCACATATTTGAGCAATCTGGAAGATTATTAGTTCCATACCATCTGGCCAATAATTGCCATAANAATGCTGCCTCATTACTAGTTCTTCCAGATGTGTAAAAAATAGCATTGTTTGGATTATTTAAACTTACAAGTTCATCTGCAATCATCTCAAATGATTCTTCCCAAGAAATTTCCTCATAATTCATACTATTTGGCATTAAAACCATTGGATGAGTTAGTCTACCTCTTTTATTCAACCAATAATCAGATTTAGTAGATAATTCATTTACAGACCATTCGGACCAAAATTTTGGATTTGCTTTTAGGCTTGTACGTTCATCTGCAACGGCTTTAGCACCGTTTTCACAAAATTCAAAACGTGAACGATGGTCATCAGGATCTGGCCAAGCGCAACCAGGACAGTCAAATCCATTGAATCTATTAACCTTAGATAGATTGAATATAGAGGAAATGAAATTATTATTCATACTATGACTCATTGAAGCCATAACTCCGGGTATTCCTGCTGCGACTGATTTAATTTTACCTAGTTTAGGAGGTGAATTTTCTACAGGAGTGAGTTCATTTACCTGCTCCCTCATTGTATCTGACATAACCAACATGTACATCAGGTCTTTTATCGAAATGTGTTAAATTATATTATTCTCTTAGAACCAGAAAAAATTGTTATCTTATTTTTCTTTGCAAAACCAATTAATGTCATGCCATGCTCCAATGCCAAATCAACAGCAAGAGTACTGGGTGCACCTAAAGCAACCATTATAGGAAATCCTGCTCTCAATGATTTTTGAACCAATTCAAATGACGCTCTACCTGATACGATTACAATTTCTTTTCCTACTGGTAACTTGTTCTCTTTTAACGCGTTTCCTATTAATTTATCCATGGCATTATGTCTGCCAATATCTTCTGAAATAGAAATCAAAGAACCAGATTCATCTAATCNNGCACAAGCATGCGTTCCTCCTGTAGTTGAAAAAAAATTCTGGCCTGATTTTAAAGAAGAAATAGCATTGGAAACCACTTCAATATCGATAAAAATATTTTCAGGTAATTCTGGTCCATGTATGTGAATTAAATTAGATATTGATTCTTTACCACATATTCCACAAGAAGAGGTCATGGTTAATTTCCTATTATGATCTTCAGGATTAAATATTACATTATTTGATAAAACTACTTGATGATAATCCGGAAAATTATTTATNTCTAAAATATCAGATTCTGATTGTATAATACCTTCACAGAACAAAAGTCCCCTAATAAGACTAGGATCATCACCTGGAGTACGCATCAATAATCCAAGCGATGATTCTAAGCCATTTTTATCTAGAATCTTAATAGAAAGTGGAGATTCAACAGAAACTGTATCCAATTCTCTTGTAATAGATTTATTTTCTACTCTNATGATAGGCCTGGATTCGATGCCATCCATGTTNGGGCGAATGGGTATAACGTTATGATTAATAGGTAAGAGCTTATACTTACACAATTGTTCAAATAACCCTTCTGCTACAGACCCTTATGGGTTTGTTAGATGGTTCTGGTTTTTCGTTACCGGTTGTCACTGATGTGAATGTAGTAGAAGTAAAAATTAATGTTACAGAATCAGCACAAATAGCCATGGAGAAATCGATGAAAGGTGATGAAAAAACACACGTATTGATTATCAGTGCTGAAGCAGGAGGTTGCTCAGGATATTTATATGATATGAAAATTACAGAAGATCCAAATGATGAAAATTTCCAAAAAATAAAAGTTGGAGAGATTAGTATATTAATTCATAACAAAGATAGTTCGTTATTAGACGGAATTAAATTAGATTACAAGGATACCTTGATGGGAGGAGGATTTCAAATCGAAAATCCTAGCGCTAATCGTGAATGTGGTTGTGGGCAATCATTTGGCTAAGGTGTTAATATTATACGTAGAAGAAATCCTTCAAGTTATTTTTATGAGAATAAGGCTAGTTTTACCATCGTGCAAGGGAAAGATGCAATAAAACATCTTGACAGGATACTTACGACGAAAATCTCTGATAATGATACTCAATCCATACATGAGTCTCTAATTTGTAGTTCTAATGGGAGAATTGTTGATTATCTTTCTATTTACATCATGCTGGATAAAATATTAATCATAAATAATTATAATAAAGGCGATTTAGTAAGAAGAATACTATCAAAAGGAATACGTTGGGACGAAGAAGTTGAAATTCTTAATGGAGATAGTAGTATAAGTAAAATAACAGTATTAGGTANCGAAATAAAAGAATTTTTTTCAAATGCTGATTTTTCATTAGAGGATTTAAATGATTTCAAATGGATAGAAGACGAAGATAATATTATTTCTGTAGACAAAAGATACGAATTAATGATATCCAAAATTTTAATGCCAAAAGTAAATCTGGATGAAATTAAAGAAAAATTACAAAGATATTGTATTATAGAAATTAATGACAAAGAATGGGATAAAAATAGAATTGATATTGGAATGATTGGACACGAAGAAATAAATAATCGAATACCATTTAATATTGGGATGGAAGAACTAGTTAAAATGGACAAAG
The DNA here is from genome assembly GCA_002712575.1 of Methanobacteriota archaeon. GTDB lineage: Archaea > Thermoplasmatota > Poseidoniia > Poseidoniales > Thalassarchaeaceae > MGIIb-O3. Next base: position 6,380 of record PATZ01000010.1, read on the forward strand.
GATGTTATCCAGGTCAAGAAATACATGCTCGACTGGAAAGTCGTGGTAAACAAAAAAAAGCATTAGTTACATTAGAGTCTGAAAAATATATTAGCGAAGGAGAATTCAAAATTAACGAAGGAGGTAAAATCATCATTACAACAGCGAATAATGGTGGAGAAAAATATTCTACATTTTTTGGAATAATACCTTTAAAATATGTTAAAAACTCCAAAATAGTCTTATTAAATGGAATGGAATTAACAATAAATAAAATAATTAATTTTCGACTTCTAAATGTTCACCATTAGCTAGCCACTCAGAAAGAGGCATGACTGGAGATAACTGTAAAGAACCTTTATCTCTAGTAAATAGATATAATGTAGGATTGAAAATATTGATCATTTGTTCTTGGAATGAATTTCTTACAGATGTTCCCCTTAACCTAAAAAATATCAATTCAACAGTAATACCAATTATAGTTGCTGTATAAAGAACTAAAAGAACACTTAAAGAAAATGCAACTGGATCTGCTAAAGATTGATCTGTTCTTATTTGTCCACCGTACATCAACTGTCTGGATAATAAAAATACTAATCCTACACCGACCCATGGCCCTAAGGCATTTTCAACGAAAGTATCCATTGGAATTAAGCGTCTATTGGTAGGATCTGCAAAGACCAAAGAGCTTGCAGTGGCTGCCCTGATAACTGAAATAAATGATACTAAGAAAATATACACAATAGCGCTAACTAACATAATATTTTTAGCACTTATAGGCATATAGGAAATAATCAAATAAGTAAATAATCCTAAAAATACCGTTATAGGCATTCTATGTATTGATGCTAATACTCTATCTAATTCTTTAGCACCATCATCCAATCTAGGAATTCCTATAATCTCCCAGCGAGTTAATTTTTGAACTATTTTAGCCACTATCGATAACAATGATTTTTTAATCAATAACCATTCAATTAATCTAAGAACAGGCATCATTGGTAATGTTATTATAGCAGCAAATAAACCTACTAATGGCCAAACAATTAAACTAGGAAAAAGTAAGAAGTGAGTTAATCTTAGAGGATGTAATAAGTCCGACTCTATGCGGGCTTGACGATCAGAATTTAAGTGGACTTTACGTGCTTCAGCATCTAATTGAGACCGATACTTGCGGATTGGTATTCCTGCATCCAATACTCTTCTTACTTTTTCCCTATAATCTTCTTGTTCTGGTTCCATTCCCACCCACCATCGCCATGCGAATGATACAGGTAGAGCAAGAATCACTGGCCCTAAGAGAATCAAAACAGCGGTAAAGAGTGACTCTAGTGATTCCGCCATGTATCTTCTGAAGGAGACGTAGTCAATAATAAAGCGGTTAAAATATACGTTAATTAGACTGATATAGATAAACTTCATTGGATAGATATCATGAGAAAGTAATATGCCCAGGATACTAATAAGTGATGGAATCTCAGTTGAAGCAATTAGAAAACTTAGAGAATTAGAGTATGAAGTAATAGAGAAGCATTACACGCAAGATGAATTATTATCAGGTGTCTTGAATAACTATGATGCGGTAATTGTAAGAAGTGCAACAAAACTGAATGGAGAAGTACTTTCAACTGTAGAAGAAGGTAAGGGCATAAGATTCATTGGCAGAGCAGGAGTTGGGGTAGATAATATAAATATTGAAGAAGCAACAAAAAAGAAAATAGTTGTCTGTAACACTCCACAGTCATCTACACAGAGTGTTGTTGAATTAACAATAGGCCATCTAATTTCATCTACCAGGCATATTGCTAAAGGAGATAGGAAATTAAGAAAGAATATTTGGGCCAAGAAAGAATTACGAGGGACAGAATTATCAGGTAAAAATTTAGGCTTAGTAGGTTTTGGTAGAATTGCTCAAGGAGTTAGTAAAGTTGCATCAGCACTGGGAATGAATATTCATTGTTATGATCCTTTCATTGACGAAAAAATTGCAAATAAAAATAACTGTACTATTCATAACAATGTTGATAATTTATTTAGGAATTGTACTCATATATCCATTCATTGTAATCTTAATGAAAATACATATCATTTAGTTAATGAAGAAAGAATCAATATAATGCCAGAATTTGGCTTTGATGGCAGTAAATGTGGGAGACATATCGTTAATTGTGCTAGAGGGGGAATCATTGATGAAGAAGCAGCATTTATTGCTCTGAGTAATGGTAATCTAATGTCATTGGCTCTTGATGTTTATGAGAATGAACCGTTATATGATAGTAAATTAATAGAATTGGAAAACTTTCATGGTAGCCCTCACATAGGAGCATCAACTATAGAAGCGCAAAACAGAATAGGACAAGAAATAGTAATTTTATTGGAAGATTTCTTTAGTGGTAAAGATCCGCATTCTGCACTTAATTAGACTATTCTAAATTATGCATATTAATTAAAGCCCCAGAAAGTATTTCAATATCTTTAGGAATTATGACGCCTGAAATTGGAGATTTCAGAGAAATTCCTTTTTCCTTTTTTAATTTCCAAATATGAGAATTAAAGTCAATCAGTTTTGATGAGATACTTACAATATTGGCCAACTCTTTAGGGATTAAAATTTTTGAATCAGGATATTTATCTATAGTTATACTACTAGTACCATAAATTGTTGTTGAAATGTGATGACAGAAAAATGGACAAATAGGCGTGAAAACTGTGATAATATCTCTTACAATCCTATGTAAAGTCCAAGATGCAGATTTGTCTCCGGAATATAGCCTAGTTTTTGCCATCTCTAACCAATGACTAGCAAATATTCCAGTAGTGAAATTTTTTATAGATTGTGCTGCATTATATATATCTATATTAATCCAATAATTGTTAATATTTTTCATATTTTTTTCATATTCTGAAAGTATCCAGATATCTTCTGCCGACAAATTTCCAGGTTGAGTATCTAAATCTTGAGGAATTTCAAATTGACTGGTAAATCTAGCAACATTAAATATTTTAGTTAACACACCAAAATATTTTGATTCAATTTCTTCAGGGTTTATATGAAAGTCATCACCGACTTGCGCGTCGCAAGCCTTCCAAAGACGAAAACATTCGCTTCCTATTTTCTTAGCCTGTAAATGTACTTGCTTACCACTTGGGCCTCTAATTTTCCATGACCCAGTCCTTCCCCCAAAACCACATTCTAGCACTGAATTAGCATCTATACCATTACCAATTGACTTTGACATTTTTCTCCCCCATGGATCCATCCCTAATCCATCTATCCAAATATTGTTGAAAGCAGGCATATCAAGTAATAATGCACTTTTTAACATCGTGTAATAAAGCCAAGTCCTTACAATTTCTTTACCTTGAGGCCTTAATGCTGTCGGGAAGGATTTTTGAAATAATTCATCATCATTCAAGTAACCAGAAACGAATAAATTAGAGTTAGAAGAATCCATCCAAGTATCGAATACTTTGTCTTCTCCTTTAATTTTCCCGAGATTAGATGATTTTGGATCATAGAGGCTTATAAATTCCCTTGTTTCTCTGTCTAAAACCTCAGAACCTTTAGGAGGATTATCTTTCCACGGCTGGACATAAATACCTGATGGAGGAACAATAATCTTAGTCTCATCTTCTGAATACCAAATTGGTATTTCTGTATGATACCAACGCCTTCTACTAATGGGCCAATCAATTGATATCCCATCCATCCAATCATGAAGTAATTGTCTATTACGTTCTGGTATTATTCGACTTTGTCCAGAAAGAACTCGTAATCTATCCTGAACATGAGTTTGCTTCACATACCACTCTTTAAGTAAGATTATTTCGACTGGGTTATTTCCCCTTTCACTTACTGGTATATCTTGTATATGATCATGTATTTCAGAAATAGAATTGTTATCAGATAATATCTCGATTGCTTTACTTCGAGCCTCTAAAACAGTAAGTCCAGCAAGAGGACCTCCGATTGATGTCATTTTTCCTTCAAGATTAATGGCTTGAAATGGTTTTAAATCCAATTCTCTAAATATGGAAACATCATTTTGATCTCCGAAAGAACACACCATTAGAACACCGCTACCAAAATTCATTTTAACAGATGGGTGTGAAAGAATCTTAACAGATTTACTTCTGTCATTTACATCAATTGGTAAGAAGATATTTTTACCAATTAAGTTAGTATATCTTGTATCATCTGGATGAACGACAACTACTCCACAAGCACAAATCATTTCTGGTCTAGTGGTAGTAATAATTATCTCTTCATTATCTTCTGTCATCCACTTTACATCACATATCTTTGTTTTTCTTGAAATTCGTTGTACTTCGGCATCGGCTATTGTAGTTTCCTCAATAGGATCATAAATATTTGGACGAAGGTCTTCTATTATCTCTCCTTTTTTAAATAAATCAACAAATATTGATTGAGTAATTGTTCTATATTCTGAGGAGTCTGTGTAATATTCTTTATCAAAATCACAGGATAAACCAACTCTTTTGGCGGTTTTTTTCATTTCTTGAGTGTATTCCTCTATTGTTTCTCTACAAAGATTTAAAAAATCCTCTCTATCAAATGTACGCATCTTTCTACCCATTTTTTTTTCTACTGTGAACTCTATATTTATCCCATTTCTATCTACTCCCCATGGGAAAAACACTTCTTTTCCTAATAAACGCTGACTTCTAGCAATAACATCAATCATACTATATTGTGCTACAGCTCCTATATGCCAAATACCACTGGGATATGGCGGTGGTGTATCTATTACAAAAATCTCTTTAGAACTTTGAGGGTTGAATTTATATGAATTTACAACACTTTGATAGTGATTTTGTTGTATTTCCTTTTCTAAATCTATAGACCATCGCTTTTCGGAAATTTTTGGATTACCCATAAATATACCCTCCTATATTTGCCATGGCGAACTATGTTACTCTTGACCGTTACCAATCATTCATTGAAAATATAGTGCTTTTTTGAATGGAACATACGAGAGGTTGAAGTTCTAAGTTCATACACGTATCATTGAGTGACATGGTTGTTGGAAGCGATGCCACTAATTCAAATAATGATAAGTTGAGAAATTTTTCAAATAGTATGAAGAGGAAATTNAGAGGATTGACNCCGAATAAAGCATTAACGATGTTTCCTGCTTTAACAGTCATAATCTGTCTACTAATAACGGGTTTTTTTACTGTACATTCTGGAGTAAATGATTGTAGAGATGAATATCAGCCATCTTGGTGTAGTGAGGAAGGAGCACTAAATGTAAACGGAGAAATGGAAGTTTATTTGCCAGAATCAACAGATCCTTTAAGTTCAAAAAATCTGCTTCAGGAAGTAGGAGAGAATTGGACCACAAATATTATGGTAGTTTATGTTGAATCGGAAGATTATAATGTAACTGATACTAGAATTTTGAAAGAAATTGATTTGATTGAAAAAAGNGTAAATAACATTAGAAATGATGGAGGAGATGAAGATTCTATTGTTTACGTTCTGTCAATATCAACGGTAATAAAAGAGGTTAACTCAAGTGCGGGAAGAGTAGTTAAAGCCTTTTTTAATGGNGTNGCAGATGCAACTGGAAATGAAGATTTTTCAGATAGNATAAATNANACTATAGANGANCAATCNGANATAATTGGAAATTATGCAATTCCAGAAGAACAAGACAGAGTGGACAGAATTTTAGAAGAAATGCCTCAAAATGCATTAGATAAATTAGTAAGAGATGTTGGTACTTACGATGCAGCTGGTAATTTGGTAAATATCTCTGCTAAGCATTGGAATAGAGCAGTAATAATAATTGGGATTTCTGATGATTTAGATACANACAACGATGGTATTAATGATGTTTCAATACCGGAAATTATTGAGAAAACTCAAATTAAAATAAACGAATTATCAATTGAGAATAACTGGGAGGAGAAAAATCTTAGCATGACATTAACAGGCCCAGTACCTTTAACTAATGCCATTACAGAAGAGTCTTTCAAATTATTTTGGACAGTATTCCCTATAGGAGTAGTAGCAGTAGCTCTAGGTTTATTCCTATTTCATTGTGATTTGTTACAAACAGGACGACCAAGATGGGTGCAAGGAATTAAAACTGTCATTATAACTGGTTTGCCAACATTATGCTCTGTTTGGGTTACATTAGGAATAATAGGATTTTCAGATTATGAAGTTACAATGACAGTTATCATTGTAGGACCTATAGTTCTGGCATTGGGCGTATCTTACGGATTACATATCACTAATAGATATGCAGAAGCAAAAGGCACTCCAGAAGAAAAAATTGAAGAAGCATTAAATTCAACTGGTAAAGCCGTTTTTCTTTCTGCAACTACAACCATAATAGGATTTATTTCATTAGTTTTTACACCTATGAGACCAATACAGACTGTAGGTTATTCTTTGGCAGGAGGGATAGTAATAGTATACATAATGACCATGTTGATGGTACCAAACTTGACATTATTATTAGATTTGAAAAAGCCCTCTCACCCCCCTCCGAAGGTATTTGTTTCTACAGTAAATGTACCTGTAAATTGGACAAAGGCAAGTCTGAGTGTTTTCTTATTGCTGATGTTAATATCAGCAGGAGTTTCTAGGCANAATATAGAAGAAAATATTGATCTTCTAGATATGGCNCCTGAAGAAGTTGGGGCTGTTCAGAAAATGAAAGTTTATTCTGATGAGTTTGAGTCTGGACAGCCTGGATTTATACTAGTTAAAGCTCCTATTGGCGCTGAACCATCATTTTCATTTACTGCTGAACACCCCTACGGTAATTTAGAGGGAATTGAGAACCTTGAAACAGAATGCGATAGAATATCCAATACTACTGCAGTCTCAATAGTTTTCTTGATGAAAGCAATAGCTGTCGGAGTAAACGTATCTGGATCTCCAATACTGGACATTTTAGATAATTCTCCTGTTCCATTCCCGGAACCAATTCAAGAAGTTGCAGAGATAATCTTTGATAGAGAGGCATCGGGTAATGTATCATTCTGGGCTGCATTAGATACATTAGATGCTCAAGAGGACGATGGTGGAAGGCAAGTTCAAAATTTCTTATTATATGTTTTTTACAATAGTCTAACTACAGAAATGAGAGAATTATTCATATCTTCTGATTTTTCTAGAAATTTAATTTATGTTGATATGCCATTTATGGATAGTAAAACTACAGCCGTAGCAGTAACGCAATTAAATCTAAAAACAGAAGCTGCAGGTAAGAATGAAAACTCTATTGACGCTTCAAATCTTATTGGAGTAGCGCCGATATCAATAGAAATAAATGAGTTGATAGTAGGCTCGCAGTGGAGATCATTATTCTTCGCCTTGGCATTTACCATTCTTACTTTAGCATTAGTTTTTAGGGACTTGAGATATGCATTATTGACAACTGTTCCTGTTGGTTTTACTGTTGGAATGCAATGGATTGTTATGGATTCAAATGGAGTACCATTGAATCTAGTTACCGTTATGATAGGATCAATTCTAGTAGGAGTAGGAGTGGATTTTTCCATACATATAGCGAATAGGGTAAAGGAATTAGGAGGAACATTGGATGCAATTAAAACAGCATGTGCAAGCACTGGAATGAGTTTGGCTGAAGCAACTACAGTTACTGCAATGGGAATGTCTTGTGCATTTTTTATTCCTATTCCAGCAATAAAACCATTCGTAGCTGTAATTATTGTGCTTCTTATTGTAGCTGCTCTTTCTGCTTTACTATTATTGCCCGCAATCTATTCGATAATGGTAAAAACAAATTGGGGATTGACAGGAGGAGTACAAAGTATGGTAAAGAATGCGGGTCTTCGAAGAGCTGTTGCTAGAGATGAGATAGATGCTTTAGATGCTT
>PATZ01000011.1 GCA_002712575.1 Methanobacteriota archaeon
AATTAATGTAAAAACCCCCAAGTGTGTTCAGCATTACCGTGAATCCATGAATAATCATCAAGAGAGCGAAGTCCTTGCTCGTCCAAAATAGCTATTCTTACGACTTCTAGTGGGTATTCATTATATGTAAGGTGGCTGATCATTCCTGCTCTAGTGGGTTGATCAAAAACCCATTTAGCCCTACTAACGGCACTTACATCAATCGAAATTTGAGTTCGTTCATTCTCTAATCTGATTCTGAATCTCGGTAATGGATTATTATTATCATCTTTTAAATTCGAATCTGATTTTGATAATTCAACTTCACAACGGTCAAAATTCTCAGATCTACCCCTATTAGCATCATGAAAAATTCCAGTACCACTCAAAGGTTTACGAAATGCATCCCTAAGTCTCCATGGTGATGAATCTAAAGATGAGGTAGTAAAAGAGATATGTGGAAGAAACCAATCTAGATATGAGCCGTCATCAAAGTGCAACATACCCCAAAACCATGGTACAGTGGGTGCTTGAACAGAAACCTTCTGAAAATATGCAGTTCCTTGCATTTCTTCTCCATCGACATTTAATTTACATTTAGTACCTTGAAGCCTTAAAATGTCATAACCCATGTTCATTGCCATAACGTTATTCCTGTAAGTAAGAGTACTTGGAGGACCAGACCAAGGAGTGAGTTCGGCTTTGAAATTTAATGGTGCGCCTCTTTTGACCGCTTCTCTATCTGAAACAAGGTTCATCCAAAATTTATCATTGCCTGGACTCATACCAAAAGACATATCTTCTTGAAGAAGAGGTATTACTGCACCCGCTCCCTCTCCCGACCCTTTTTGTGGCCATAATGAGTGTTGATCATTAATTGCCGCCATCCTACATTCTTTCATTACTAATGGTTCATACATTTTTTTGCCATCAAACCACCAAGAACATACCATTCCCGGGAATACTAGTCCTTCTTCATCATCTATATGCATTCTAGAACCGGGTAACCACCAATGTCCGGTCATTCTGATTGCTGGAGTTTCTTTAGTAGACCACAGAGTCATTAGTTGTTTGGAACGGCCAGGATTTTGTTGATCCGGAATATAAATTATTACCCACCACCACCACCATGAAAGTCTCGGTATTGGTGGCAAAACATCAAGCTTCCATAAAGAAGTGAAGTCGCCTTTGAATTTCTTCATATCTTCAAACATCATTACCTCACATAATTTCTCTATTCTTGAATATTGATTGTCCGATTCCTAACATTGAAATTGTAAATAAAAATAACATGACAATACTAACAAAAATTGATACCAACGGATTGGAAGTACCAAGAGTATGTGCAGGTGGTTTCCAAAATAAATCAAGACCGGTTTCTAAATTAAATGCTAATGACATTTGTTGTAATTGAAGTGTATCTGGCCATGCGATTAAAACTATGGAATCGATTATCTGTAGTGCCCAATGATTAATTGAAATAGCAGATATTGTCCAATTAGGATTTGCTATAGTTAATATCCCCATTACAAATTCCCAGACGCCGATAAAGATACAGATATATATTCCATATTTAGGCGTAATAAGTGCTAAAGTGTTGAATAGTGCACCATAAGCACATAAAACTAGGATTGTAGCAAAGCCTATGCCGAGCCATATTGGTAAATCTGATAATCTAATTATACTTTCTCCAGGACCCAATAATGAACCAATAATGCCCATAAACAGTGATAAAGATATTATGTAAATCCCAGTCACTGTAAGATATCCAAGTAATCTGTAAATGATGAATTCTCCTCGATGAATAGGTTTTGATAATAAATAATGTAAAGTTCCATTTTCTGTTTCATCTCTAATTAATCCTAGAGACAAAAAGAGAGGAAGGAACAAACCAAGTAATATGACAAAAGCCATCTTTCCCACTCCAATTATAAATGTTCTATGACTCGATTCGCCCATAAATTTCTCGTCAACAGGATCCTCATCTACATTAGAATCTTTATTTATAACAATGACATTGCCATCTTCATCCACTATCCATTGAACATCACAAATAATTCCATTACCATTCTTATCATTATCAAAATATTCTCCCTCATCATCATAAATCCAGTCAGGAACTTCAGACCAATTTTCCATAGTACAGTCTCCATCGTCATCAAAACCCTGACTTGATTGTAATAAATTATTATCCCAATTTATGTCATCTTCATCGATGTACATTGAAATGGGATCTGGCTCTACATAGAATGAATCGGTATAAAGTCCCCAGAATAATGTGCTATAAATTGGTACTTCGATATAACCTTCCCCCTGGAACTCTCCCCAAAATACGTATTTTCCGTCACCATAATCGCATACAGAACCATATTCGTTCAAATTCCAATCGATAAATGCTTCTCCGTCTGGACAAGAATTTATTTCATCTTGCCAATTTATTTTTCCTGTCCATTGCTCTGAAATCCCGGAATAATTCATATTTATCCAAACAGGATCTAATATCCCTTGTCCAAACCAGGTATAATTTCCAGAAATATTTCTAAAATTATCATTATAATCAATTTCTCCAACAGGAACATATTTTCCTACTCCCGGATATTGACTTGAATCTACATCACTATGACCGTATTTAATCTCCTGACCAAGTGGATATCCATCTTCATCTTCATCTACAGAATCTCCATCATTATCTATTGATTCGAAGCCATCTCTAACTGAATCTACATAAAAAGCAAGTAAAAGAAGCATGATGAGGAAACCCACTCCTAAAACTACCCATGTAGATAATCTGTGCCTTAATTGTCTAATAGTCAGTTCAATTATTGCACCAGCTTTACGATCGAGTTGAGACCACACAGAATCCTTGAGAGAAAGTCCTTTATCATCCATGATTAATCCCTCCAATCAAATAACCGATTAAAGAATCCAAATTATCATCTGGGTTCTCTATAGATGTTATTTTTTGTTCTGATTTTACTATAATAGATGGGAGAACATCATGGGCAGCAGATAAATTATTTGTATGAATTTCTAACTGTCCTTTATCAGGGAATCTGACGCCATAAACCGGTTCTGAAGAAATAAACAAACCGGCTAAATCCCTAGGATTTTCACAGTTAATCACAATTCGGTGAGGGTGTTGGTCAAGTAAATCCCTTATGGCATGTAGATTTCCAATAGCCAATAATTTACCATTGTGTAATATAACAATCTGTTCAGTTATTCTTTCAATTTCTTCTAAAATATGACTTGATACTAAAACAGTTTTACCTTGAGAACCTAATTCTCTAATTACATTCATTATACTAGTTCTTGCTATTGGATCGCAACCATGTAAAGGTTCATCAAGAATAATTAAATCAGGATTATGGACTAATGCATGAGCTATTTTTACTCGCTGCCTCATTCCTTTACTGTACTTGCCTATCTCTTTGTGGTAAACATCTTCAAGTCCTACAAAATTTAAAACATGTTTGGAACGTTCCACAGCTTCATCCCTAGACATTCCATGTAATCTGGCTAAGGTCGATATGAAATCAAGAGATGTCATCCAGTCATACATTCTCTCTGATTCACTGACATAACCTATTCGACGATAGGGAGTTGTACTTTTCCAAGGATCTATGCCAAATAGACGAACAGTGCCCTTGCTAGGCTTTAAACGCCCCATGAGTATTTTGAAAAGCGTAGATTTTCCTGCACCATTAGGACCAAGAATTCCAGTAACTCCTCCATCTATGGCCAGAGAAATATCATTAATTCCTATAACTTCTCCATACCACTTGGATACATGATCTAACATTACTGCTGGAAGTTTACTACTTATTTCTTTCATTCTCTGGTAACCTCCATGGAACTAATTCTTGAAACCAATATGCCTACTGAAAAAATATTCATAAAAATTAAGGAAATTATAGAAAAACCCAGAGGATGATCATAATTAAGATCTAAGCCCAATAAAAACTGACCGAAGTGGGCAAGGCAATCATAAGGACTTAGAATATACATAATTGTTGTATCAAATTGCATTTCTATAAGGAGGGCGATTATTTTGGTACCATAAATTATACTCAAAAACCCTATTGCTGCGAAAAATCTACTTTGACTTATGCTAGACAGTGCAAGACCCAGGGATGTATATGTTATTACTAAAATAATTCCAGCAACAATTCCACTAAGAAATATGGGCAAGGTATCAACTAAGTAAGCCCAACTTTCGCCTCTGAAAACTATTGCACTAGTATAATAAGCAAAGTAAGAAAATACAATAACAAAACCTAATATCACGGATACACTTAAATATTTCATAATAGTATAATCGAAACGGTTAACAGGTCTGGAAAAATATAACGCACTAGTTCCATTTTTTCGATCATCAGAAATCATCCCACCAACAACTAAAGCAGTCAAAAGAGGCCACATACAGAGATTTCGAGGGAAATATCCTAAAATTTGACCCCATAAATTGTATCTATTTATCCCCCACATTTTAGATAAAAAATCGCCATCTTGACCGGGCAATAGAGAAGAAAAAAATAGCATTGGAATGGGGGCTAAAGAAGCCAAAAAAATAACTAGTATTGTAAGCCTGACAAATGGATGATAATACCTATGTCCTTTACTAGTAAAAATTCCATAAACATGATGCCTGTATATTGAATAATTTCTCATCCATCTTGGCCCTAAAATACCGTCCCATTGTTTGTATGATTGATTGAAAATTGTACCCAATGTTGCTTCTTTTTTTGCAACTACTGCAGTCAACTCCTCGTCGCCATCCCCAGAGCCATATGCAACTTCCATCCTAGTTTGTTTACCTTTGATATCTATTTCCGATTTCGACACACTAGATTCCTCCAATATGTTCTGAAGTCATAAGTTCCGAAGTTCCCTTTATTTCAGCCCCCAACTTATCCATTATAAGAAGGAAAATGTCTTCTAAATCTGGAGTATACTCTTTCAATTGTCTGACTTGTACTTTACAATCGGCTGCAGCTTTAATGATTTCAGTAATTGTGTTTTCATCAATTAATGTAATTCTTAAAATCCTACCCAGGCGGCGTACCGAAAAGTTCCTATTTTCCAATTCCTCATGTAATTTTGAAGCACCGCCCCAAATTGTAATCTCTATTTCCTTATCCACTTGGCCAACTAATTCTTCCAAGCTTTTCTGAATCACAACTTTCCCTTTGTAAATCATCAATATACTTTCACATACTTCCTGTACATCTTCCATAACATGGCTACTCATCAAAACTGTACGTTTTCCTTCGACAGCAGTGCGTCTGAGTGTATCTAGCATAAATTTTCTAGCTCTTTTATCCAAACCATTTGTTGGTTCATCGCAAATTAATATTAAAGGGTCGTGGATAATTGCACAAGCCAATTTAGTTGCTTGTTTCATCCCAGTACTAAAAGTCTCTATTTTTCTATATCTTTGATCTTTTAATCCGACGTATTCCAGTACTTCATGTGCCCTTTGAGTAGCAACGTCTGAATTCATTCCCAATATCTCTCCTGAATATCTAACTTGATCTATTGCTGTCAAACCCGGATCTAAAGCATCATATTCAGGCATGTATCCTATTTTAGAGCGTATTAATTCACCTTCGGTTTTAATATCATGACCCAAAACTTTACCTGATCCAGAAGTTGTTTGGATTAATCCTAAAATACACTTAAACAAGGTTGATTTTCCTGCTCCATTTGGGCCGAGTACTCCAATTGCCCCACTTTTAATTTTTAAATTAATATTGTCTAATGCTAAATGAGGTCCATACATTTTGCAGAGATTGTTTGTCTCTATTACAAAATCATTGTTTTTAATTTCCAACGCCACATCCCCTCTCTTTAACTTCTAATAATCATTGTTTCATGTCAATCTTTTCAATTAATCCCCTTCATGTATAGATACTAAGAAGAATTTTTTAAAATTCCCCCTCTAACTCTTACTGCTATTCCTTTTTTGAAAAATTTCATTTCTCTTGATGTTGTTATTGGTATTCCATGAGCAACTAAATCACCCTTAGAATCAACAATTAAACAAGGTTGTCCTGGTATTAAATGATTATCTGCACCTAAAATATATCCATGCATTACATTCCTACCCATGCCTACAAATGGTACTGCATCATCATTAATACACACCTTTGGCAATCCTAAAAATTCAGAATCTACATTATTTTCATCAAAAGAAATAGGAAATCTAGTATCACAGAGTTTTTTTGCGCCTTCCAAAGTTAATGAAATCCCGCCATCATTTAATCTTGGAGACAAAATATGGGAATTTTCAGAATATACATTTACCATCCTGTCCGTCGTTGATTTACGGCATGACATTGAATGAGTAAGTTTACAACCATCATTGGGATTAACAAAACATAGTACGGATAATTTATCTACAATTGAACATCTGTCTAGCCAATTTCTAACTTTTTGATTGAATTTGGATTTTACAATTAGTTTTGGATCGGGTTTGATTCTAATGAATGGCGTATTTTCTAGTCCGTAATCCGATAGAAATTCTATAATTTCTTCATCATCGTAGTGTATTTTCCACATATCATTAGAACCGTCTAAATGACACCATGGAGATAAGTCTTCAAGCGAAAAAGGAATAATTCCAAGGGGCGTAATAATTAATGGTATGCTATTTGGAGTTTCAATTAGATTTGCGATGATAGAGTTTAATGAGTTTATTCTCCATGGAGGGGCAGTTTTTTCAATTATAATGATATTTTTCACATTATTTTTCGAACCATTCCACCATGATCCCGGAGTCCTCCATCTAGTAGCAATAAGTGCTTGTAAATGTAATATGTGTGGACGTATTTCTATATCATGACTCATACTTTCGCCACCTTTCCTTACTGGATTAGTAGATGCTACAATATCCATAACACTCTCTCCTATTGGCCCTTCGTCAGGAAATGAAAGTTGATCCAAGACCCAAAGAAAGGCTGCCCTAAGTTGAGGTGAACTATGACTTCTTTCTTCTGCGAGTTCCCAGATTTTACCATTACGTATGGCTTCTCTACACCTGGCTAACTCTGCCTGAGTAATTTCTAAATTATGACGAGATAATAGCGTTGTTCTATCCTTTTTGTCCATTTTCTTGACTTCTTCCGGAGAAATTCCAAATAAAGCGCGTGAACTTATCGGCCATTCTCTGATATCTTGTAGTTTTACAGTCCCAGTAGGAGTAAAAAATCTATCATCACGTGCAAAAAGAACATATGCAGCACTGTCAAAAATATCAACGCCTAAGGCTATTGATAAAGGAAATAGTAGAGGATGACCACAACCAAATAAGTGGATTGGGCGATTTGGAGGTATAGTAGATTTTGAGGCTAATAATATTTGAAATAGTTCTCTATACATTTGTTTCTCCATTAGTGGAACTATTCCTCCAATGGGATGAATAGCAAAATTATGATACTGTCCCTTAATTGAAGACATTAGGTATCCTGACCTAGCACGTAAATTATCATTAATTCCTCCTTGTATTGGGCCGTTTAATAATAAATCCTTTCCTGCTATCTCTAATGATTCAGGTGCCCTCCTAGCGGTCTCCTCTACTGCATATTCAAGTTCATCAAGTGACATATCTGGACGTCCAAAAACGTCCAACATAGTCCCAATATCAACTCCTATATTTCTTTGGAATTCTATAATTTCTCTAACTCCTACTTCAACATCACCGTATACATATGATTGGAAAGTACCTGAATCAGTAACTATAATCCCTGGATAATCTAAAAGATTGTGTACGCCATTAGATAAAGCCTCTTCTTTCAGTTTATGATGCTTCCATATTATGTATGAATTTGTTATCAGCCCTTCTATGCCATAATCTTCCCACATTTCTCTAGGTTCTATTGTCATTATATTGGGATTGACCACGGGAAGAAGCATTGGGGTGTTTAATGTCCCATGATTGGTATGTAAACGACCTATACGGGCGGCGCCATCTCTAGTCAAAATTTCAAATCTCCCCAAGTCATGAGTTTGACAAGGCTGAGAGTTAGGGCGCGTGCTCATATACCGTCTGCGAGGGTGTAGAGTCATCAATCCTCGCTATTTCTATTGATTATTTTTAGACAAACAATACCATCTTTTAGAGACATTTCAACCTCGTCACCCGAGTTGATGGCGATAGTAGGATCTTCACTAAATCCATGAGCATAGGGGAGATTTAGCAAAGACGCAGCAGGAATAGTAAGTGGGCACACATCGGTGTTAACTATTGCCTTAGGACCTTGTTTTGTGTATATCAAACCCATCAGTACAAATGGCGCAACCGTTGATCCGGAGCCTTTTGGATAGATAAAAATTGTATCTTTGATTTTCGTGCCATCTAAAGGATGACCGGGTTCTTCTATTACTCCCGTATCTCTATTGACATATCCAAGATATGTTATAGGAACGTCGGTAACTAGAGCTTTGCCTGATATTTTCCAATCTGATTGACTTGGTATACCTTTTCCAAAAATATTAATTTTGGATGTCTGTTTAGTCTTTTTAGATATCATAGGTTTTGGTTTTCTAGATTCTAGAGTAGGCCTAGAACCTTTAACTAGTTTATCATCGAACGCATGCGCTACACAATCAGTTATTGTTGAAACGCTGGTTGGCATACGATTAAGACCGCTCGTCAAATAGTGTTCTGCTTTCAATGAATTTGTCAAAATATGATTATATTTATTTCTATTATAAGGAGTTACTTCGGGACAAGTGTCTCTTAGTATCAATGCTCCGGAGTCCTCTAGAATATCAATAGTTCCATCGGCGTCTAATATATCATAATTATATCCACTAGTAAAAAGCCAAAGTCTCTTATCAATGATTTTTTCACCAAGTTCCATCCTTGCACGTGCTGCTGCAGCTGTTGCTCTTGCTTCGCCTATGCTTGCTTGGGGGCATCCTATAACAACTAGATCAACTTGACCTTTTGGGGAAAGTTCATTATATCTATTGTATAAATCATCAGCAGTAAATATTACCTCTCCCTGATATTTATCCATATTTGGAGAACGTTCCGGTTCATCATCAATCCACAACATTGGACAGCCATAATTTGCAGCCGAAGCTGTTAATGCTTTACGCATCTCAAATGAAATTTGATCGGGTAAACCCACAATATATGGCATTGGCCCCCAGGGAAGTTTCCACTCTGGCCTGATTTGTTTACCTATCCAATCACCCAATACACTCCAATCTGTTGGGTCTGACATTTCACACTCAATCTTCACAAGTATATTTGGAATTCTATTTTCAGGAATATGTAAGCCCCAGTAAGGAGCCCATCCCGTTAGAGAAGTGGCAAGGGCTGATAATCCAGATTCTCGATTTGTAATTAAGGACGTATAAGAATTAGAAAAGCAAACAGCGTTTGACTCAGCCCACGAGCCAATGCCATGGACTGAGTCGATTCCTCTATCATATGGTGTACAGGACAATGTGGCATCTATTCCTAATTCAGAATACGCTTGAACGATTTCAAATTGATATTTAAGAAAATCTGGATATTCTATGTCCATTTCTGCTATTTTATCCAAATCACAACCAGCAGAATTAAGAGTTGTGGGAATAACTACCTTACCTAGAGGATCTCCCGATAAATCCGAAAGAAAACGTCGAAGACCATGCCCTCCGGTTATCACACTAACTCCAGAAACATGTGAGTTGTCGCATCGGATGAATTTCTCAGAACCCGCTGTTGAGGCTAAATCAATCACAAGTCTAGCAGCTTTCTGTTTAGTTGGCCCTTGTTCGCCATGGAGCATAGATAAAAGTTCATCAGGCACCTCCATGTACTTAGGATTGGGTCAAGGGTCATCAAATTAGGGGTAAGAATAATGTCAAGGCATTCTTTGCCTTTGTGCTTCGGCTGCAACAATTGCCATTGGTGCTTGTAAATTAAATGAAGGTACAAAACCTGTCATTGGAATTCTCAATATTTCATCTGATTTCTCAAGTATGGATTTAGAAATACCTTCTCTCTCTCCTCCAATTATTAGCATGATTTTTCCCGTTAAATCTGCTTCCCAAGGGGTTTTTGAACCAATATCTTCTATCGAAATTATCCTATATCCAGATAATTTAGCCTTGTCAACTATTGAATTCCCGTCAACCCAATGCAAAGGAATGAAGCGATGTGATTTCATAGAGGCTCTTTTGGCGCCTTTTCGATCATTATTATTGAGTTCACTATCAATAAATACTGCATTTGCGCCGCTTACTTCGGCCGTTCTTATTGTGAATCCTATATTGACTGGATATTTTGCTCCTGCCAGTAACCATATTATTCCATCTAATTCAAGAATTTCATCTATTGATGCATATGGATTTCTACCAACTAGAGCTAGAATTTCTGGTTTTGTATCGAATTTATTATCCCGGGCCATCCTCCAAATATCTCTCTCAGAACCTTCTTTAATAGGGATTGATTTATTTTTTGCAATATCAATTAGACGTAATACTTCTGGATGTTTCGAACCCCTAAGAGCGAGGATTAAGGTTATTTCCTCATTGTTAGAAAATGCTTCAGAAACTTCTTGTGCACCACACCTTTGCATAATATCCCGGATAAGACAATAGATAATCTGCTTTATGATATTTATTCATCAAGAAAATACCTATTAACTATACTATCACAATAATTCGAGGTGATAATCGGGGACAAAAGTTTGCTCATCTTCTGGAGGGCGAATGTATCCTTTAGATTTTGTCCTTTCGGGAAGTTTTATTTCCTTTGGAGTCAAGTCTTCATAAGGTATTTGAGACAAAAAATGACTTATACAATTTATATGGGCATGTCTTTTGACATCTGAATTGACTACATACCAAGGAGATTTCTTTGTATCTGTGTATGCAAACATGTTGTCCTTTGCTTCTGAATATTCCTCCCATCTAGTAAGTGATTCTAGATCCATAGGACTTAGTTTCCATCTCTTGTGAGGTTCCGCTAATCTGGCCTTGAATCTCTTTAACTGTTCTTCGTCAGATACTGAAAACCAGTATTTTATCAGAATAGTATCTGAACGAATTAACATTCTTTCGAATGTGGGGCATGCTCGTAAAAATCCTTCATATTCTTTATCCGTACAAAAACCCATAACACGCTCTACGCCTGCGCGATTATACCAACTTCTATCAAAGAGAACTATTTCTCCCGCTGCAGGCAAGTGATCAACATATCGTTGAAAATACCATTCTGTTTTCTCTCTCTCGGTAGGGGCAGGTAACGCTGCAACTTTGACGACTCTCGGATTGAGATACTGAGTTATCCTCTTTATCACTCCTCCTTTCCCTGCTGCATCCCGACCTTCGAATATTACAACTACTTTCAGCCCTTTTGCTTTAACCCATTCCTGTAATTTAATCAATTCTAATTGTAGTCTAAAAAGTTCTTTTTGGTACTCTTTCTTTTTTACTTTCTGAATTTCAGATACCGCATCGTCGGACATTATAATCAGCGACGGATTAATGAGTTAAACAAAAGTGCTGCGGTTTAAACAGTATAAATTAGGTTAAAAAATATATTAATAAAATTATATCTTTGAGATTAAATCGTTCAATGCCCCGATTGGATTTGGAGATTTAGTTACTCCACTAGCAAGTAATACTCCTGAAGTACCCAGTTCAAGTGCCAAAGAAACATCAGAACCATTTTTCACTCCTGCACCACATAATATACCAACATCTGTAGAGATATCTCTGACAGCATCTACTGTCCCAGTTACAATTTTTGGATCAGCAGATGTGACAGAAATTTCTCCTCCTATCAATTCCGGTGGCTCTACTGCAACAAAAGTGGGCTTCAACGCTGCTAATGCTTTTGCCTCTTCGATGTTAGCAGCACACGCACAAACAGTGAAATCTTCTGGTACTTGATCCAATAACATGGCAATATGCTCAATGCTAACCTTATGTTCTGCATGATTAATTAAAGTACCTTTGGCACCCCTTTCTATAGCAGTAGCAGGATGCAACCAACCCGTGTTTGAGCCGAATTGGATTGGATCTAGATGCTGAGTCCAAACCTCTAAGTTTGGAGCTATTTTGACTACTGATGAAAGATCAAATGCAGATACTACAGCGACAATACGAGCATCACTTTCCAAACTCCCCATGATCCTGGCTAATTTCTCTGCAGAAAGTCCATGTGCAGTCTCATAAGTTTTAAAATTCACAACTACAAGTTTTTCTCCCATGTTACTTCCGAAAAGGACAATGAATTTTACAATGTCGCCATAAACCATCAGAAAGTCGTATGATGATTTATTATAGCATCTGATAAAACTGTATTGTCAGATATAATTGAGCCTTCGCCCACTAAACATCTCTCTAATCTAACATCTTTACCTATAACCGCGTTCTTAAGAACAACACAATCTAATAAAGAAGATGTTTTATGAATTTGAACATTTTTACCTATTGAGCACCCCGTGGATGAAGAAGTATCAGAAATACCTTCTCCATACCATGAATTACCTATTTTTTTTCCTGACATAAATCTATTATTTTCAATACAAGTTTGTGCTGCTTCTATGAATGAATTAGGAGTTCCAGCATCGACGAAGTATCCTGAGAAAACAAGTCCAGCCATTTCTCCTGATTCGGCAACAGGAGGGAAAACTACTCTTTCCATACTATGCTTCTCACTGGAAAATTGATTGATTAAATCTCTGCTTACAATAACACATCCTGCATTAATTAAATTCGAAAATTCTGTTCCTGGATCTGGTTTTTCTTGGAATCTTCTTATCATTCCTGATTCATCTAAATCACAAACTCCGAAGCGGCTTGGGTCTTCCACTTCCCAAAGAGATAATGTTGCTTTAGCACCAGTATTATTATGATGTTTTAATAATTCATGAACATTTACGCTTGAAATTAAATCTCCATTCAAAATTAATACCGGACCTGTTTCATTAAGTTTTTTTGCAGCCAAGCCGACAGCCCCTCCAGTTCCTAGGGCTTCTTCTTCTATTGAAATAAGAACTTCATAATTAGTTTCATTTTTTGAGAAAAAATTCTCAATTTGATCAACGCCATGACCAGCAGCAATAATGACTCTTGAAATCAAGTCTTCAGGAACAACTTCAATAACACGTTCCAAGAGTGTTTTATCAAGTATGGGAAGTAAGGGCTTAGCTTTTTCTTCTGTCCAAGGGCGTAATCGAGTTCCAAATCCTCCAACAAGTACGATAACTTCCATGTTTTATGGTGTGCTAGTTACGCTTTGAGTTCTTCGTTTGATTAGTCTTTAACAATACTATTTACAGTATCTTTCAAAGATGATGAGGGGGTGGGGACAACATGAATATTCACGAGTATCAGGCAAAGGCTATTTTTAATGACTCTGGAGTTAAAGTGGTTAAAGGAATTCATTGTAATAATGTGGAACAAGCGTTAAATGCATATGACGAATTGAATTCTGATATTGTTGCAGTAAAAAGCCAGATACATGCCGGAGGCAGAGGGAAGGGAGTTCTTTATGACCCCATAACTAATGATCTAGTTATGGAAGGAGGCGTGAAAATAGCATTTTCCAAGGAAGAAGTAGGGCTATATGCTTCATCAATAATTGGTAAAAAATTAGTAACTAAACAAACTGGCAAAGAAGGAAAAATAGTAAATAACTTATATATAGAATCAGGATGTAATATTTCACATGAATATTATTTAGCGTTATTAATTGATCGTGAAGCTAAATCAGTACTAATAATGGGTTCAACAGAAGGTGGAGTTGACATAGAGGAAGTAGCAGAAAAAACACCAGAAGCGATTCATAAGATTTGGGCAGACCCACTAGAAGGCTTGGAAAATGAAGATGTAGTAATGTTTGCTGAATCATTAGGACTTGAGGGAAAATCAAAAAATGAAATGGTTGAAATGGTGAATGCATTATATGCCATGTTTTTGGAAAGAGATTGCTCGATGATAGAAATTAATCCACTTGTACGGAGCGAATCAGGAGAAATAATAGCACTGGATGGAAAGGTTAGTTTTGATGATAATGCTGAGTTTAGACATCCATGGAGAAATAATTTAAGAGATTTGACAGAAGAAGAAGAGGTAGAAATAAGAGCCAATAATTATGGGCTATCTTATGTAAAATTGGATGGTAATATTGGATGTTTAGTGAATGGTGCAGGATTGGCTATGGCATCAATGGATGTCATAAAACTCTATGGAAGTGAGCCGGCTAATTTCTTGGACATAGGAGGAGGCGCAACGCGAGAGTCTATTACAGCAGCATTTGAAATAATTCTCGAGGACAAAAATGTAGAAGGTATATTAGTGAATATTTTTGGAGGAATAATTCAATGTGACATGGTAGCAAACAGTGTAATTGAAGCATCAAAGGAAATAGGATTAGATGTTCCTCTTGTAGTGAGATTCTCAGGTACGAACCATGTTGAAGGAACTGAAATATTGAATAAAAGTGATTTAAATGTGCATACTGCAACTACTCTCGCAGAAGGTGCTGAAAAAATAGTTAATCTAACAAGGAGGGAAAACTAATGTCTATTTGGGTTGATGAAAATAGTAAGATTTTGATTCAAGGCATCACAGGAAAGCAAGGAACATTTCATGGAACAAGAATGATTGAATATGATACTAATGTAGTAGGAGGAGTAACACCAGGAAAAGGAGGGCAGAAATTAAACTTCTCGGGAAAGGAAATTACAGTTTATGATTCTATGCAAGAAGCAATAGCAAAAACTGGAGCTGATGTGAGTGTAATCTATGTCCCTGCACGTTTTGCATCTGCAGCGATAGTAGAGGCTGCTAATGCTTTTCAAGAAAATGGTGGTGGATTGATAGTATGTATAACTGAAGGAATCCCTATTCTTGATATGGTAACTGCAGTAGCTAACGTGAAGAAATGTCCTGATGTTCGATTAATAGGACCGAATTGTCCTGGGATAATAACACCAAGAGAAAATGGAGGTTGTAAAGTTGGCATCATGCCTGGTTTCATTCACGCAAAGGGCAGAATAGGAATTGTTTCGAAAAGTGGTACGTTAACTTATGAAGCAGTTGCACAAACAATGAGTGTTGGAGAGGGGCAATCTACGTGCGTAGGAATTGGAGGCGACCCAGTAAATGGGACAGGATTTATTGACTGTTTACAGGCATTTGAAAATGATAAGCAGACGGAAGCAATAGTATTAATTGGAGAAATTGGAGGAACAGCAGAAGAAGAAGCAGCTGAATGGGCATCAAAGAATATGAGTAAACCAATAGTTGGTTTTGTTGCAGGTTCAACAGCACCACCTGGTAAAAGAATGGGCCATGCTGGAGCAATTATTTCAGGAGGAAAGGGGACTGCAGAAGAAAAATTTGCTGCATTTGAAAAAGCAGGTATTTATGTTGCAAGAGATCCTTCAGAAATTGGAAATGTTCTAATTAAGGCTTTAAAAGAATCAGGAATAAAATAGATTAAGGAGTGTTGTGATAGTGAAAAAAATCGATAGAAGAATCGATATTTTGCTTAAAGGTACTTCTAGATCGTTTTATTTGACATTAAATTTTCTCCCGAAGAAAATTCGTAAACAAATAGGCCTACTTTATTTATTAGCGAGGCTTTCTGATACAATTGCTGACTCGAAAATGGGAGAAAAGGATATCCTCATTCGTTTAATTGGTCAATATAATGATAGAGTGCAAAAAAGATCCGAAAAAATTCCTGACTTGATGGATTTATCTTTACTTCAAGAAAATTCTGCAGAACAGGAATTATTACAAAATGTAATATTACCAATAAAATATTTAGAAGAATCTGATATTTTTAGTGAAAGCGATAGAAGGAGAATTAGAGAATGTTTAGAAATTATAATTAGAGGACAGACACTTGATTTGGAAAGATTCAGTGCATCTTCCGACCAAGAAATAATAGCCTTGAATAATGAAAATGAACTAGATGAATATACATACTCAGTTGCCGGTTCTGTTGGAGAATTCTGGACTCATATGGCCTTAGATTATCAATTTGAAGTAAATAATGAGATATCTAATAGCTTATTTGAAAATGGCATTAGATTCGGTAAATCATTACAATTGATTAATATCCTTAGAGATATTCCTGAAGATATTGCGATGGGGCGATGTTACATACCAATGGAAAAGTTATTAGAATATGATTTGAAACCAAAGGATTTGTTGGATTCAAATAATATGGATAAATTTAGGCCTCTTTTTGATTCATATATCTTAGAGGCATATGATCACCTAAATTGTGCAATTAAATGGGTTAATTTATTACCTAAAAATCAGTATAGGTTAAGATTTTCATGTATTCTCCCAATACTAATAGGACAAAGTACTCTGAAAATGTTAAGCAAGAATAATGTTCTAGATAATAAAAATAGGATAAAGGTATCTAGAAAGGAAATTAAATCTATATTTAGAAAGTCATTATTTGCTTCACTAACAAAAAATAGAACTTCAAAACTGATTAGACAAGATGATGTATTTTTTATAAAATGATGATATTTTTTGGCACACCTCATAGTGAACTTCAAGAAAGCATGGTTCTCGCTCAACATGAAAACTATGAGCGAAGAGCAGATTTCAGATTTCGTCTTCGAACAAAATTTTCAAGATAATGATAGTATTTCATTGGTGGATTCAGAAAAAGAAAATACAGTAAAAAGAATTCAATTGGTTCGGTCAGCAGTAAAAATGACAAAAGATGCTACACGGGCGATTAGTATAACAGCGCTTGAAACTATTCGAGAAGGTGCTATCTTCATGGGAGTTATTGGCTCAAGAGGAGAGTTAACAAATCCGTTCAGATATATAGATGCCCCAATATGGGAAGAAAGACAAGTTCCCTCTCATATGATTTCTACAGCATATGATTATTGTGAAGAGTTGACTCGTAGAGAAGCAGGAAATTTCTATCATTCGTTTAAATATTTGCCAGATTATGAAAGAAAGGCTATTTGTGCTTATTATGCATTTTGCAGAAGAGCAGATGATATAGCAGACGGTGATTTTGTCGATATTTTTCCAGGAGGTTCGTCCGACGATCCAGAATCAATAGAATACAGAGATAACATACTAAACTTGAGTAATGGAAATACTGTTTTAGACAGAGTGTCATATAATGAAAAAATGTCTCAACTATTTTACTACAGAAAGAAATTATCTACAGCATATGAAGATGTAACCTCTACAGATCCTATTTTTATGGCAATAAAAGATACTGTTAATAATTTTGGCATACCAAAACAACTACTTGACGACATGGTTAGTGGGATGGAAGATGATTTCCATAGTAATAGATATGATACATTCGAGGATCTTTATGCCTATTGTTACAGAGTCGCCTCTACAGTCGGATTAGTATGTATTGAGATTTATGGCTATGATAATATCAAAGCAAAGGAATATGCGGAGTCTTGGGGTATTTTCATGCAACTTGTAAATATCTTAAGAGATGTCAAAGAAGATGCAGAAAGAAATAGAATATACTTACCACTAGAAGATCTAAGAAGATATGGAATCACAGAAGAAGATATACTAAATAATAATGAAATTAATAAGCATCCGGGTTGGAAACCATTTGTAGAAAGTTATATTCAAAGAGCCAATGAATATAGAGATAAAGCTTTCAAATTATTGCCCTTACTCGATAAATCATCTAGATATTCACCAGCAGCTATGGCAGCATTCTACAGTTCAATACTGAAGAAGATTAAGAAAAATGATGGTGATGTGTTTTCAGAAAGAATTCAATTATCTAAGACTGAAAAAATTCTACTTGCAGGGTACGTCTACATAAGGTATAGATTCTTAGCAGTATGATATTATAAATTAGAGTCTTTCTTAAATATAACAGATGTATGACATATTTAATGGGGGATAGTTATGAGAGTAGCAGTACTATTAGAAGAGCGTTGTAAACCTAATAGTCCGGCATTCAATTATTTACTAAAATATGCTGGTTCATGTGGTGCGGAATGTATTCAATTTGAAGAAAATAAGTTTCGAATCCTAGAAACTGCTTGTCCTGTCTGTTTTACTCGTGCTAAATTATGTCCAGGAGATGCTGTTAAAATAATAAATCTTCCAAAGGAGCTTGATGCTGACTTAACTCATCGATATGATGAAAATGGGTTTGGGTTGTTTCGATTACCAGCACCAAGAGAGGAACAAGTAATTGGCATTCTAGGTCCTAATGGCATGGGAAAATCTACAGCAATAAATATCCTATCTGGTTCACTAAGGCCTAATCTTGGAGAGTGGGATCTTGAATTAAAAGAATGGGATGAAATAATTGAGTCATTTCCTAGAGGAGAATTACGAGATTATCTAACTACAGTTGCAGAAGAAGGAGTTAAAATTGCTGTTAAACCACAGTATATAGATAAACTTCCAAAAATATTTCAGGGTAAAGTGAGTGAATTACTCGAACGAGTTGACGATAGAGGAGAGATTAAACAATATGCAGAACTTCTTGACATTGTAGGAGTATTAAATCGTACCTTGGACAAACTATCAGGAGGTGAGTTACAACGTGTTGCAATGGCCGCAACTCTACTCAAAGAGGCTGATGTGTATTTTTTTGATGAGCCTTCATCTTATCTTGATATTTATGAGAGAATGAGGATTGTTAGAATTATTCAAGGATTGGTAGAAAGAGGAAAAAGAATATTAGTTGTTGAACATGATTTAGCAATACTTGACGTTATGTGTGATTTATTACAAATTGTGTATGGAGAAAGAGCTGCATATGGTATTTTTACTCAACCTAGAAATACAAGAACTGCAATAAATGCTTACCTAGACGGTTACTTACCGGAAGAAAATGTTAGAATACGTGACAAACCAAT
This sequence comes from Methanobacteriota archaeon, assembly GCA_002712575.1. Taxonomy (GTDB): domain Archaea; phylum Thermoplasmatota; class Poseidoniia; order Poseidoniales; family Thalassarchaeaceae; genus MGIIb-O3. The sequence goes on from PATZ01000011.1 coordinate 18,831, forward strand.
ACAGTTTCTTAGAGGAAGAGTACGGGGAGAAGAAGTTGGTGCACCAATCTTATCTTGGGGAGATATGGAGAAAAAAATAGGAAATTTTCACTTAAAAACAGGCGAAGGACAAGTAAGAAGTGCAGAAGTAGTTGGAGTAGTTGGCCCCAATGCTACTGGAAAAACAACCATGGTAAAGATGATTGCTGGAGAATTTGAACCAGATTCTGGTTGGTGTACAATGGACGCAAAAATATCATATAAACAACAACACGTAAATACTGACTTTGACGGAAATGTTCAGAATTGGCTTGATTCAGAACTGGGCATGAAGTGGAGAAGTGGAGAATTTCATACACAAGTAATAAGACCCCTGCAAGTTGACCAATTATTAGAATTACAAGCTAAAAGACTATCAGGAGGAGAATTACAAGCTGTAAGTATAGCGATTTGTTTGGGCAAAGAAGCAGACTTATATTTGCTAGATGAACCTAGTGCACACCTAGATGCTAATGCAAGAATGGAAACAGCTAAGGCCATAAGAAGGACTATGGAAAGTAATGAAAAAGCGGCACTTGTTATAGATCATGATATTTATTTTATCGATATAGTTAGNGATTCTTTATTGGTTTTTGATGGAGAAGGAGGTAAAAGTGGCAATGCAACAGGGCCTTTGAATCTAAGAAAAGGGATGAATAAATTTCTTTCTAGCGTTGACGTGACATTCAGAAGAGATCATGATTCTCATAGGCCTAGAATAAATAAACCGGGCAGTAGGAAAGATAGGGAACAAAAAATAGAAGGAGAATACTTCTATGTTGAATAATATCCATTGGATTCTTGAATGATGCAGGTGACGCCGCGATATGTCTGAAGACCCGGAGGTCGATGTCCCTGTTGAAGAAGATATAGATGAAGGAAAGGAAGAAGATTCCACACAATCCCTAGAGGAGAGGATATTAGAATTAGAAAAGGAATTACAATATTCGGCAGCTGAAATTGTCAATACAAGACAACGATTGATGAGGGATAAAAATGAAGCTTTGAAATATGGTAGTGCTAAGTTAGCAAGTAAAATAATTCCAATCATTGATAGTCTAACTAGAGCCATAGAAAGTAGTGGGAATGATAAAAATTCTGAATCCATAGTTGAAGGANTAAAATTGATATCGGAAAATATCACTTTAGCGTTAGTTAATGAAGGGATTGAGAAAATAGAAATTGTAGAAAATTCTTTTGATCCCACTACCATGGAAGCAATTGCATCAATACCTTGTCCTGAAGGAGAAGAGCCAGGAAAAATAGTCCAAGTTATCGAAGACGGATATAAATTACATGATAGAGTTTTACGTGCTGCAAAAGTAATTGTTTACGAGGGTTGATTTATTGGATAAGAATGTATATAAAAATAATTTGCTACAAATTTTATTAGCTCTATTGGTTGTTTACATCTTTGTAATATCATCAATTCAAATTATTGCACCGAATGAAGTAATAAAACCAGAGGATTTTCCGAANTCTTGCCCGGATGAGTCAAAAAACTGTACAATGATTGGACCAATTCCTCACAGAGGAAATAATATTTCTGAAATACGATTTGAATCAAACATTAGTAATGTCATGGTAGAAGTAGATAAATGGATTAAAATTAATTCCGGAGTAATATTACAAGAATGGCCAAATCATACTCATGCTGTCTTTAAAACGAAATTTTGGAAATTTCCAGATGATTTCGTGGTTAACTTACACTGTGAAGATGAAGAAGTGGTCATGTATGTTTATTCTAAATCTAGGCTTGGGATAAGTGATTTGGGCGTAAATGACGATAGAGTAGTTTCGTTCACTAAATTTATGCTAGAAACGGAAATATCTACATCTAAGTGTACCTACGGCTAATAGAATATTATGGAAGGGCTGATAAATGAGAAAATTGAATTAGCCAAAACATTACCTTCAAAGTATTATTTAGATGAAGAAATATTTAGAGATATTAAGAATAAAATTTCTCTTATGTGGCACTTTTCGGCTCATGAAAATCAATTATCACAAAAAAATATAGTACCAATAAAACACTCAAAAAAATTAATGAATGAAGCTATTATTTTAACTAGAGATGAAGTAATTAGATCTCTTTCAAATGTATGCACACATAGAGGCATGATAATAAACACTGAATCGACTAAATCAAATGTATTAAAATGTAAATATCATGGTAGAACTTTTGATTTGAAAGGATGCATTAAAAATATGCCAAAATTTGATAATACTATAGATTTTCCTAATGACTCCGATAATCTAAAATGTTTCTCTACCATAAGATGGAAGGGGCTTTTATTTACTTCTTTAAAAAAAACAAATACTCCTAAGTGGATTGAATTTTTAGAAGATAGAATGGGTTGGCTAAATATAGAATCCTTCGTACATGATGTTGAATATTATAAATCATATAATATAAATGCAAATTGGGCCTTATATGTCGATAACTATCTTGAAGGTTTTCATATACCATATGTTCATTCAGATTTAAATAAAGTNTTAAGTTATGATGACTATGAAACAGAAATATTTGAAGATGGAGTCTTGCAAATAGGAATCGCTAAGGATGATGAAGACTCNTTTGATTTACCTGAAAAATCCAAGGATTATGGAAAGAAAATTGCTGCCTATTACTTCTGGATTTTTCCAGGATTAATGCTTAATTTCTATCCATGGGGACTATCAGTAAATCTAGTAGTTCCCACTTCAGTTAATAAAACTGAAATAATTTATCAGAGATATATTGCTGACTCTTCATTAATTGGAGAGGGAGCAGGAGGAGATTTGGATAAAGTTGAAAGGGAAGATCAAGAAATAGTAGAAGCGGTACAAATTGGAGTAAGTAGTTCTTCATATGATAGGGGCAGATATTCTCCCACCATGGAAATAGGAGTTCATCATTTTCATAGAATATTAACGAAGATATGATTTTAATTCTCGGAATGACGTATCCTTAATACGCCGAAAATAACTAGTAAAATACAAATCAAGGCGGCTATATTAGCTATTATAATAGAATATGAAACAATTAATATTCCATAAATTAGCCATAAAATTAAAGCGGATGCAACAAGAAAAAATGTAGGTAGAGATATTCCTTCATGAGATCTCTGAATCCATACTTCTTTGATTTGAGGAATCCATGCTATAACGCCCAAAAAACCCGCAAATAAACCTATTAACTCAATACTTAATGACAAAAAAAACCTCATAAATCGTCTCGATCTTGTTTTACACCATTATTCCAATTGTATATTCCCTTATTTGTTTTTATTCCAAGATTTCCATTCTCCACTAATTTTTCCAAAAGAGGATGAGGAAGATACGAATCATCAGAAAAGGAATTTGCAAGATTATTTAGAATGTCTCTTCTAACATCCAAACCTACTAAATCTGTTAATTCTAATGGCCCTATAGGATGTTTGTAACCAAGCACCATTGCAGTATCGATATCACTGGCAGATGCNACGCCTTCCGATAGCATTTTTATGGCTTCATTACCTAAAATTACGCCTAGTCTGCTTGTTGCAAAACCGGGATAATCGTTTACAAGAATTGTTTTTTTATTAAGTTCTAAACCCACATATTCTGCTATTTTTATTGTTTCTTTCGAACATTTTTCATGCCTAACTATTTCAATTAATTTCATTATAGGAACAGGATTGAAGAAGTGCATTCCTATAACTCTGTCTGGTCTATTAGTTGAATTTGCTATTTCCGAAATAGATAAGCTAGAAGTGTTAGTAACTAATATCGTCTTTTCGGGCAGAATATTATCTAATTCAGTGAATATTTCCTTTTTCAATGATAATATCTCAGGAACGGCTTCAATAACAATATCGGCATTTGAAACTGCTTTTACTATATCGGCATGAGTTTCCAAATTTTCAGNCCATGAAATTAATTGTTCTCTNGTAGTTTTCCCTCGTAATATTCCTTTCTCCCAGAATGAATTGATACTTTTAAGAGAAGTTTGAAGGCTCTTCTCAGAAGTATCAAAGATTTTTGTCCTCCAACCTCTTTGTGCACATATCTGGGCTATTCCTGCACCCATCGTTCCAGCACCTATAACTGCGACAACTTTGACTTTCATGTTTCTAGGTTGTATGCCTAGTCCATATGATTTACTCAATCTTCGCGCCCATAAGATGCAAGTGCAGCTTGAAACAACCTTTGACGGGGCACATCATGTTCTAAAAAACAAGTAAATGGTGCGACATCTTTCAAAAGTTCTATTGCGCTAACATATGCACCGTAAATGAATGGATCTGCTACATCTGTTTGGGGGATTTCGATTCCTAATTTAGATAATCCTTTTCTTGTATCTTCATCCCAAATCGCGTAGGTGTGGTGAGTGAAATGAAGATAACTAGATAGTCGCTTTAAATTAGATCTTGCTTTTTCGGTGAAACTATCGATAAGTAATGTATCGGGGTATTTTATTGCATATAGCGCTAATTTCACCTCACGGGTAGTTTCTTCTTTCCACTCTCTTTTCCCAAGACCCATCCAATCATCTATCATATCCAACATTTTATCATCATATGGTCGCTTTACCATGTAAAGTAAGCGTTCATATTCATCTGGTTTTTGAGAATCGGAATGATGATGTTCGTAAAATAAATCAGTNAGTCTATTAAAAAATGGTTCACATTTCTTTTTATCGAAAGCAAGTAGCGATACATGTTGCATATTAATTCCTTCCTTATTATTTTCCTTTCCATTCACGGTATTGAATCCATTCTTTTTTCATATAATCATTCATCANTTTATCTTCATCTTCATCAGTTGGTAGTACACTGACTAAATAATCTTGATATTCTTCATCACTACCATCAAATTTTTCACCGGTTATTGTATAATTCTTACCCGCGTACATTCCTATACCACGGTTAAATTTATCAGAAGGTATGAATAATTCTGGCTCTCCCTCTTTTCTAACCGCGCTTATTCTCCTCATTTCTTCCCTTAATTCTTGGAAATATAATTCTCTACTTGCCTCGTTTAGATGTGCACGATCGGCTTCGACATCACTTTCTCTCTCATCGTATCTGCCCTTTACTCCGTAGACGTAAGCCCATTGCGCGCTTGTAGAGTCATCGGTGCCAAAAAGATCTAATCCTGTACTAATCCACTTATTGAGATATTTTTGTAATAATTCACAAGGAATTACACCTTGTTTTACTATTCTCCTTAGTCCGTTTGCTCCTGTTCCGAGATGGAATGATTCTTCTTTTAACATAGGACCCATNGATGCTGCCAAAGGCTTGAANGAAGAGGTACTTAGCATTTTTAATTGATATTTTCCATCTCTATCAATAAAGTGAGTGAAACAGAAAAAGTCTAACCAATGATCGATTGGAGCGTTAAAAGACCCTAGAATTCTAGTTCCATCTTGAGCATTCCTTTCAAGGAGTTTTGCAGCTTCTCTTACTCCTTGTTCTCCAAAATATGTACACAGTACATATGCCATTTGCCANCCATGCCTTTGTTCCTCGCACATTATTCTCAGTGCTGATTTCATATCATATTCTGTTGGAGCAGTAGCAAGCAAATGGTTTTGTTGTTCCACGCTAGCAAATTCTGTATCTCCTTGTACACTTATCATACTAATTATAGCGTCTCTGATATTTTGTTGAGGTATTTGCATTCTTCTTTCCCATTTTGGCATACCTTCGAAATCACCAAATTCTATTGTTTCACCAGCTGTATCCCAGTCGAACTTGATATCAAATCTATAATCGCCCAACCATGAGGGGTCGAATCCTATTCTCGTTTGCCATTCGGTGAAGTCTTGAACCCATGCTTCAAAGTTGGGAGTATATTTCTCTACGATTTCTGTATCTGCCATAAAAATGCGGATACATAATTACTATATGAATAAATGTATGTCGGAATAAGAATATTGAAAAAATTACTCACCTTTGAATCTTGGAGTTCTTCTTTCCACATAAGATGCAATGCCTTCTTTGGCATCTTCAGATTGGAATAAATCTGACTGTAATTCTCTTTCCAATGCTAGATGATATTCTAATGGTATTTCAATCCCACTTTGAACGCTGCGTTTAATGTTACCAATTGCTTTTGCGGCTGCTAATGGTAATGTGAATTGCCCGGCATAATCAAGAACATCTGTTCTAAAGTCTTCCAGACCAACGCTGTCATATATATCGTGAATTAGATCCATATCTCGTGCTTCTTCAAAAGAAAATTTTCGGCCTGTAACCATTATTTCCATTGCCCTTGCCTTTCCGACTAGACGGGCGAGACGTGCAGTACCTCCAGTTCCTGCTAAAACTCCAAGGGAAACTTCTGGCAAACCTATTTGGAAATTACCTTTGTGTGCTATCCTGATGTCTGCTGCCATGGCGATTTCTAATCCACCTCCAACAGTATGACCATTCAATGCGGCTATTACTAATTTAGGAGTTTGTTCTAATCTAGATAGAGTTTCATTAGCGTGAAGGCAAAAGAAATATTTGTATCTAGGAGATAGTGTATTGAGATAGTTTATACTAGCACCTGCAGAGAAGAATTTTTCACCATGACCAGTCAAAAGTATAACTGAGACATCTCCATCGAAACGAGCACTGAGAATAGCTTGATCTATATCTTCCCACATCTCCCTGGTATATGTATTAACAGAAGTTCGACCATCAGTGAGAGGTTTACCATCAGTGTCAGATATAAGTTCAATAATAGCTATTCCATTATCGGTAACTCCATAGTTTACCAAATTATTAGGCATTGATTTAAGTTCGGGCCAAGAAGACATGTTTGTGGCATAATGATTGGTTATTTCAATCAAACGGAAGTTAGTGACTAACTTCTAAGTATCTGATTCTGTGAAAGAAGCGTGTGCACCGGATTTCCTAACTTTATCCCATTGCTTACCTATTTCTACTGCTTCGATACTTGGATTCCAATTATCTCTTTTTAATGCTTTTCTGAATGGCATCCTACTTACAAATCTCCCATCATCCAATCTTTTCCGTCTCAACATACTCAACTTCACAATTGGCCATAGTAAATTACGAAATATACTTGGTGCGTAAAGCCATCGCATGAAAGCTAAACCATCTCCCTTGCGTTTCTGATCCCACATCCAATATCTGGCTGCTAATTTGAATCCTCTGTCTCCAACTCTATTGAGTAAAAAACGATTTATTGCACTAGATTTTACCAAAGGAACAAGTCTTTTACGAACTTCAACTTCATAATCACATTCTCCCAATATACTTTGGGCTGCTAGTGCGCCACTTGTTATTGCATACCTCATTCCAAAACCCCACATGAAATCTTGTAAACCACCAGCTTCACCGACATAATAACGCCCTTCATGTATATATTTCTCTGGTAATGAAAAATCTCCTTTACCACCTACTCTTTTTATTGGTTTCCTGTTTAATTCATAATTTTGTTCATACCAAGCTATAGTTTCATTTAGATAACGACTACTTCGCTTTTGTTTGCGCCATAGACAGGTACAAATTAGCCCCACACCGTCGATAATAATTAGATATGAATAAGCGCCAGGAGCTAATTTATCATTAAGTTGTAAAGTGACATGGTTGGGATGGTCAGTATGAAATATCTCTCCAAAAGCGATTGCGCTAGAGTCTTTTGGACCTGCAGCAATTATGTCGCATTCTTGAGGGTCTTTTCGTGTACCGTAATGTATTATAGCACCTGCTTCCAATGCAAGTTTTTTTAGACCTTGATCTATACAATGATTATCAGTCCCTCTTTCAACAACTCTGAATGCAATTCCTTCAGTCTTGGGTTGAGNTATGATNTCATCGGGATGGGCTAAATCAACAACATTGAATGCATCTGATTTGAATGAATCTGGATCTATCCCCCAATTCCTCATCTCATCAAAAAAATCTGGAGAAGATGTCCAATTTTCAATTCCTTGAAAATCTCCATCAAAGCGTGCNCCACTATCTTTTCTGACATCGTAAACATGTACTTCTNTNCCTGCATTTGCAAGTAGAATTGCTGCAGAGAGACCTGATAAACCAGCACCTAAAATGTGTATAGGTTTGTCGGCCATATATTTCGGAGCATTATATATAATTTCAACATTGGGTTATTTCCGTTGTATTCAAGATGTATGGCCTTATCCAAGGTATATGTCTGAAGTCTTCATATCAGTTGAGCCTGAAGAATTGAAGCCTGAAAAATTACTAGAAAAAATCAACAAAGAAAATTGTGGTAGTATAGTTTCATTTACAGGAATTGTGAGAGGAAATGAAGAAGCGGTAAAAGTACAAGAATTGATTTTNGACTCATGGGAAAAAAAATTACCAATAGTGCTAAGAAAAATTGGAGAAGAATCAATAAAAAAATTTGGAGTGAAATCTGTTTCAATAGCGCATCGTATTGGATCAGTTAAACCAATGGAGCCGATTGTAAGCATCCATGTTTCCTCTGCGCATAGAAGAGAGGGTTTTTCTGCATGTAGTTGGCTTATTGATGAATTAAAAAGGCAAGCCCCTCTTTGGAAAAAAGAAATAAGAGAAGATGGAGTGTATTGGAAAAAAGGACTTGGCTAATTCTTTTCGATNTATTTTTCAATTTAGCCGTAATTAATCAAATAGTAAGATGTTAGTCGCGATACAAGAGTGATATCATGGATGCTATAGTAGACATCAGTAATAAACCCAAAATTAAAAGAAAAGCAGTTGCAACTGGAATACTACTGTTAAGTAAGGAATCCATAAATAAAATAAATGAGGGTAAAACGGAAAAGGGTGATGTTTTGGAGGCTTCTACTATAGCATCCATACAAGCAATTAAAGAAACCTCAAGAATGATTCCGCATTGTCACAATATCCCTNTAGAAGGTTCAAANGTAGATTGGGCGATTGAAGAAAAGGGATTGAGATGTACTGTTTCGGTAATCACGAATTGGAATACAGGAGTAGAAATGGAGGCTTTATGCGGCGTAAGTAATGGTTTGTTATGTGCCTTGGACATGCTGAAATACATAGAGAAGGATTCTGAAGGACAATATCCTGAAACTAAGATAACTGACATAAGAGTGGTTGAAAAAATTAAATATTGACCACATAATTGAATTCCTACATGCCTTGCGAAGTACATGGCAACCAACAGTTTAGAGAGATATTTTCTAGATGCTACAGAATCTGCTGCAATAGCAGCCGCGGCATGGATAGGATTAGGAGATGGTAAATCTGCAGATGGTGCAGCGGTTGAAGCTATGAGAAATATATTTGATAATGTCCCTTTTGATGGAAGAGTAGCGATAGGTGAGGGTGAGCGTGATGATGCTCCAATGCTTTGGATAGGTGAATCTTTAGGTTCAATGCAAGGAGATTTAGAGGCATTAAAAATAGATATTGCTGTAGATCCATTAGAATGTACAAATCATGTAGCTTCGGATTTACCTAATGCCATGGCCGTATTGGCAGCAGCCCCAAGGGGCACTTTGTTGCATGCGCCTGATTGTTATATGGATAAAATTTCGGGACCCAAAGAATTAAATGGTGAAATTAGTTTAGATGCAGGAGTTGCATATAATGTTGAAGCTGCTTGTGCAACTTTGGATAAAAAAACAAATGAATTAAAAGTGGTAGTAATGGATAGGCCAAGGCATAAAGAATTGATTAGTGAATTAAATGAGTACAAGGTCAATGTTATAAAAATTGGAGATGGAGATATATCAGCAGCATTAGATGCGGCTGATCCTAAATCAAATATTGATATGTTGATGGGCATAGGAGCTGCTCCTGAAGGAGTAATAACTGCTACCGCACTGAGAGGGTTAGATGCACCATTTGAAGGAAGATTAATTTTTAAGAATCGCGGGCATAGAGAAAGAGCTGAAAAAATGATAGAAGGAGATATTGAGAGATTATGGAAAAGAGATGAATTATGTTCTTCTGAAGACTCTATTTTTATTGGGACAGGGGTATGTAACGGTAGAACTAAGGGAGTAGAAAAGACAAGTAAAGGAGTTTTCAAGGTACATTCTGAAATAATAGATGTAATTAACAAGGAACACAAATTCATTACTTCGGAAAGAATAATCTGAGGAAATAAACGATGGTTTCATTTTCTTTATCGTTCTCGGGGAAGCAGGGATGAGTATGGATACAAACAGTCTAGAAAAAATAGCGAATGATTTAGTTGCTCCCGGAAAGGGAATTTTGGCGGCGGATGAAAGTAATGGAACTATGTCAAAACGTTTAGAGGCCGTTGGAATAGAACCTTCAGAAGAGAATAGAAGAAAATACAGAGTTAATTTGTTTTCAACAGAGAATTATGAAAAGGCAATAAGTGGAGTCATNTTATATGATGAAACAATAAGACAAAAGATGGATGATGGCACTAATATACCTCAAGCAATGATAAATAGAGGAATTTATCCTGGNATTAAAGTTGATACGGGTACAATAGATTTTGAAGGGCATGAGGGAGAAAGAATAACTGAAGGCTTGGATGGCCTGAAAGAAAGATGCCAGGAATATTTTGAAATGGGTGCAAGATTTACAAAATGGAGAGCAGTTATTTCCATAGACAATGAGAAACCAAGTGACTCTTGTTTGAGTGAAAATGCTCAATCATTAGCAAAATATGCAAGAATTTGTCAGGAATGTGGATTAGTTCCCATTATCGAACCCGAAGTTCTAATGGATGGACTGCACAGTGCCGAGAGATGTTTAGAAGTAACATCAAAGGTATTAGCAAAAACATTTTATGAGTGTGAGAAAAATGATGTATATTTGCCAGGAGTTTTACTGAAACCTAATATGATAATTTCAGGAAATATGAATGATGAACAAATTAGTAGAAAACAAGTTGCTGAGATGACAGTTAGGTGTTTGAGTGAAAATGTCCCAAGTGAAGTTCCAGGGATAGTTTTTTTATCGGGCGGACAAAGTGATGAAGATGCAACGGCTCATTTGGATATCATGAATAAAATGGACAAAAAACATCCATGGGAGTTATCTTATTCATATGGTAGAGCTTTACAAGCATCAGCATTGAAGGAGTGGGCTAGCGGATCGCCAGAGTCAAGTCAATTAGAATTCCTNAAAAGAGCAGAAATGAATCATAAGGCCAGATATGGAGAATGGGATATTGAATTAGAAAACTAATTATTTTGATTAATTTTCACCATCTAGTGTACCAGGCCTTAGTTGCCAAACACATATCTCATATCTTCCAGATAATGCGCCTCCTCTTTTAGTGGTTGAAATTTTCAATATATCTTTATCTTTTGATAGGACATTGCCTAATTGCTGGGGCGTAGTTCCATGCCTCATAGTCGAATTAACATGTTCCAATATTTCCGTAGTATTTGCTTCACCTTTTAAATCTAAAAATTTCTTTATTTTTTGCCTTAATCTTGTAGTTCTCATATCTTTTACCTCTTTTCTATTTTATTGATCTTTCATGATACTTTACCCATTCTTCTGTCGCCCATTCTGAAAGTGGATATTTTTTATCAATCATCCCACTTTTCCTGACAACTCCAATTCTAACAATGGAGTCATCTGATTCCAAAAGCTCTGCTACATCATAATTAGGCAAAATATTTTTTTTACTCAGCCACGAATATATTTCAGCAGTATTTCTAGGTTTTTTTGTTAAGTATTTTTTGATGGAAGTGCGTAAATTATTATCACTCATATCTATCAACCAAGTACTCATACACTCCGCATAAACGAAGCATATTTAGGAGGAGAGCGGGGGGTAATATAATGGTTATGTATGTTATTATAATATTTGGTTACATATTGTTTCATTAATTAATACAATTATGATGAATAAATTCTATAAGTATAGATATAGATATATTTTCCACAAGAAATATGTAACTAAATGTAATTATTAAAGATAATTTTATACATATAATCTAATTAGATTAATTTAGAGGAGTACATTAGTGTCGTTTGATTTCAAAAAGTCAGTAAAAAAGGGTGCAAAAATTACACCTAAAAAAATAAGAAGTAAGTACAGACTTAGATTAATGAATAGACTAGCCGAGAGTCAAGAAACTGTGAGTGAATTGGCTAAATCAGTTGGTCTAAGAATGCCTCATGCATCAGCAGAAATAAAACGAATGAGAGATGAAAAATTAGTTTCTAGTGATCTAGAAATAGGGAGCAGAGGTGCGAAAATAAGGCTTACGGAAGAAGGGATTAAAGTACTACAAATGGATGAATGGTATAAGGCAGAAGAGGCTTTGCCGATATCCAAAGATAATGATAAAATTTGTGTACTTTATAGGGAAGGAACTGATATACTTTTTGCTTTTTTACAACAACCCGAAGAGATGTTAATATTAGTCCCGGATAGATTGCCAGATTCCAAAGGAAATGAAGGGGTGTCATGGAATTGGGCTAAATTGAATCATTCGGATTTGAGATGGTTTGATTTAAATGAAAAAACTATCAGCATGGAAGAGCCAGAAATACTTGATCCTCAGAATATAGAATCCTATGGAGATAATAATCAAATTATTGGGATTGCAAGAGGGAAATTAATACAGGGAGAAAATGTTGTATCTATATCAACAGGAGAATGGTTTGGGCAGCCTGATTTTAGATCTAATTCTCTATTGCCAGAGAATATTTATCATAGAGGTTTGTGGTCTCTTGGAACATGTCACCAGCTTTCTCCAATTATTAAGCCTAAAGACGCAATAGTGGCAATAATGGATGATAACTTATACAAATCTATGTTACTAAGAATAGCCAAAAAAAATGCATTATTAATCGGTGATTTAAGAGGTGTTTCCTCTGTAGAAAGTGTTTATCCTTTGGATGTATTGGATTACTGGATTGAAATTGCCCATCCAAGAATTTCGAACCAAGAAAAGAGGAAGCGCCTGGTCGCTTTAAAAGAAAAGATTTCTACAAAAAAAAGAATAAAAACCTCAGACTCTACATGGAGGAAATTTAGGAAAGATTGGAATGATGTAATATTTGATAAAGAAGCATTTTCCAAGGAAATGGAAACTAGAGGATTGGGTAAAAATGCCGTAGAATCGATTGTGCAGTGGAGTGTGTCACTGGATAATAATTTACAATTAGTAGTAGATTTAACTGAAAAGATTTCAAGTGAAACGATGCTAAAATTATCATTTTGTGACAAATTAAGACTATTAATAATGAAAGAGAATGATATTTTTTTCAAAAATTTTGATATGTTAAAGGTTGACAAAAAAAGATCTTTGCCATGGTTGGAATTTGTCACTAAAAGAGGCGAAATATTGCCCCTTAAATTAATTGAAGACGGGTATAAAGAAAGTCCTCTGGGAGAAAATGTTAACAAAAATATAAATCCCTGGAATCTTTTAGGGTTAAAAATAGAAAGTGACTTCGTAAGTGAGGAATTTGAAGAAGAGTATTTATCGGTGATAATGTCATCAATTTCTCAATATCCATTAGGAGATGAAAGTTGGGCTAATCAAATGGAAGCGAGATACCCATTGGCTGCTTGGATAGCTTCTCCAGATAATGGTAGATGGCCTAGATGGCAAAGATTGAGAGAACGCATAGATCCTGAATGGTTGGCGCTACTAAATCTTGATTTCTTGCCTATTGAAAAATTAGTTGAAATATCTGATGAGGCTCCAGATTCAGTTCTTAATATGTTCTCAGATAAATTAAAAATAAAATTGAGAGAAGATTCTGATATTTTCTTAAGAACGAGACCCATTATGGAATCAAGAAAAGCTTCCAGAGGAGTATCATGGATTGCAGCACAATTTTTATCTAATGCGCCATGGTTATCAGAAAATACATATTTAGATATGTTAGAATGGTCCATAGACGCATGGTTAAGGAATCCTCCAAAAAAATCTCTTGATGCGATTAAAGGAGTTTATTGGTTGTTCACAAAAGAGAATAATAATTTGATAGAAATAGATGAATTAATGTATAAAATAAAAAATAAAAATAAAAAATTGGACGACATGAATGAGGTAAAAATATGGTCAAATATGTTAGACATGGTATTGGATAACAAAAAATTAGATGGTGATGAAATAAGAATGATAGTTGAAAAAATGCCTTCGGATTGGTGGGCGGTCGAATCTCAAAACATTTTACTTAGAGGAATCCGTTCTGAAGATGGTTTTAAATGGATTTTAAA
>PATZ01000012.1 GCA_002712575.1 Methanobacteriota archaeon
GGTAGACTCGCTATTGTCATCTAGAGTTTCATTGGTTGAAGAAAGCGAGGAAGTTACTGAGTTGGATGAAGGTAAATTGATTGCTGGACTAATTCGTTCNNTTAGNGGTGAGAGAGTAAAGAAATCAACCATGAATAAATTAGGATCATTNCCNGAGATTTGTGCTCCNGTTGCGAAGTTGGATGANCATCTATCATCAATGNTAACAGGAGGTAGTTCTGANGANCTAAAANAAGCNTATGANTCTTCAATAGAGGTGTTAAGNGATGTGCTTGAAGAAACAGGTTCAGGGCTCGCTCCTNTGGGAGAAGAGTTGGCAGAATTGGCTCATCGAGCAATGTCTGGAAATTTGTATCGCATGGAATCCGCACTGGGGATGCTATCGAAGATGTCAGGTAATTTGAAACTCTCAAAATTACATCTCTCTAGAGCACTCTCAATCGCAACTCTNGTCGATGATNTAGGCGCAGAGATGCGAGCAATGCANCAACTTGGATTACTTGCCCTGGCTGCNAAAAATTGGAATCGAGCGGCGATTCTTTTCGAGGCAGCAGATAGGCAATCACAAACAATTGGAGCAAACAGATTAGGACATNTNGTCTTGGCAGGTATNGCTAGACACATAGATGGNGANGATGAATTAGCGATGGCNCATACAAAATCGGCGACCTCAATNGTATCTTCTGATAAAGCNGAAGCAACTAACATTTTGACCAGTATTGGCAATTCNTTGTTGGCTATTGATTGCCCTGGCTTGGCAATTGAAGTTTTAGATGAAGCNATGGAGTGTGCAACAGAATCTAAACAAAACGAGAGTATGGATATGCTNGCAGAAATGCTTCTGTTGGCGAATACTGCAATGTCAAATAAAGAGCAAGTCCAATACGAAGGACTTAGACAACTGTTGGATAGATTAAATTCAATCTCAGGTGAAGCAACGAAGAAATTCGAATCACAAATTTCTGAAATCGATCAAAAGGCTGAACAACTTTCCAAACCTCTTGATCAAACATGGAATGAATGGCAACCAGCATCAAAACTTATTCCTGAAAATTCACCNTTAACAATTGTTAGAATTGATGAAGATGATAGCGGCAGAGTTCTTCTCGTNTCACATCATCCTGAAATCGGAGCGATTGGNCTATGGCTTCCTGAAGGNGGGGTTGAAACTGCNCCTGGNAGCACAATAGAAATNCATGGTTCAAGAATCAAGGTTGCTGCGCCTACTGATTTACTNCGAGACATTCACAATATACGTGGAATANTTGCNGTTGAAGANCCAGAAGCGATTTCTTTTATGNCAAAAACTGATGANATAATNGAAGAAGAGATGTAGNCTAATCTAATCAGTCATTACTTCACTCTGTTTGATTTGGAATGATGCTGGACATGTGNTTACTCCAAAAANTCTGTAGAACGGACACCATCCAAATACCGANGTGGTAACAGTCCANACTCCAAANATCAGGAANACGATTTCCCAGGTNGAACTTGAGATGTAATCGAAGAGTACAACTCCTAAACCNGCTAACAATCGAANAACNCGATCTATAATACCAATGTTCATCAAANNCCAACCGTTTGTATCCGAACNTNTGTTNCATNCTTTATCAATAAATGTTCTAATCCTAGTCNAAATGCTATCAATTGATTCCGAACANTAGTATAAATATCAACTAGNGTAGGCTNATTTATGAAATCNTANCTAATCGTTGGAGGAAGTAGCGACATTGCAATAATTACANCAAAGAANCTCCTCGATGATGGCGCANCTGTAACCTGTTTAGTGCGTGATGAATCAAGGGTTGCTGAGTTAGTACCTCTTGGAGCGATCGTTGTTCAGGGAGATGCTCTTGATCAAGAATCGGTTACTTCTGCTATCAATGCTGCCACACAGCAAGGTGATGGTACAATTGCTGGCGTAGCTCATTTAGTTGGNTCAATAGCCATTAGACCCCCTCATGCNTTGAGNCTCGATGCATTCAACGAGGTGATTATGACCAACCTTACTAGCGCATTTTTGACCCTGTCAATGTGTGGTAAAGCCATGTTGAANATGGGTGGTGGNANAATGGTATTCACATCAAGTGTTGCAGGCAGTCTTGGACTTGTTAATCATGAAGCNATTGCAGCAGCAAAGGGTGGTGTAGAGTCNATGGTTCGCTCTGCNGCNGCAACNTATGCAAAGAGNGGAATAAGAGTAAATGCAGTNGCACCAGGCNTGACTGATACTCGNTTGGCATCGAGTATTTTACGCTCAGATGCCATCAGGGAAGCCTCTGCCCAGATGATTCCACTAAAGAGAATAAATGAGGCTGATGAAATCGCCACTAGCATTCATTGGCTCTTGACGGGGGCTCCCGATAACTTCACTGGTCAAATTATGCATCTTGACGGTGGAATGTCACAAATTTTAGCGTGAGTGATACAATGACCTGGCATGTTGCAATTAAACAATCAAAACTGAAACCAGGTAAGAAAAAAATGATTACCGTTGCAAAAAAACTTGTATTAATTGGGCAAACCGATGATGCATATTTTGCAACAGAAGCTCTGTGTAGGCACATGCGATGGCCACTGGCCTATGGGGCTAAAGTGAAAGACGATTGTATTAGGTGCCCTCTTCATCAGACTACACACAATCTGAAAGATGGCTCCTTAATTGAATGGTCTCCTTTCCCGCTGTTACCTCTATATGGTAAAATTGTAGGTAAATTTAGCAAGAAGAAAGATCTGAAAATTTACGATACCCGTGTTGCTGAAGGTAAAATCGAAATTAATATTTTTTAGTGGATAAATATGTTAAGAATACTTTTTTTGATATTTACTATTTCTTTGATTGGAAGTACGCATGTTTCCGGAGAAATGAATATACAAAGTTCATCCGAAGATGAAGGATTACACTTCGCAGGATATCTTCTCTTATTTTTTGCATTCTTAGGATGGGGTTTCTTCTTTAGCCTATTAGGTGTAGCAGCATATCTTGCCATACGTCAATTTAGGAGGCCAAAAAGGCCACGTAACCCTGTAAGGTGCAAATGAAACGTTAGTTTCAAACTCTTGCCATCAAACCAATTTCCATAGGTATTGGTGAAACGAAGTTCTTGTGAATTGGATTATCAGCATCGTGCTGATTGATGTGATGATTGAGTAGAATCATCGCCGCGGATCTTGGTAGAAGACCTCTTCGGAAACTATGAATTACATCGAGCAATTCTCTCTTTTCCGGTTTGGAAATTTGAGGTAATCTTCCTACAACTCTTTCCATAGCGTGAGCAATTCTTCCACGCTTGGTAAGAGTTGCGAGGTGCTTTTGAGCTTCAGTCATGTATTTCAGAGCAACATGTTCTGGATGTTCTTCATTGTCGAAACCTTCAGCTATAATCCTGCCTAGCATCCTCTTGGAATCAGGAGCTCTACTTAGGAGGAATAATTTGTGTTCAGAATGGAATTGCATAATTTTTGCAGCAGTCCATCCTTCCGAACCAATAGTTTGCCACTCGTGGAAGAAGTGAACTCTTGCAAGGAAATGTTCTGCTTGCAATGGGTCGGTAAGCCTACCTTCCTCAATTACTGGAATGTGGGGGTATAGCGTGGTGAAAACCTTAGCAAACAAGCCAGTACCATCTCGCACAGCTTGTGGGTTGTCACCACGGTATACCTTAACTCTCTCAAGTCCGCAACTTGGAGAATCCTTCTTGAAAACGAAGCCGCTAATCCCAGATGCAATTAGGAAATCTGATTGGATTTCAGAAAATTCCAGCATTTTATCTGTATAGTCATGGCCGTTTTTGGGATCAATGAGCGAGATCCTTTCTTCACCTTTGACTAACCTGATTGTTGGACGTGGCACCCCCATGCCAATTCCAACTTCAGGGCAGACTCCGATTAATTCTAGATGTTCACTCCAAACGCGGTTAAGAGGCCTAAACTCTGCAGCATCGCCGTTATAGCGAACTTTTTTTCCTAGAAGACAAGAAGAAACAGCGAGTTTAGGTTTGCTTCTCATATCTTCAACATCGTAGTTCAGTATATGAATACCCGTTTTTTTCAACCGATGCAGTAGGGGCAAGAAACACCTCTAACGAATTCAGGACTTGCTGCTTGTTCAGGTGTAAGCGGCTCTCTGCATGCCCAACACACTTCAGAATCTGTAACGCTTAGATCGCCCAATACTCCTACTCTTCTATCGAACACGAAGCATTCTCCATCCCAGTGAGCACCACCGGTTTTCTCGAAATAATTCAGAATTCCACCATTGATTTGGTATACTTCCTCATATCCTTCATTGAGCATTACTACGCTAGCCTTCTCACATCGAATACCACCTGTGCAGAACATTACCACTGGCTTATCTTTTGGAATATCACATTCTTCCACAGCTTTAGGGAATGCTCGGAAACTTTCGATATCGAAATCAACAGCTCCTTCGAAGGTCCCCATTCTAACTTCGTAGTCGTTTCTTGTATCGAGGATAGTTACATCTTTTCCTTCATCTAGCCACTTCTTGAATTCTAGTGGATCAATATGGTTGCCAGTAAATTCGTGAGGTTTTACGCTAGGAACTCCCATGGAAATGATTTCTTTT
The DNA here is from genome assembly GCA_002712575.1 of Methanobacteriota archaeon. GTDB lineage: Archaea > Thermoplasmatota > Poseidoniia > Poseidoniales > Thalassarchaeaceae > MGIIb-O3. The sequence continues at coordinate 4,589 of PATZ01000012.1, forward strand.
TTCAGGCGGACATTCATCTTTCTAAATGCGCATTCATCTGATTCAGAATACTTGACCCACAAGTCTTCGAATCTTTCATCTGATTTGATGTGTTCAACGAAGAGTTCTATCTTGTCACGTGGTGCTGAGAGGAAGATGTTGATTCCCTCAGGGGATAGCAGGATTGTTCCGTAAATTCCGTGCGAGTCGCAGAATTCTTTGAGTGGCGCTCGCAAATCTTCAAACTCTGGCATATCAAGAAACTTGTATGCAGAGATATTTGTCCACATAAAATCACTTCAAGCCGCTTTCACGCCGTCTGGCCACAGAACTAAAATCAGGGTTTGTCCTCTAGTCCTAGGAGTATGAGATGCGCCTTTGTCCATCCAAACGATAGAGCCTTGAGGGTATGTTCCATCTTCATCCCAGACTTCACCTTCTAGAACTAGGTAACATTCTCCCCCTGGATGGCTGTGGGGCATGAAAGCATCAATGTCGACATCACTTTTTACATCATAAAGTACGAGTGATGTTGGACCTTCTCTTGCAAGTTTGCCAAGGCGCACCCCTGTTCCAAAGTCTTTCCATTTCACATTCTCATCTATCCAGTCTCTATCCACGCTCATTGATAGCCAGTCGGATAGTCCATGCGAGAAGGGCATAAACAGGCCGAAGTATTAGCAAGGCATGAACCCTACGGCCCTCAATTCAAAAAGGAGAGACACTAGCAGCAAGTGTGGTCGAACCGTTTGGGTTGGTGGAAATTCCGCCAAGTAATGTCTGGGAGTTTTACATCCTATTCTTGCTAATTCCTGGTTTCCTTCGTGTGATTTTGCTAGCAAAACCCTTCCTTTCAGTAACTAGGCAACTTGCTCCACATGGCGGCTGGGTCATAAAACGGTTGAAATCTTTGCCAGTGAAAGGATACACACTATTGGCTTTGAATGAATTGCTATCTTTNTCTCTNCCGATTTTAGTAGTTTTACTATTCAGATTATGGACAGATCCTTTGGGTTGGAGCAGTTGGAGTGATACCAATCTTTTCGGTTTATTTTTACTCATATGTTTGGCAATACTTTGGTTAATTGTTGACATGTACCGGATTTTACGAGTTCGTCGTATGCTAAAAACCATCGAAAAACAAAATATTGACCGTTTGAAGACAATTGCAGATACAGGTTTCAAAGTTCGTGGTTGGTTGAGGAAATTCTCCCGTAGAGATAAGGAGGAGGCCGATGAAGAAGAACCTGTTACCAAAGCAGTTGCGAAGACTTCCTTGAAAACATGGGGATTACTTGCTCTGAAAGCTAGGAAGTTTACACCTGCAGGTCTTGTCGGAGCAGTAGCAACTGGAGCCGCAATTGAATTGACGCGACGAGGAGCAGGCGTAGTCTCTGACAAAATCGATGATAAGATGCAAGAGGAATTCAACAAATTTTCAGTAGCAACTAGCAATACTGTGCTTCAGATGTTCGTTAGAGATTTTATTTTAGGAATGCTTCCGTTGGTGGCATTGTGGCTGATTCCTACACTTCTACCTTGAGAAGGTTGAAGGATGGCAACCCTCGCCCTTCGGTTTGAGGCACATGGCACTTCTCATCCTAATGCGGCACGGCCAATCCATGTGGAATGCTGCCAATCTGTTCACTGGTTGGGTAGATGTCCCACTTACAAACAAAGGGGTAGAAGAAGCGATTTCTGGAGGTAAGGAAATCGCATCACTACCGATAGACGAAGTCCACGTTTCTACCTTGATTAGAGCTCAAATGACCGCTATGCTGGCTTTGGCGCAACACGATTCTGGAAAGACGCCGATCTTCCAATATTCTGAATCTGGAGATTCGATGAGTGAAAACGAATCTCGTATGGTGGAATGGGCTCAATCGAGAGATTCTGGTGACAATACAATTCCAGTGTATGTTTCTTGGCAATTGAATGAACGCATGTATGGCGATTTACAAGGGCTAGACAAGCAGGAGACCAGAGACAAATATGGGGATGAGCAAGTTCACATTTGGAGGCGCTCTTATGATGTTCCACCACCAAATGGTGAGTCTTTAGAACTTACAGCGGCGCGAACAATACCTTATTTGCAATCAGAAATTATCACCTCCTTAGAAGAAGGGAAAAACGTGTTTGTAGCAGCTCATGGAAACAGTCTTCGCTCAGTGGTTATGAGTATAGAAGAATTGTCCAAAGAGGAAGTATTGAAGTTGGAAATTCCTACAGGTCAGCCTATCGTTTACGAATGGAATGACGGTAGTTGGAAGCGCCGGTGATTTCTTGTCTAGCCGAACTTGGCTTTGGGCTCCAGCCCTCTATATTGTAGGGCTTATTGTCATGAATGTTCTATCTATTCCTTTAGCCACAGATACGATGCCAGATGATTGTCCAGAAAATTCTGGAAATTGTGATCATCGCCAAATTACGTTAAATGTAAGCGATGAGGAATTACACCAAGCGATGGAAGAATGGGTTGACACTAGAGGATTCACTACCACCTTTAGTGAAGGCCACATTGTAGACCGAACTCTATTTTTGCAATTTCCAGATGATGTTACCTATGACAATAAATGTGGCTATGTGGAAGTTCACAGTCAATCGAGGATTGGCGGCGCTGACTTTGGGGTCAATTCAGACAGATTAGATGATTTAGAAGATTTCCTAGATTCCTTTAACTTCGAGACAACTTGTCAGTAGGCAATACCTTCATCATTAACGAAAACGACATTCACACCTAATCCTGCCTTGTGAAAAGCGATTAATTCCAAGGAATGAATGCGATGCCCCGTTGGTGCTATGCCCAAGACCTGCCGCTTGTCCTTTCTTGAAAACCAGGACTTCTTTTCTCCAATTATTCTTCTTTCACCCTCGATATCATCGAACCAGGGCAAAGGGCCTTCAGGTGAGAATTCAATTCCAAGAATAAGGTCTACGCCATCGGTAGATTGAGCAGCATCAGCATCAGCCCCACTCGGGATCGCTGGACAGTTTGGATGGGTGTGTAGCCAGTGGGTAAAACGCCCAGCCCTTGGGCCTCTATCACTACCGAATACTTCGTCAGTCCATTCTTCAGGCAGGTGATGCACAGAAAACGAATCACCGCGGTTTACCATTTTGGCTTCATGAATTCTATAGCCTTGCCCTGCAAACAAATTCTTCTTATGATCACTACCTTCGAATTCAACTTCAACCTCTGGTAGGTTTCTGTCCACCGAAACGTCTAGTCCAACTAAAATCTCATCTGGTAGGGCTTTGAGTGCCCAGCCGAGAATATCTTCTAGCAACCTTGCAGGAAAGTGAACCTGTGCCACATATTCATCCCTGCGATTGTGAGATTCGTCATTGTAAATGGCGACAGCGTCTGCTAACCAGTCGCTCACCATGATGGCCCGAGAGTGAACTATGTGATGAATAAGTCGCAAAATTGAGGTTTTCGGGGGAAATCCTTGAAAAACTACGAACAATACAATCTGTTCATGGCGAAGAAGAAACGCGGTTTTGGACGAATCTTCGGTGCCATCACTGGAAGTCCATACGAACGCTTGCTGAAGCAGGTAGACAAAGTCGTTGCTGAAGCAGGAAGTGACCGTGCACTAGCAAAGACGTTGAGAAAACTTGTCAAGACTGTTACACAGCAATACGAAGAGGGTAATATCGACGAAGAGGAGCATGATTTGGTTGTTGAAGCAATTGAAGAAGTAGACCCTGAAGACCGCTCTTTCCCAAAACTTACCGATGATAGTGATGCATTTTATGATGAAGGGGACATGCCTGATTCTCCGGAGTTAAAACTCGGTAAGCGCAAGAATCTAGATGAATTGATGAAGTCGCAGGGCAACGAATTCACCGGCTCCTTCGGTCGTGACGAATTCGAGGAATTCAGGAATAGTATGGCTGCGGATTTCTATGCGGATTCTGACGATGCGATTGCTGCAGGCGATCACCAAGCAGAAATCAGAACTCAAAACAGAGTTTTCGCAGATGTGGATGAAGGCATAAACCAACTCAAGAAAGAGATGGCGCAAGAAAGCGGTCTTGAAGACCCGAATTCTGTAGAAGAGGATGAAGACTACTACACCGATGATGATGGCGTCGAGTGGTGGAAAGACGACGAAGGTTATTGGTGGTATAGAGAACCAGGTCAAGACGATTGGCAACCTCACGATTGATCCCAAACTTTGAGTTTTGAGATATCGAACTTAACGATCCCAACATCAGCGCCAGCATTGAGCATTGCGTTATTTGCCATACTTGCTGAGCTCATTGCTACGATTATCTCTGGCCTCTTGACATCGGATGCAAGTATTCCTTTGAGCACGTCTAAACCGCGTGTTGGAGGCATGTAATGGTCTAGCATCAGAATGTCTGGAGCGAATTCAGAAATTATTTCAAGATAATTTTGTGAATCCCAGTATTGCTTGAATTCAAAGTTTGATAGTTCTACTCCACCACTAATCAGCAGTGCTTCTATGTCAACAGAATCCTCGAAGGCAAGAATCTTCATTCTTCTGCATCCCACCAATTAGGAACTTCGAACCATTCAGGAGCTGTCTCTTCATCACGGTCAATCAATGGAAGACTTAGAGTTGAAGACGAGTCGGTGTTAACCTGCATTCCTATTCCAGCGCAAGGACTTGGCAAGTAGTCCATGCCGTTTTCAGTCAACTCGATTCTAATTTCATGTCCAGCAGGTACAATTACATCCATTGGATTGAATTCCATTTGCATGTTGTAAGTTGTGAAAGGTGTAACTGTTTTTGCCTCATACCCACCATCTCTGTACCTTACATCCATTGTTGCATGACCAAGTCTTAGGTCTTCGCTTGCATCAAACATGGTTGCAAACACTTGGCCTCCATCACAAAATCCGGTTGAGGCAGATAGGTGTAGAGTTGGTAATCCAGAGATGAAGCGGTCGTTTTCAGATGCTGGAATTGTAATTGTGACGCTTGAGGTTGCACTAACTGTACTACCGGTTGCTGTTGCTTGATCAAGGGTTATCTCTTCCCAATACATGTCTTCAGGAGGCCAAGTATCCTCTACGTGCCATCTTCCATCATTCCTCTGCATTTGAACGTGTAATTCTGGCATCAGACCTTCGCCCTTTAACCAGTATTCAAACCACCAGAAGAGGTCAACAGCCCAATCCATTCTCGTCATTTCGGGGTAGGCTTCTGCTCCGTATCCACGAGATACAGCGTTTGAATGAGTTGTAGGCTGGTCTGGGTAATTGTGAGCCCATTGACCCATAATTCCCCTAGCAGGAATTCCTGCGTCTCTCATCATTTGATATGTCGGGAATGCATGGTAAGGGTCAACGTTCCAATCTTGCATTCCCCATACAAGATAGACACTTCCTCTGTAATTTGCAAGGACGTCAGGGAGGTGTCTTCTTTCATCCCAATAGTCATTCCACTCTGCTCCGCCATATTGAGCCCATAAATGGGTGGTGAACGGATTTAGAGGTCCTTGTAAATCGTCTTGACATACTCTCAATTCGTCGGTAGTAAGATCACTTGTTGCCGCCCAGTATGCGGCATCATATCCGACTGCTCTAAACTCACTGGACCCATTACGATAGAACATTTCTTGCACACCGATGGAGCCGGAAATCGGTACGATGGTTTTGAGGTGTTCTGAGGGGTTTTGAGCAGCTTCCCAATTGGTAGTGCCAGCGTATGATTTACCCATTAGTCCAACATTTCCATTAGTCCAATTTAGGTCACCAAGGTAATCGACGACCGCTTGAATTCCAATTTGCTCGCCCAATCCTTTGACGTCTTGACAGTGAGTTGATTGTCCTGTGCCAAAAGTTGAGGCTTGTGCGAGTGCGTACCCGTGCGAGATGAAATTGTCATACACCCATTTTCCAACTCCTAGGTCAGGAACCGTGTTGGGATTGGAGTCATCGCCAACTCCAGGCATACCTTCGCCTCCGAAATCGTAGTATGGGTGAATGGTCATTATCACTGGAACTTTGACATCATCAGGCACATTTGGCCTCCAGATGGCCACGTGCATCACATCATCTTCAGGGAAACCAGCATCCTCTTCTGACAATGGTAAATCGACATCCACCCAGTGTTCGGTATATGTTAGCACGTCAGGTACCTCGTCCTTGTATGGGCCCTCGATTGGGAGTTTAGATCGCTCTTCTGTCATATTGAGGTTGGTCATCTTGTGCCGTTCATGAATTGGAACCTCCCACCAGTTGCGAGGTGCTTCTTGAACGCCTTCTACTTCGACAAGGTGTCCCATGCTCGTCCCTAGCATTAGGAAGATAATTGATACAGCAAACGTCGCTGCAAGGGTGATATTGAGGACATAATTTCCAGATTCCGGCATTATTTCTGCCTCGAATACTTCGTCCTCCATGTTAAGAGACGAACTACTTCCTACTCATCAGTCTTCGCTTTTTTAGTTTGAATTAAGCAAATCCTCAAAGGTCTGACCTACAACGAGTAAACATGAGCGAACAGTTTACAGTAGGCGGCCAATCAATTCCAAACATAACAACAGGGTACGGTGCTTTCCTAGTATTATGGGGAATTGCAATTTCAGTGATTTCAGAATCAGACTCAATAACATCCTACTTCCCATCTCTACTAGGTTTGCCTTTGCTTATCTCTGGTATTCTTGCTACAAAGATCCCTGAGAAGAGGAAATTGTGGATGCACATTGCTGCAACATTCGGTCTACTTTGTGCACTTGGTGGAACACGCTTCTTCATGGTGATGTCTGACGGAATCAATTACGCATCGGGCTCAATGTTGATGCTTCTTCTAACTGGTTCAATCTACACCTACATCTGCGTTCAATCATTCATTCACGCTAGGAAAGCTAGAGAAGAATGATTTCATAGTTTTGAGGTAGTGGCTTTCACATGCGAGCAGTAGCAATCTTACTTTGTCTGCTGCTGGCTATGCCGGTAGTTGGTGCAAATTACGAAACAGGCGATGAACCGTGGAGGTCTATCGAAGTCGATATGTCAGGATGGAATGACGGCCCTGAATTAGAGGGCTCGCCAATGGATGAACCCCGCCCTGGCGATGCGGTTCTCAGAATCGATGTTTCATACAAACCGAGTCATCTCGGGGCAGAGGTTCAAGGTGAAATCGTAATCGAGTTATTCGAGGAGTGGGCACCAAATACTACTACGAACATGATCAAGAACGTCGAAAATCAAATTTATAATGGTATATTCTTTCATCGAGTAATCGATGATTTCGTTACTCAAGCAGGTGACCCAACCTGCAAAACAGTTGGAATTTATCCCGCCACCAGTGCATCTTGTGGTAGTGGAGGAACTGGTGAAACTGTAGATATGGAGCATAATGAAAATTTGTCACACGTAGATGGTGCAATCGGTATGGCACGTAGTCAAGATCCCGACAGTGCTGACTCGCAATGGTATATCGCTGAAACAGAAGCTCATGGCTTAGACCCGGAGAATAGAGAGGATGAGGGATACGTGACATTTGGAATTGTTCGAAATGGCATGAGTCACGTTAGGGCAATCGCAGCCGTTCCAACTACAGATGACCCCTCAGGTGAAGAAATCGTGATGAATCCAGCATCTACTGCTGGGCGCCCGATTTGGGAAGTGCACATCTCCAAGGTTGAGATGATTGGAGTAATTCCCTACGAAGACGAACCAGCAAAGGATGAAACTCAATCATTCTTGGCTACTACTGCAGGCAAAATAACAGTCTCAGTCGTTCTAATTGGCTTAGGAGTAGTTGGATACGTTTTCTATGCTGGAAGTAGAGTTGAAGAGCCAGATGCAATTCTTCTCGATGAAGACTAACATAGTTTCAAATCTAGAACTATGTGCATTATTCTAGGACAGTATTGTTTTACTATTTCAGTATGCAAAATCTCGGAATTCATTCCTGAAGCAGTTGCAAACCATTCTGCAGTTTTCTTCGCCCATTCTTGAATCTCATCCTCGTGAACGTTCATGTGAATATGAAGGACTCCTCCACTAGGTTTCAAGCATCGAATCGCATTCCCCCATGCATTCATTGATGATGGAATTAGGCCTAGAATTACTCTATCTGCAATTCCACGCAAGTTCTTCATTGTGATTTTGTTATCCCCTTCATGAATTGTACATCTCTCACTCACTCCATTTCGCTTTAAGCCCTTTCTTAGAGCAGTAATGCTGTTTGGATTGATCTCGCAAGCATGAACATGCTTTGCTAAACCGCGGACTAGAAATGGAAGTGTATAGTAACCAATTCCGCAAAACGCATCGACAATTACCTCTTCTTTAGTTTGGATTTCACCCATTCTCCTTCTTTCTGTCACGTTTCCTGAGGAGAACATTACCTGAGTTGCATCGAACTCGTATTCCACGAAGTTTTCCTTGTTAATAACCCAACCATCATCACCGTGTATCAACTCAAGACGGGATTCTCTTTTTGGTCCAGAATCAATCTCGTTTTGGATTGCAATACGCTTTGCACCGAGTGTTTTTGCGACTTCTTCCAAATCCCAATTTGAAGTGTCAGTGCCTTGTTTGAAAATCACCATGTCCCCTAATTTTTCCCATCTCTTGGG
>PATZ01000013.1 GCA_002712575.1 Methanobacteriota archaeon
GATTTACACATTCGGAGATTGTTGAAACACTAGTTGGCATTTTATTCAATCCAGAAGTTAAATAATGTTCGGCTTTGAGAGAATTGGTCAGGATATGATTAAACTTATTTCTGTTATACGGTGTTACTTCTGGACATGTATCTTTCAATATTAATGCGCCCGCTTCTTCTAGCAAGTCTATGGTTCCGTCTGACTCTAGAATATCGTAATTATGACCGCTAGTAAATATCCAAAGGCGCTTATCAGGAATTGTTTCGCCGTTTTCCATCTTAGAACGGACATAAGATGCTGTGGTCCTGACTTCTCCTACACTGGCTTGTGGGCAACCAATTACTACGAGATCTACAATGCCTTTCGGAGATAATTCACGATAACGGAGTTGTAAATCATTTTCTGTAAATACTAATTCTCCTTCATAATTATCAATAATTGGTGGTTTTACAGTATGGCCATCTGCCCAAAGCATTGGACAGCCATAATTTGCTGCTGCTGCTGTTAACGCTTTTCTCATTTCAAAACTTGCATATTGAGGAAGTCCAGAAATGTGAGGCATCATACCCCATGGCATCCTCCATTCAGGCCTTATTTGCTTCCCAATCCAGTCGCCTAAAACGCTCCAATCCGAAATATTCTCCATTGAACATTCTACTTTGACATGAATATTCGGAATCCGATTCTTTTCAATATGAAGTCCCCAAAGAGGAGCCCAGCCGGTCAATGCTGTTGCTAATGCCGATAACCCAGATTCTCTATTTGTAATCAAAGAAGTATAGGAATTAGAGAAACAAACTGCATTGGATTCAGCCCAAGAACCGATTCCTTCTGCTAAGTCGATTCCTCGATCATAAGGTGTGCAAGATAAGGTTGCATCAATTCCAAGATTATTATAAGCATCAATTATTTCAAATTGATATTTCAAAAAGTCAGGATAATCTATTTCCATCTCTTCCATTTTTTCTCTATCACAGCCGGCTGAATTGAGAGTTGTGGGTATTGAAACAATGCCTCTATCATCTCCTGCCAAATCTGAAAGGAAACGACGAAGTCCATGTCCGCCAGTGATTACACTTACTCCAGATACATGAGAATGCTCACAACGTACGAAGTCATTTGCTCCCGCACTAGATGCAAGATCTATGACGAGTCTAGCTGCTTTCTGTTTGGTCGTACCATGTTCGCCATCGAGCATCGAAATTAACTCGCTTGGCACATTCATAATCATTGGGCAGTACAGAGACTCAATAAATCATAAAGGTAAAATCAAGAAAATAATCACCTTCTCTGCCTCTGAGCTTCTATAGCAACATAACTTAATGGAGCCTGTAAATTAAACGAGGGGACAAAACCAGACATTGGGATTCTAATAATTTCATCTGACAACTGTAAAATTTTTTCAGAGATACCATTTCTTTCCCCTCCTACAACTAAAACAATATTGCCAGTCATATCAATATCCCATGGAGCAGAATCACCAACATCTTCTACTGAAATTATTCTGAAGCCATGTTCCTTAGCCATTAATATCGAATCTATTCCTGAAGTCCAAAAAACAGGTAAGAATCTGTGAGCCTTCATTGATGCTCGTTTTGCTGCGCTTCTTTCTTGATTATTCAATTCAGCATCGATAATTACGGCATCGGCACCTGAGACTTCAGCAGTCCTTATACAAAATCCAATATTGACAGGATAAGATGCACCTGCAAGCAACCAGATTAATCCACCCTTAGATAAGACCTCATTCAATGATGATTCTGGATTACGACCAACTAAACATAGAACATCAGGAACACCATCTGAATTAGATCTTGACATACGCCATAAATCATTTTCTGAACCATAAATAACTTTAATCGCTAATTCTTCGGCATAGTTCAATATCTTACTAATTAGTGGAGATTCAGAACCTCTTTTTATTAAAATTAAATTGACATCTTCTCCATCTTCAATAGATGTCAAGACTTCTTGCTCGCCACATCTCTGCATGCTCATAATAACCCCTCTGAACCTATTTCTTCTGAATAACTTATTTCTTTAATTGGAATCAAAATTTCATTTCTTCTGAGAAATGGTAACCTAGTAGGGGGATCATAAACTGCTAGGATGTAATTTCCATCAGGTTTGAAATTTTTTCCGGTTACTAATTTATTCAATTTTCTAGCTATTTTGCTTACTTTCTTAGAACCATAGAAACCAGAAAATCTCTTTACTGCAACTAATCTCTCAGGAACTTGGACGATTTTAACTTTAGAATCGTTAGGTTCTGGTAGATTCGTAAAACTATATTCTGAGGGCATAGTAAATGCCATATTCATAGTTGATTTATTGTCCCACATTTCAACCGGAGAAGTCATAGCAATTTTTTCATTCGATTTATTATTTCCAAAAATATATCTGGCTATAATTCTAAAGTTATTTGAGGGGGTAAAATTTTGACCGGTTTCACTCGAAACCCGGGCTTGAATAACTTCACTGTAGAGTCGAATCTCAAAATCCTCATAATCAATAATTAATTGATACTTTGGTTCCTCTAAAGTTTCAACCATGAACTTTCGGAGAAGTCCTTAGTATTGGTACTTTGTAATATATAACTGAACAATTCATTATGAATGATTGTCTTCTACGATAAACATGGACGTATCGAGAGACTTGCTACGAATTTTTACAATTGTTAGTGGTTTGATTGTACTCTTATCATATGTTTATGGTGTTTCAAAATCAACGGATCCGATGAAATTATGGGGTGGAATTCCTGATTCATGGCAGAGATATATTGTACCATTTATGTTTGTTGCGGCCCTAGGATACCTGATTTATTGGTGGATTGCTTTGTTCCAACTGGAAATATCAGAATTAGAAAATCTAAGGTGGCCTTGGTCAGATTCTGATGGTGCTGGCATGGAAAGGTTACTAATTGCATATATTCTATTTTTGATACCTTCAGCTTTGTGGCTTGAAAGCACATCATTCCATTTATCAAACGAATATTCATGGACGCCAATCATAGTAATTGGAACATTAGTATTAACTTCAATTGGAAACATAATGTTAGGATTACTGGCTTATAGCGCATATCTTGACGGAGTTCCGTCCTCAGAATTAATGATATTAGGTGCATTTATGATTTCTATACAATGTATACTAAATGACCTAATAATTTGGTCTGTGAAATTTCCTTGGTAATTATTCACTAAGTTTAGAATCAATACTTTTCAATAAATCTCTAATTTCAACAAAGACATCCTCGGAACCTAGATTTGAATTATTGACAATTGGGTTAGAGACTAAAGAATCTCTCTGCTCCAATACCAAATCGCGGAATTTTTCAGAATTTTTTACTCCTGTCAAAATGAATGGAGCGGCTCCTGCAGTTTCAAATTGCATTCTAACAACACCAAATGCATTTAGTATTGGGCCCTCATGAATTGAAACATCTGTTAGTTTGTCTAGAGGTATGTTCTGCTGTTTCTTGAAAAGCCATCCCATACGCATATTTACTGAACGATCTGTTAGAGCAGCCGACATATGTTCATACTGTTTTTGATGAATAATCCATCCAAATGGTAGCCAGAATATCATCACAGGTATTCCAACTAATGTTGAAAGGAGCGTTAGGTTAGTAGTCANCCACCAATAAATAATTATTTTTCTATCAAACTCTACTGCCATTTTATGGCCGCTATCAGCATATCCGANGGATGATTCCATATGGGAGTGACAAAATCATTTGTTCTTTAATCTAGCGATTAAACTTGAAAATAGGAATGGGCTTCATTTTATGGGAATTCATTCGATTAAATTTCAAATATATTCTCATTACTTCTGCGAGCCTCTCNTTCTGCATCTTCTCAGGTAATGGGTTTTCAATTTCATTCATCGCCCACTCCAATTCCTCATATGTAGCACCTATCTGATCTTCGTCAGTTCTTCCATCATTCCAAAGTCCATCCGTTGGAGGAGCATCTTGAATAGATTGAATTATGTCTAAGGATTCCGCTAATGAATATACTTCTGATTTGTAAAGATCCGCTATAGGAGAGATATCGACACCGCCGTCACCATACTTTGTGAAAAAGCCAATTCCAAAATCTTCTACCTTATTTCCAGTTCCAACAACAATACCATTTTTTGAACCCGCTAAAGCGTATAGAGTGGACATCCTAATTCTAGCTCTAGTATTAGCCATTGATAATTCCGTCACACCATAATCGGCTAATTTAGAGTATAAGGTACCATATGTCTCAGACAAATCAATAATTTGGCTTTCGACATTAGCCCATTTTGAGACTAACCAATCAATATGCTGATTTGAAAGATCGTATTGAGATTTTTCTTGATTAATAGGCATATTTACTACTATAGTTGTTAAACCGGTTTTAGCACATAGGGTAGATGTAACAGCAGAATCAATTCCACCTGATACTCCCACTACTAAGCAAGAAATATTATTATTTTTAGCATATTCTAGAATCCATTCGGAAATATTATCTGCTAAATTGGCCCAATTCGACAAAATCATCACACCCTAATGGCAAGAAGCCCCATATTTTTTCAATCGCCAATAATTGTAAGGCCAAGGAGTCAAAAATCCGACCAGTAACATAAATGGAATGGCCAAAGGCATCAAACCTAATTCGCCTTTTGTAAATAGTAAATCGGTAATTTCCATTGCTATTTCCATCATTAGCATTGAAATAAAAGACATCCCAAATGCCGTAGATAATGCATTCCTAAAATCCATTTGCCCTCTCATCAGTATCGCTGTTTCCAGCATAACGCTTGTTGCCAAACCATTGATTAAAGGCAAAATTGCGTAAAAATACCAAATATTTGAATATAATTCAAGTCCTGAAGTTATTCCTGAATATGAGTAATAGGCAAGCGTTCCAAATTCACCTATTGAACATCCGACTAAGCACCATTTGGTATTGTGAGCAGATTGTTTCCAGACACCACTATCTTTCCAATGAAAATCTTCTCCTTGACCATCCACGGTATAACCTATTTGCTTAATACTGGAAACCATAATTTCTCTAGATACATTTTGATGTTCAATGGTAGCGATACCGGACTCATGAGAAACCTTTGCTGAATCAACTCCAGAAATACTTTCAAGGGCATTTCTTACTCTATCTGAACAACCTTCACAGGTCATTCCCCCAACATCCAAAGTGAGCGACTCTGACATCTAATTAAACGCAGAAGGTTATGCCTTTTGAAGTCGTGGTTATTGACAAATATACTTTTTCAGGATTAGTCACGTTCAAGAAAGCATCTAGTGTCGGCACAGATATGACCGTACCTAAGGCGGCTGGAAATCTAGACCCAGTGGCTCTTGAGACTTCCTTAATTGGATTATGGGGTGAAGAAAACACATTTAATCAGTCGATTGAAAATAGAAGGGCTAAAGATTCACCATTTACATTCCTTGAAGGGCCCCCCACTGCAAATGGCAAACCAGGAATTCATCATGTAATTTCCAGACTTTACAAAGATATGGTATGTAGGTGGAAAACAATGGAAGGGCACATTGTCGAAAGAAAGGCGGGATGGGATACGCATGGTTTACCGGTTGAGATTGAGGTGCAAAAACAACTGGATTTGATGTCTAATGAAGCAATAGAAGCATTTGGAATGGAAGCTTTTAATCAGAAATGTAAAGAAAGTGTTTGGACTTATGAACAAGCTTGGAGAGAGATGACTGAAAGGATGGGGTTCTGGGTAGATATGGATGACCCATACGTCACTCTACATGATAATTACATTGAATCTGCCTGGTGGTCTCTGAAAAAAATGTTCGAAAAGGGACTTCTTTTTAGAGGACACAAAGTTTTACCTTACTGCCCTCAAACAGGTACAAGTTATTCTAGTCACGAAGTTGCTCAAGGATACAAAGAAGTTTCAGAGCCAGCAGTTTTCATTAAATTTAGAATAAAAGACCAAGATTCATCAATTTTAGCTTGGACAACAACACCATGGACCCTACCTGGAAATGTAGGGCTGGCAGTTGGCCCAGAGGTCATATATTGTAAAGTCAGAGTTACTGCAGAACCGTCAAACTCTTGGGAAGGAAGAGGAGGAGCAGAATTAGGAGAGGAGTTAATTCTAGCTAAAGATCTTCTAGGAAATGTCATGAGACATCAAATGGAGATTTTAGAAGAATTTACAGGTTCTGAATTGATTGGAAAATCATACGAGCCATTATTTCCCGGAGCAATCGATGGGAGCGATTCTAATGCATGGACAATAGTTGGAGCCGACTTTGTCACTACAAGTGACGGCACTGGAGTTGTTCATACTGCCGTAATGTATGGGGAAGACGATTACAATCTCGGAATGAAAGAAGGTTTTCCTGCACAACACACAGTTGGAATGGATGGTAAATTTATCAAAGGAACACATAAAAGACTAGATGGAAGATATGTCAAAGAATGTGACTCAGATATTATTGATCTATTAGACTCGAGCGGGAAATTATATCGAGAGCACATATACACTCACGACTATCCACATTGTTGGAGAACGGACCATCCGTTGTTATACTATGCAATGGATAGTTGGTTCGTAAAAATGACTGCGGTAAAAGAGCAAATAATACGTCATAATTCAGAAGTTGAATGGGCACCTGAATGGACTGGAACGAAAAGGATGGGAGAATGGCTCTCCAATATCAAAGATTGGGCGATTAGTCGTGAAAGGTACTGGGGGACTCCTATTCCAGTTTGGATTTGCAATGAATGCGGTAACGAACATTGTATTGGCAGTGTAGAAGAAATGATCTCAATGAAGACTGATGACTCTCCAATACCTCCTGAATTACATCGGCCTTATGTTGATGATATTAAATTAAAATGTAGTAATTCTAATTGTTCAGGAGAGATGATAAGAGAACCATATGTAATGGATTGCTGGTTTGATTCAGGTTGTGCATCTTTCGCACAGTGGCATTATCCATTTGAAAATAAAGAAAAATTTGAAAATGTCTTCCCAGTAGATTATATTTGCGAAGCTGTAGACCAAACTAGAGGATGGTTCTATTCATTACTTGCTGTTTCTACTACTGTTTTTGATAATGTAGCCTACAAGAGATGTCTGTCTTTAGGGCATATTTTAGATAAAGATGGTAAAAAGATGAGTAAATCAAGAGGGAATGTAGTTAATCCTTGGGACCATTTTAACAAGGAAGGGTCTGATTCTATCAGATGGTACATGATGACACAGAGTGCACCATGGACTCCAACAAACTTTGATCCAAATGGAGTTCGTGAATCTTATGCTAAAATGTTCCTTACTCTATGGAATGTACATAGGTTCTATTCAGATTATGCATCTTTAGATAACTTTGATCCAGAAGATAAAGAAAGTTTTGTAAACATAAAAGAAAGAAGTTATTTGGACAAATGGATTCTCTCAAGAATGACAACTGTTGCTGAAAATTATCATGAGAACTTTGTTTCCTGGGATTTCCATAAAGCAGGTAGAGAACTAGAAAATTTTGTAATCAATGACTTATCAAATTGGTATGTAAGAAGATCTAGAAGAAGACTCTGGAATGAAGANCAAAGTAACGATAAAAGATCTTGTCAACATACTTTNCACGAGGTATTGCTTACAGTCTGTAGATTGATGGCACCNGTTTCTCCATTCATACCTGATCAGATTCATAGAGANCTNACTGGGCATTCAGTTCATCTTGCAGATTGGCCTGTTGGTTCTAATTTGGTAGAGAGAACATTACCTCCTCAAAACTGGGTTCTTGAACAAGAAATGGCTCTAGTAAGGAAGCTAGCCGAAACTGGAAGAAGAGTGAGAGTTGAGGCAGGCAGAAGACAGAGACTACCTTGTAAATCGGGTTGGATTGTAGGNGGACCGGATATTTCTGAGTTCCATGAAATATTGGCCGAAGAGTTGAATGTAGAATCTCTTACTACAGAAGAAGACCTTGATAGATTCCAGAAGATTGAGATCGCTCCGAACCGTAAATCATTAGGTAAAAAATGTAGACAGGACTTACCTGCCGTATTAGAATTACTAGAAAATGCAGANCCAGATAATATCCTACTTGAAATTGANGCNGAGATTTGTATNCTAGANGGNTATGATATAACAATGGAAGATATCGAAATAANGAGAGTNGAGAAAGAAAATTTTGCTGCTGCAACGATATCTATTGAAGAAATAGGCGATGTGTCGCTCGTTTTAGATATGTCACTAAATNAAGAACTGATATCAAAAGGTCTAGCGAGAGATATAATTAGGCATGTACAAGCAAAAAGAAAAGAGATTAATCTTGATGTTGAAGCATTAATCGAACTTAATGTATGGATTGAGCCAAATGAACTGTTATTCGATAATGACTGGTCACATATCCAGATTGAAACTAGAGCAGGGAATGCAGGCATTAATCAAGGAGACATTCCTGAAGAAATTGGATATTTCGAAGTAGATGGAATAGAAGTAAATTTCTCTGTCAAGGAAATAAATTAGTTCTAATTTGGATTATACATTACTGCTGGAAGAAGCAATTCAACGGCGAATAAAGGGTCTGGATCGGTTGAGTCATGGTAAGCAATGAAAGAACCACCATCAGGTAGTATACCCATACTAGCAAAATCAAACCTAATGTCTGCACCAGCACCAGATGTAGAATCTAGGTCTCCCTGACCTATGAAACTAAATTGATCAGGCGATAGCGATTCAGAGAAATCACGGACATGATAGGCAACATCAACATCGGGGCCTAGAGAACTTTGATACCTAACGCTCAAGACAAATAGATCATGGACTCCACTAGAATGGAACTCCCATTCTTCAATTGCACTCGCATCAGCTGATAAGTCATAAGTGAAATTTTGCCAACTTTCGCCACCATCCAAAGACATTAGATGAGTTATCATTGTTGATTCGGAAACTACGCAATGAAGTGCACTGGATGAATCAAATGCACAATACTCTGAAGGTAAAGAGGAACCATTTTGATTAGTAGCAGACCACCAATTAAGTGATGTATCTAAGAATGCGTCCGTACCATCAACGAAATAATTTGGAAAATATAAACCACCAGAAGGAACTGGAAAGGCCCTCATTTCCTTATGTGGCTTGGTAAAGTCCCACTCAACTCCTAAATCAGAAGAAATAAGATTTACTTCAATACTGTCTAAATTTCCATCTCTATCAGGGAATGGAAAATAATCATAGTTCAAACCATCAGTAGATATCTGGCCACCGACATTCTGAACTTGATGCCAAAAATTGGAAATTACTAAACTGGCATATTCTCCGTTACCATAGACTCCTCCATTAATTGGACCAATCACTTCAACTTGCCAAGATCTATCATAGAATGGTTCAGGCGTTCTATTGAAACACCAAGTCCATTCTTCATCTTCAGAGTCGTAAAGGAATGCATAAAATTGATCAGCTCCACTAGTACTAGGATATGGGAACCAACCCATAGAAATTAAATCACCATTTGTTGCTTGGACTATACTTCCTTCTCCAAGACCTTCTTGACCAGGGACAGTAGGTTTAGGTTCTAGGCAACCAAGTTGAGAAAAGATAGATGGTTGATATTCTTGCCAAGTATGCCCTCTGTCTTCTGACCAAGTAGGGTACTCTCCTCCGAAATTAACAATCCATCCTTCTTTGGTTCCTGCCAGATAATGTTCGCAACAATTACCTCCTTCTTCATTTCCAAATACTGCCCAAAAAGCTTCACCTTCCACATATCCTTGCTCAAAAATTGTTCTGGTAATAAACTCTCTAGAATCTTCATGACTTAACGGATCATCTACATAAATTAAGCCTGTATCCCAATCAGGAGGGGCTTCCATTGCTGTTTCGACTGCTTCCAAACATCCCGCCATTGCTGTAGTAAAAACTATCAAAACAACACATGTAGTTTCAATCACGGATGGGATAGACACATTATTTCGCAAGTGATATGACTTATCGGTCCTTCGCTATAGAATCCAAGACCTAAAAGATAAAAATAATTTATCTAAGTCTCCATATAGGGCCGCTAGGAGAGTCTTCAACAATTACTCCCATGGAATTTAATTCACTTCTAATTTCATCTGCTCGATCCCAATTTTTCTCATCACGAGCAACTTTTCTCTGATTCAATAAGTCATTTACTAAGTCAGAAATAGCTGACATGGCAGCATTATTCTGATTAACTTCATCTAGGATAAATTCGTCATCAGGAAGAAGTCCCAAAATCTTACCAGCAAAATCTGACAACCATGAAACTGATGCAGAAATTTCTGCTACATCATTATTATCAATTTTTTCTTTCAAATATTTGACTACAGATTGTACTTCGACTACTGCAATTCGAGTATTGAAATCGTCATTCATCCCATTAGAAAAATTAGTGCTAGCAGACTTCAAAAAATCTGAATTTTCCCATGATTTCTTTTCACAAAGAGAAAGCCCCTCTCCATAAGCTGAGATTAGTCTTTGATGATGGCTCGATGAATCTTCGAGCATTACATCGTTAAACTCAACCGGTTGCCTGTAAGGGGCATTGATTAAACAATATCTTAATTCTAAAGGATTGACCTTAGAAATAGCATCTCTAATCGTCCAAAAATTCCCTAATGATTTGCTCATCTTTTCTCCATCTACGTTTATCATACCATTATGTATCCAATATTGCACTACTGGTTCATGATTAAGACAACATTCCGATTGGAATATCTCTGCTTCATGATGTGGAAACATTAGGTCTGAACCGCCCCCGTGGATGTCAACCTGGTGCCCGAAGTGTTCGTGAACCATCGCTGAACACTCAATATGCCAACCAGGCCTTCCTTTTCCAAAGGGGCTATCCCAGCTTGGCTCACCCTGTTTTGCAATTTTCCAGAGGGCGAAGTCTCTGTGGTCTCTTTTACCTGCTCCAGTGGAAGCAACTCTCCCTCCGGCACCCGATCGAACCATCTCAAGCGTCTGTCCGGTTAACCGTCCATACTTCTCAGGCGCAGTATCAATTTCGAAGTATACTCCATCCTCGGCCGAATATGCATGTCCTTTTTCAATCAGGGTTTCAATCATTGAGATTATTCCTTCAATACTTTCTGTAACTCTTGGATAGGCATCAGCATCGAGTACATTGAGCCTATTCATCGAAATCCTGTAGTCCGATATGTGACGATTCGCCAACTCGAGAAAGTCGACACCTTCTTCGTTTGAAGCATCGATTATTGTATCTGATATGTCTGTGAAATTTGTAACATATCTAACACGAACATCTTGGAATCTGAGCCATCTCACCAGGGTGTCGAATGCTATGGCTTGACGGGCGTGGCCGATGTGACTGGGCGAATAGGGAGTGATTCCACAGGCATAGATCGTGACTTCTTCGCCTGAGACGTCAATCTCCTGCTTCGTACGCGATGATGTGTTGAAAAGCCTCAGAGGCACATGCAGGCATCCTATGCCAATGGTCATGAACTTCTCGCCGCATTAACCAATGCAGCGTACATCTGATACTGATTTATTCTCTCGGGATGCCATTGCAGCCCATGGAAGAATTTCAGATGCTCATACGCAACTGACTCAATGAGGCCATCATGATTCGCCCTTCCAGTCACTTTCAGACCCCCACTATCTCGAACCCCCTGGTGGTGTGTGGAATTAACCGATACACAATCTCCCAGCACGCTGTGTATCTCGGTACCCTGTTCGAAAGTGACTTCATGGTCAGAAAACGCACCATTCCATGAACCATGCGATTCGTACCCAGGGGTCTTTGGGAGATGCTGGTGCATGGAGCCACCTTCTGCAACACACATTATTTGCATACCTCGGCATATGCCCAATACAGGGAGGTCCGCCTCAATGGATGCCTTGATTAGCGCAATCTCGCGCATATCTTGCTTGGGATATGTATCGAGAGTATCAGGGTCCAGATCAGCACCATACATCGAGGGATCAATGTCCGGCCCACCGGAGATGACCAGTCCGTCTATTGCCGATACTATGTCGATAGCACCATCTTCCGGTGGAAGTATGACTGGAATGCCGCCCCCATCTATCACAGCAAGAGCGTATGTTGCGGGTATCACTGTCGCATCCATGTCCCATGCCCCCCATTTCGTCATGCGAGTCGGCGCAGTGATTCCAATTATCGGCCTACTCATGGCAACTCCTCTGCGTCTGAGGGGATGAACCCATTCATTCAAATTGCAGCTCGTACAAGTGCAGATACGATTGACTTCTGGCCAAGAGCCTCCGGATGCCACTGCACCGATATCACGAATTTTCGCGACGGGTCTTCTAAACCCTCAATCAGACCATCTTCAGATCTGGCATTTACTTCTAGACTCCCCGGATCAGATACGCCCTGGTGGTGTGCTGAGTTCACATTAGAAGATAGCCCAAGAATCTCGGAGAGTTTCGATTCAGGCACTATGGATACCTCATGTTTGGACCATTTGCCGCCCCATGCGCCATGTTTTTCGTAAGGGGGGGTGGTGGGGAGGTGCTGATGAAGAAAACCTCCGTACGAGACAGCCATGAGCTGGTGCCCTCTGCAGATGCCGAGAATCGGCAACCCCCTTTTCTTTGCAGAATCAATTAGTGCAAGCTCCCACATGTCCTGTGAGGGCCGTACATCATTTGTTTCAGGCACAGGAACGCGTCCATATGTGGCCGGATCGATATCCCTGCCCCCGGCAATTATCAGCGCGTCTACCGCATCGACACACGCTTCAGGATCCCCGCCCTCGGATAATATCAGTGGTAGGCCGCCGCATTCCTCTACAATCGAGGGATAATTCCACGGGAGCATGACCACATCGCGACCATCAGATTCGTAATCCCTCTTGTTGACGGAAGAAGTGATGCCGATCCTTGGTTTCATCCAATCAGCTCTCTCGATTAAGACGAGCATGTCTGAATGATTTTACTCCTGCAAATATGAACGAGGCCCCAACAAGCACCAGTAACATGTGGGAAACCAATACAAGATTGGACATTTCAGAGAAGCCTGTCAACATTCTCGATGCTCCTGCCAGGAACATAATCAGAGCTACAGCCATTGAAGCATGCATGTAGTGGTGCCTATTCGCCTCGTTGAATTTTGAAAGCACGCCCATCATAAGCAGTGGTAGACCCATGAAAGCTGGAATCATTGCGGTAATGGAAGGGTCCGCACCCTCCGCAGGAGTCTGGGTAAAGTAAGAGAATAGGCCCCAGAAGATCAGGATGCACCCATACATGTTCGCGAGCCCGGGAATTGTCATCCCCCATTGGGTAAATTCGTCACTCATGAGCACGCGTATCGGAAGCGATTTATGATAATCGCGATTGGATTTCACGACTAATGATCATTCTCTGAATCTGACTACTGCCTCCAAATATTTGGTATATTTTCGCTCCACGCATCCTTCGAGCCGCGGGATATTCTTCAGAATAACCGTACCCTCCGAAAATCTGCACCGCGTCTGTAGTGACTTCCATGCCTATGTCGGCCGCAAACCGTTTCGCATGGGCAGCCTTCAACGTGACCTCTTCACCATTATCTATTGCAGCAGCAGCTTGGTAAGTCAGCAATCGCGCGGCTTCTATTTTGGTCGACATATCAGCAAGCATGAATGATATCGATTGATGTTCGAAAATTGGTTTTCCAAAAGTCTCTCTTTCATTAGCATATTTCCATGCCTCTTCCATTGCGCCGCGCGCATTCCCAACTGCATGAGATGCGAGCATCGGCCTGGAGCGATCAAAGGCAACCATGGCATCCATCCAACCATTATTTTCCTTCAATCCGACTAAATTCTCTTTAGGGACTCTGACATCAGTGAAGGTTATGCCTCTTGTATCTGAGCATCTTTGCCCCATTTTATCTTCCTTTTTTCCTATCTCCACCCCGGGACTGTCGGCATCTACGATGAAACCACTTAGGGACTTGTACCCATTCTCGGTTCCAGTTCTCGCCAAAACGAAGAACCAATCGGCATATCTCGCTCCCCCTATCCACATCTTGCTTCCATTGATGATGTACTCGTCACCATCCAATACTGCGCTAGTTCTGATACCTTGTACATCGGATCCAGCGGCGGGTTCTGTGACACAGTAAGATGCGTATTTCCCATCACAAACTCTTCTCAAATACTCATTTTTTTGCTCCTCGGTGCCTCCATAAAGGACAGGGTGGCATGCTAGCATAGTAACTCCCGTGATGGTTGAAAAACCAGGATCCCCCCGTCCGAATTCCTCATTCACAATCACTTCATCCAGGAAACTCATCCCCGCTCCCCCATATTTTTCTGGAATAGTGCAATTTAGAAGTCCGAGATCATGTGCTTTTCTTATCGCGGCTTGAGGAAATTCGCCTTCTTTCTCCCACTGGGCAGCATAGGGCATTATTTCCTCGTCTGCAAAATCTCTGGCTAGATCTCTGAGCATTTGCTGCTCTTCTGACAGGCTATTCTCGAGCATGAACAAATGATTGAAATTCAGCACTTAATGTTAGACCAGTGTTCTAACTTCAATCCAAAACACGATTTCGATTTAGAGTCCCTCTTCGATTACCCGGCATATGAGGGTATGATGCAACGAGTCTAGATTCTGTTGTCGTGCCATCTTCCTCTTCTTCCATCTGGACCATTTTCTCCCACAGAATCTCAGCCAAGTCTTTGACATCCATTTCACATCCGATCGAGTCCAAACCATCTTTCACCATCACAGAGCAAAATGGACACCCTATCGCAACTGTGTCTGCACCTGTTTCTGCCAACTCTTTGGCACGGATCACATTGACACGTTTATCGGCGTCCTCCTCCATCCACATCTGCGCGCCACCTGCTCCGCAACAAAACGAGTCAGTTCCGTGCCGTTCCACTTCAACGTCTACTCCTCCGATGACTGCTCTTGGAGCTTCTACCTCGCCACCAATTCTTCCTAGATAGCACGGATCGTGGAATGTTACACTATCTTCATGATCGACGATTCTCGGTAAACGCCCCTCGTCCTGTAATTTGGCTAGAATTTGCGAAT
Organism: Methanobacteriota archaeon; assembly: GCA_002712575.1. Lineage (GTDB taxonomy): Archaea > Thermoplasmatota > Poseidoniia > Poseidoniales > Thalassarchaeaceae > MGIIb-O3. Next base: position 15,001 of record PATZ01000013.1, read on the forward strand.
GATGCAACACCTCTAGCTTATCTGCGCCATAGTCGGGATACTCCTTGCCCAACGTATGGAAACAGTGGGGGCAGGATGCCACGATCCTCTTCACGCCCAACTCTTGGAATGTGGACACATTGGCCTCTGCGAGCATCTGGAATAGATACTCATTCCCTGCTCTCCTTGCTGGGTCTCCGGAGCACCCTTCTTGCATGCCCAATATGCCCACGTCCAATCCCGCTTCCTTCAACAGGGATATCGTGGCCCTCGCAACTTTTTGATTACGCTCATCGAAACTTGCCGCACACCCTACGAAGTAAATGTATTCGGCAGGCTCTCCGATTTTTACATCAAGATCACTGGCCCAGTCGCCTCTCTCATGAGCCCCAAATCCGTACGGATTCGAGCCGGATTCCAAATTGCCCATGGCGACATTCAGTTGCTCGGGATATTCCATGGTCTCCATCATCGCATTGCGTCGAAGATCTGTCAATTTCGGAACGTGTTCAATGTAAAGTGGGCAGGCATCGACACAGGCGTGACAGGTAGTACAAGCCCACACTGCATCCGCGGAAAGACGTTCCATCATGGTCTCATCGGGAGTCTCTCCTGTGAGCAATATCGGAGCATGTTCATTGGCATATGATCGGACATCATGGACTATCTGCATCGGATTGAGCGACTTCCCTGATTCATATGCCGGGCACACGTCTTGACACCTTGCGCAGGAAGTACAGGCCCATCCGTCAATGAGCTGCCTCCAAGTGTATTGGTCGAATGTCGAGACTCCGAAAGTATCGATATCCAATTCCTCAAGAGAAACAGCCATGCCGCTATCGTCAACTGCCAATGGACGCATTTTTGCCATAGGGGTACGATCGAAGAATAAGACATTGGGAAGCGCCATTACCAGATGCATGTGCTTGGAAAGAGGGATGAGGATGAGAAAGCAACATATGGCTGCCATGTGCATCCAATAAGATACGATCACAAAGGTGTCAGAAACTCCTGCCTGAGCCACTAAGTAGCCTAGAGGTTCCCAGAATGGAGATGGCCCCTCAGCAGACTCAACTACGAACGACGTCGTCGTAATTGTGAATATCAGGACAAGTATTGCATTTCCCTCTAACTGAGACTTGCCCTTCAACTTCTCAGGCGTAAAAACAACTCTTCTAGTCAAAGCTGCGACACATCCTATCAATGCAGACGTGTATCCCAGCTCGACCATCCCATTCCATGGTCCAACGAGTATTTCGGGGAGGAAAGATCCAGAGAACCAATTCGCCGTGGCAAGATCGAACATATCGCTTGACAGCATAAGGAATCCCCAGAACATCAGGACATGCAAACCCCCTGCTACCCGATCCTCAAGTACACGCTTCTGACCTAGCCATCCAGTTGCGACTTCCACCACTCTGCTGAACCAGGCATCGGTCCTAGGGTCTGAGCTGCCTCTTAGAACCAATCGAATCGCCTTCTGAACTTGGTAGACGAAGAATGCAATTGAGATGCCGCCCAATGCCAGGAGAAGCATCCAGCCAGGGATGCCATTGTAATCGATAAGCAATGGGTGTTCCATCCGGAATCTCTCCTGCGGGGGGGTGTCCCGTGGAACCACGTTGATTGCAATGAGGCCTTGAACATCACGTAAGTACGCGAAGGGGCTATCCCCAATACCGGGTACGAGAGGTCATGGCAGAAGCGCGTGCACCCGGAAAGGCAATCCTTTTCGGAGAGCATGCAGTCGTCTACGGCCACCCTGCCGTTGCTGTTGCCATTGAAGCAGGCGTAAATGTCACGGTCTCAGATAACAAGGAATGGGCGGTTGAAGGTAGGCCACTGGACCCAATACGACACCCGCATCTGAAATCGATAATATCTAGGATGCCACGGGGTTCCGGCCCCTACTCTTTTCAGATATCTAGCACGCTTTTTTCTGCAGCTGGACAAGGGTCCTCTGCAGCCTTATCTGTAGCCGCACATCTTGCTCTTAGCAATCAAATCGGCGAATCTTCTAACTTGATAGACGCTGCCAGATCTGCCCATCTGGCGGAGGCAGCTGCCCAATCCGGGCGTGCCAGTCCGACAGATACGGCCACCAGCGCTCTTGGCGGTTGCGTCGTCGTCTCCTCATCACTTCCACCCATGGTGAAGCACGTGTTCGGGGCAGAATTGGAAACGTCTGAAGGGCTTCGTACATGGGATGTAGGTACTATCGATCTTCCAGATGATTCCAACCCTCCATCGCTTGTCCTCGGTTTCACTGGGAACTCATCGAAAACAGGAAAAATGGTCGCCATGGTTGCAGATTTGATATCTTCGAACCCCGAACGAAAATCCGATTTAGATTCAATCGGGGACATTACTGCAATGGGGCTGGCCGCTCTTGCATCTGCTGAATGGGAAACAGTCGGTATGGCCATGAATGCATGTCAGAGTAGGCTTGAGGCACTTAACCTAAGCACGCCATTCTTAGAGAAGTTGATCACATCCGTGCGTCCTTATTCTCTCGGAGCCAAACTTACTGGTGCGGGCGGTGGCGGGTGTATGATGGCTCTGACGAGAGACCCCACACGTGTCGCTCAGATGATGGAACTACATGGCGCTAAAGCCATGATAAGCTCATTTCACAACAAAGGAGCTCGGATTTTAGGCTGATTTCTCGCCACACCCCCTTATATACGGTATATAACTGCGAAACACCATGAAGAGTGATGAAGAACGCTTGACTGTAGTCAACGTAGTCGCATCTACAAGAGTTGCTGAAGAACTGGACCTGCCTGATATCGCAATCCAGCTGAATTGTGAATATGAGCCGGAGCAATTCCCAGGTGTCGTTTATCGAGTCGTGGACCCGAAACTTGCCATCTTGATGTTCCGATCAGGAAGAGCCGTGTGCACAGGCGGGAAGAATGAGGAGAATATCCACGAAGGAATCACTCGCATGATAGGGGATCTAAGAGCAGCAGGAATCGAGACGTGGGAGATAGAAGATGTCAAGATTGAGGTTCAGAACATGGTCGCCACATATGCACTGCACTATCCCGAAGATTACGATGGAACTGCACGCATGGACGACATTAACACTCGTGTAATAGACCTTGAGGGAGGAGAAATACGTCCTGCTGATGACGAAGAGATTGAAGTCTGGAATGCAATGACAAAGGAAGAACAAGAAAAGTTCGGTAAATTCCAGATCCGTGGAATAAAGCAGGGAGAACCACTGGCCACAATGCCTAGGAAACTCAATCTGAACAACCTTACGTTCCACCTACCTTTCGACAAGGTGGAATACGAGCCAGAGCAGTTCCCGGGTCTGATTTACAGGTTAGACTACCCGCGTGTTGTGTGTTTGATTTTCGGAAGCGGTAAGATGGTGATAACCGGCGCGAGAAGGAAAGATGAGATTTTAGAAGCCGTCCAATTCATCCAGGATGAGTTAGCCGACCTACTCTGAGAATACGACAAGTGATTATACCCTTGACTTCCGTCAGCGGGTTGTGTTGGACAGCCCACGCTTGCGAGATTTTGTATTTTGGACAGCGGTTGCAATCCTATTGATTCCTGTATCGCCATATGATTCCGTATCCGAAGAGATACGCGAAGAAAAACTCGATCAGAGATTCTCATCTTCATCCGGTTCTGTCGATACACCTTCCTGGAAAATCAATGACCGATGGGTCTATGATGGGGAGTTGGACGTTTACGACTTCATAGCTAGTAGCGGCGTTTCAACCAACGTAAATACGCTCACAGGAACTCTCGATGTCCAAGTTACAGACGTATTGCAGATCGACATAGGAGGGATTCAGACAATTGCATATGAGGCCACTGGACAGGGAGATTATCGTGCAGACAACATACAACTCGAAGGTCAGAACGGAGACGTAATTGTCGAGATGGAGACTGTATCGTTAATCCGAGCTAGCGACATGGCCGTTATCAGCCAGACAGCAACAATCGATATCGAATTCGACGGCCCGTGGTGGGTGTGCCTGCTCATAAATTGTAATATCGCATCAATAACTGCCGCTAACGAATATTGGCCTCCTCTTGAGAGACATGACTTCCCACTGTATGTGGGCGACTCATGGGTGAATAATTACACGGTGAATACGACTTATTCCGGCACGTCTGCGTATGTGGACATACCCCAGGACTCTTCTGAGCAGGTCGAGACAACATCTACCGTGGTGCAGGCTGGCTATCCTGGAGTTAGCCACTCCGGCTGTGCCGTGAGTTACAATGTAACTGCGACAGATGTCAATGGAAGCATAGTTGGTTACGGTTGGCACTGTGACTCAATAGGGAACGACGTCCTAACTCTGAATGAGGTTACACTCGGACTGATGGCGGAACATGAGATTCAATCCTCAAATCTTGCATTCAGGTCCACTGAGGTCCATGTGGACCTGGGATACCCCCTCTCACCATTCAATCTTGAATCTCCCATATGGGTCAATGTTACAGATAGTTCTGGCACGCCCTTGCAAGATACTGATGTGGAAGTTAGTTATGATGCGACAGGTTTCGGGACAACTGTCACGACTGCTTCCAACGGATCAGCATTCCTTTCTCTCGATTATGGCGCGTATGGTGACGACTCGTATGTCGTCGGAGAGTACGGTTCACACGGTATTTTGGCTAGAGTTGGAACAGATGACATAGGAGTCTCAACAGTTACACTCGACCCCGACATACATGAGGTAGATCTCAAACTAGAATCTGTTTCAATTTCGGTTGAGCGCAACAGATCCGATACAATCGAAACCATCCCTTCGCCCTACGATGCTGTGCCGGGAGACATAGTTACCATCTCGGTACCGATTGTAAATGACGGCCTAATGCAAGCACCCCCTGGCTTTGTGGAGGCATTTGGGAGCAATACAGGAACCATAGGCTTGGAATCATTCCCCTCTTTGCCTTCCCTCGGAACTTCTGTTGCTAACTTCGAGTGGACAGTCCCTGAAATAATGGGCAATGAATTGATCTCATTCTCGATAGATACTGGAGAATCCGACGGCAATCCTTCGAATGATGCTGCTGACATATTCGTCTACGTAGGCAGGCTTCCCTATGCTGATGTATCCATCCCCTCCGACCCTCTCACACTTACAGACGTCATCATCGACGCCACAGCATCGAATGATCCGGATGGCGGCGAAGTAACCTGTAAAATCGAATCTCAGATGCCCGATGGAACGGTTCAGAGTGCCATTGGTTGTACACATTCTCAGGCATGGTCGGATGATGGTCAATACAACGTAACAGTCACAATTACTGATGACGAGGGTGACATCAGCCAGGTAAGCACCACTGTGAATGTCCTCAATCGCCCACCAGAAGCAACATTGCTGCCATATGATTCCTCGATTGTAATAGGTGATCAGATTACACTTCAATTGGAGAACGTAAGGGACCTTGATACGAATACACCCACTTCACCGGTTGGTATCAGCTGGAATGAGTCCTGTATAGAGGGCACATTGGGCGTTTCATGCACATTCACCCCAAGTCAAGAGGGTGATGTGGTCGCATCAGTCACTATCGTGGATGATGACGGTGCTCAGACCACAATCAATGCAAATATACTGGTATTGAATGCGCCGCCAGTACTGGAATCCATCCAAGTCTGGTTCGGCCCAAACCGCCTATCGCAGGACTCAAGAGGCCTTTACACAGTAAATGAGGGCGATTTACTGAGATTTACGGCAGTGGCATCAGATAGTCCAGGCGACATGTCCACTTTGTCTGCAATATGGAGGCCAGATGCAGACTCATCGTCCGGACCGATCGTGGAAGACTACTCTCCCGACTTCGTCACAGAGTACGTGTACACCACATCAGGATTCCATCTTCTGGCCATAGAGGTATTCGATGATGACGGGGCATCAACTGGAATCACAACTGTGCCTATAGAGGTCATCAACACTCCTCCAACAATTGATCCAGTGTCTCCACCATTGCCGGTTTTCGAAGACTCCCCTCTTACGATTTCAGTCTCGGTAAGGGATACTCCCGGCGACTTGGAGAATATTGAGATATGCTGGGATCTCGATTTGACTATGGATACATCAGCATCAGGTTCAGTAGACGACGACTGCGACTACACGGGTTCTAATTTTGATTATACGTGGGGAGATTCTAATGCTGCTCCTACATCGATAATTTTACACATATCTGATGACGACGGCGCAACTGCTTCAGTCGAGATTCCTATAACTGTAAGGAACAAGGCCCCAATTGCTCTCGGAGCAATCTCTGAAGAATCGCCCATGGAAGGCGACACGGTCATTCTTTCAGCCCAAGGATCATCAGATACGCCATACGATTTACCAAATCTGGATTACGCCTGGGACTTGGATATCATGTCTGATTCGAATGGAGATGGGGATTCTGGAAATGATAGAGATCTCATTGGATATTCCACTCAAACCACGTTTAACAAGGAAGGAACCAGGGTAGTTCGACTCATCGTAAGCGACGGGACTGAATCATCCTACTGGGATGTCGAGATATCCGTTAATCCAGCCCCGCAGCCATTCGGTATGATTGCAGTCTCAGCAGGCGTACTTGTCGTGGTAGCTTTCGCTGTGACTATGATTCTCCGGGGACGTGGAAAGGGGTCAAATGATCCAGCCTTGAAAAAGCATGACGCCAGTAGAGAAACCAGAAGACCGATTAAGCCGAGTAAACCAATCCCCATTGAAAAAGAGATAGTCAATGAAGATCCAATACGCGAATCTATGGAGGACCTTGCAGAGAAACTCTACGGCTCCAAAACCGCTGCTCCGACTTCGCGATCTGATGACGATATTAGCGACATTTCATCATCTTTGAGGGAAGCACTGATGGAAGACGACTCTTCCTGAGGGTCGTGAAGTGGCTACAAAGAGCCCTCGGCCTCCCCGTCGCGCCCGACTCCGAAGATTGGAACAGAAATGGCGGTGATGTACGTGGAGTGGGCGACGACCATCCATTCCATCAGTTGGACAGAGCAGTATGGTCAGAGCGGACCAGTAGAATAAATCCAAGGCCTTCTAGAGTCGTTAGATACCTCAAACCAAACGATAGATTGGGGATAGATGCGACTATTCTCGATGATGCCCTCAGATCTGGTGAGACAGTGATAGTCGATCTCTCAGACTTGAGGCACGTGGAAACACAACGCGGGGCATTGAGAAAGAGAATAGGGGACTCAGCATCAAGAATTGGAAGGCCTGCATTCAGAATAGATTCAGAGGGATGCCTCCTCGTTGTGCCTGGTAGAGGCGTGCGAGTTGATCAGAAGCGCCATGTGCTCGGAACAGCTATCTGGCAGGATTCCGATTCAGAAAAAGAGNCTCTACCAATCTAAGGCATATGCCCATCCAGATGGCCCGATATCATTCGATAAGGCCCCATCTGAAATCTGAATAAGACGTGGACGACGTTCTTCACCGTCTTCTGATGCAAGTGTGACTGAGTCGATTTCCATTATTATTAGACTGGCTTTACAATCTCTTGGAAGATTTCTAATTTCTACGACTTCAGCATGTACAGTAGCAATCGCGGTGGAAAGAAGATCTCCAGATTCACATTCAACCAATCTTCCAGAGACAAGATCCCATTCACTCACATCGCTGGGATGGGGCTGAGCAGATATTTCCACATCCATTGCACTGCGTCTATCTCCGAGAAGCGCGTGAATGGATACTTTCGAGCCCAATCCTCCATTCTCTATGTTGTGGAACGTATCTCGAATACGACCTCCTTTGTCCGAAGACAGACTCATTGCAATCANTGGGGGCGTATTTGAAAGAATACTCACTGAGGACATGGGTGCCAGATTGCGGGCGCCGCTTGAATCACGAGTTCCTACTAAGAATACCGGACGCGGGCCGATTACTCTTGCAATGAGCCCTCTACGCTCGACATGGCTCAATTTTCTAATGTCTGTTGACAGTATCTCNGATCCAAGTGGTTCCGGAGCGCTTGGGAGGGCGCTATCCGAACTCCCGTCTAACCATTCATCAAGAGCACCTGATATGACTTCTGAAGCAGAGTATGCAGTGAAATCTCGATAGGCTTTCCANCTGCTAATTTCAATATCNTNACCTCCTCTTTCGACCTTNCTTTCCAAGGACAAATCAGCATATTTGACACATCTGCCCAAAAAGGAGGAAATGAATTCTCGCTTATCCTCAATTTTCAAAGATCAAGGCCCCCTGAAATCACTCTTCTACAACTATCCCCATCTCAGTTGCAATTCTTTCAACATGGCCCGTAGCCCTTACATTGTATTTCGCGATTGAAATAATGCCCTTGGAGTCAATTACAAATGTGGAACGAACAGTTCCCATGTACGTCTTTCCATAGTTTGTTTTCTCTTTCCAAACTCCGTATGCCTCTTGGACTTTCAAATCCTCATCAACAATCAGATCAAATTGTAATTGGTTGTTCTCTGAGAATCGTACATGTGATTTCGCGGAATCCTTCGAGACCCCCATCACCCTGTATCCTTCAGAGCGAAATACCTCATANGCGTCTCTGAAGTCACAAGCTTCCTTGGTACAGCCTGGNGTACTGTCTTTAGGATAGAAAAAGAGCACTAAACCATTCCCATCAGAAAGGATGCTTTCGAGAGACACCTCCGTACCATCTTGTATACGAGCTTTGAACGAGGGCGCCTTCTGGCCTGCTTCTAACATGGTTGCACGACACACTACAGCCAAATGAAGCCTCGTACCGCCCCATCGCAACCCTATGTTCATCTCCTCTCTGCCTCATTGGGATGCATGGAGGTACCCGGTGAGCTCGCTGCCATGCTTGCCGGAGAGCACGGCCCGACACGTCAAAAGGCAGCACGGTTAGTGACAGATCTTGCCCTTGCCGCTGGAGCAAATCAATTCACCAAGGCTTCCAATGCGCATGTTTCTGGCGTCTCTGTGATTACTGGTGGAGTAGGTCTTAGACGGTTTCTTGCAGATTTGGCTTCAGATGGCGATGCCAAGGTCGCTATACCCACTACTTTGAATTCGGCTGGATGTGATTCTTCTAAGATCNATCAGATGGGAATTGACTATCCNGATTTCATGATCTTACAGGCCGAGATAGTGACCTCTTATTGGGAGATGGGCATCCAAACAACNCTGTCATGTACGCCTTACGATCATGATTCAGAATCAAGTAGCGGGATAGGTAGCTGGGCAGAATCGAACGCTGTGTGCTTTGCCAATACGTACACAGATTTAGCNACNAACAGGGAATCCGGTCTTTCAGCACTTTCCACTGCGTTAACCGGATGGGCTCCACTTTGGGGACTCCATCTTCAGTCCAATCGAAAGCCGAATATTCTGGTGAAAGTTGAATGCAATCTCGCTGACCCAACAGACTTCTCAGTCCTTGGAGATTGGATAGGCCGTCAAATCGAGCCAGAATGGTCACTTCCATTCGGACCAATGCCCAGGATACAGGGCCTGCCNGCGAGCGCTACATTTGAGATGAAGAAGGCACTCACTGCAGCAGCAGCAAATTTNGGTTGTCCGATGCTGTGGGCAGANGGCCTAACACGGGACGCTCCAGATTCTGAATATCAGGGNTCAGTCTCTTTCACGCAAGAAGATCTCGACGCATGTTATGGGCGTCTTGCCCCGGTCGGCCGAGTAGATCTGGTNGTGATTGGATGCCCACAGGCAAGTATTGGAGAAGCACGTGCAGTAGCAGCAGAAGTGCGAGCAAGAATGGAGTTGGGTGAAAAGATACCTGACCATCGTCTATGGCTATTCACATCAGGCACGGTGCATGACCAACTTCTCGAAGATGGCACATCAGATATTCTCGAAGAAGGGGGCGTGCTGCTTCTAAGGGATACTTGCCCCGAAGTGACTCCGTACAACAGGAGTCGGTACAACTACCTGCTCACCAATTCAATGAAGGCCGAACATTACCTCACTAGCGGTTTGAATTCAATGCCTACGAGCGTTGCACGAATAGACGAGTGCGTAGCACATGCATTCGATCCAGATTTATCCGCCGGCCCCCCTCCCTCGCTTGAAAAATCTCATGCAAAAGAAATGATATCCGCTAAAACATGGAAGGGCGGAGACACTTCCATGAGGGGATCTGGCCTACCAAGTCAGCATTCATTCGATGTGACTGCTAGGGCGCTTGTCACCGACATACCAATCACGTATCTCGGATATGTGGACCCAGAAACAGGCATTGTAACTGAACCCGGGCANCCTCTTCACGGACAGGCCGTAGGTGGGAAGATACTCGTCTACCCGCGAGGCTCAGGATCCACTGTAGCTCCCTATGTGCTGATGGGCCTCTCNTACGGGGGAAAGGCGCCTGCAGCAATCTTGAACAGGGACGTTTGCCCACTTACTCTCCCTGCCGCTTCTATACAGGCAATACCCTATGGCCATGGCTTTGATGCCGATCCAACCATTGAGATAAATTCAGGAGACCTCGTGAAAATGACTCTCAAGGAGGGCGTTGTCACAGTCACTATCTTGNACCGCTCACCATCTCGTGATNAGGCGGAATCAGCATGATCAAGGAAAGCCCCCCTTGCAGGCCGCANGATTTTGGAAAGTTCGAGATTGTGGATAGAGATGGGGCTGCTAGGATAGGGAAAATCCATACCAATCACGGGATATTGACCACACCCGCTCTTTTGCCAGTTGTAAATCCGAACATACTTACCGTTGAACCAAGAGAAATGTGGGATAAATTCGGATTCAGGGCACTTATAACGAACTCGTATGTGATATGGAAGCACGAAAAACTTCGTGAACAGGCGCTGGAACATGGGGTACACGAACTCCTGAATTTCCCGGGAGTGATAATGACTGATTCAGGTACCTTCCAGTCATATGTCTACGGGGATGTCGAGGTNGGAATCGAGGAGATTGTTGAATTTCAGCGAGATATCGGAGTGGACATTGGGACCATGCTGGACGTCTTCGGGCGCCCTGANATGACTAGGGAAGAGATAGAGGATGCTGTCGATATAACTGCAAAGCGCGCCAATGCGTCACTTGAAGCCGCAGGNGAAAAATTACTTCTAAACGGGCCTATTCAAGGAGGAACACATCAGGATTTGAGAGTGGAATCATCATCCAGAATGGCTACCTCAGAGGCAGGAGGAAAGCGGTTCTCAGTCCATCCAATAGGGGGAATCGTCCCACTTATGGAAACACAGAGGTATTCCGANNTATTTTCTGTGATTCTTTCTTCCATGTCAGCACTACCTTCGGATCGCCCAGTNCATATCTTTGGCTGCGGACACCCCATGTTGTTCCCACTTTGCATAGCACTCGGTGCAGATCTTTTCGATTCAGCAGCTTACGCCCTCTTTGCCAAAGATGGAAGGATACTCTCCGAGGATGGAACCCATAGAATCGAATCTGCCGTGGAGTGGCCTGTTTCATCAAGATATCTCGAAGATTATACTCCGATGGAGGTCAGGGAGATGGATAAGAAGTCCAGGACAGCACTTCTTGCGAGACATAATCTTGAGGTCACACAGAGGGAATTATCCCGATGCAGGGAAGCCATAAGGAATGGATCAATATGGAATCTTGCTGAACGTAGAAGTCACGCATCCCCCTATCTTAGAAAGGCGTTTAAGGAGATACTGCAAACCATCAAAGAAGACTCAAAATTACCGGTAGGACGCCGGTTGGCCTCACTTATTTCTTCAACCGATCCAGTTCGACCTTCCTCTGAACCATTTGGCGAAGACTTCTCTGCAAGACCGCACATCATTCACGCAGGCACGTTATTGGAAAAGAGATGGAGGCTACCGGGATCGTGGTGGGACGGATCGACAGGNCCACCATCGAATGTTGTAATCCTGCACGGAAGCCAACCTCCGTGGAGAACTGCATACGGAAGTGCAGTAGCCGAGATTCTTCAAGATGAACCCAAGACTGCATTGTTTGTGAACACACCACTTGGAATAATTCCCTACTCATTGGAGGATTTATCGCCATGGTGTCGGATAGAGGGCAGTGACGACTCTGTTTTGATTGATCCTAATTCTACAGAATCATACATTCGATTAGATCATCTCGGATTGGATGAAACCCCTCTTGAATACAGAACAGCATCTGATTCTGAAGCCATAATGGGGAACGAGATTAGATCGTGGTTGGATAGGTGTTCCACGGTAGATAGACTCGCAGTCCTTTGTGGAGTGAAACCTTCTGATGGATGNCGAATAACAGATGGCATGTCTGTCAGACATTCGAAGACCGGGAGACCAGTGAATGTATTGTCGGANGACCGTCACCTGTTCTCACCTCGATTGAATGATGGGGGCTTATCCCTTGCACTGGAAGGCGCCAAGGCGCTCCACTCGCTAATGGGGGGCCAACCTCCTCTTGGATTTTCAATCAGCAATGAAAACCGTCTTCAGGCCCATCCCGGNATCGCCAGAGTCACAATCCATTCAGATGCCATACCATTNGTAGGGGCCGGCAGGAATGTTATGCATGGATTTGTAATCGGAGCAGACGAATGGGTTACTGTTGGGCAGCCATGTTTGATTGTAGATGAAAATGGGGCTCTAGTAGCACATGGAAACTCCAATTCAACTATGCATGAAATGTCAGTACTAAGGAAAGGTGTCGCAGTACGAGTCAGGGATGGTGCATTACCTTGAATGAGACGATCTTCACGGGGATTGATTGATAGGTTGCTTGAACAATAGACAAACACGCAGCGGAGGATAAGGTGTGAGTGACCCAGTTATCCGGATACGTGGGCTCAGGAAGATGTATGGCCCACATACCGCACTCGACGGCGTTGATTTGGACATCGGCTCTGGCGGGATAGGGATATTGGGGCCAAATGGCTCCGGAAAATCGACTCTGTTCAAATGCATATTGGGTTTGATAAGAATCACCGAGGGGGGCGGCACAGTTCTTGGAAAGGACATTGTGACCATGGGCCCACAGATACGATCTAGAATAGGCTACATGGCAGAATATGATTCTTTAGATCCGGGCCTAACTGCTGTCGATCATGTCAGATACGCCGGTGAACTCCTTGGAATGCGTCCTGACCAAGCAACACAGAGAGCACATGAAGTTCTGCAGTATGTGGGTTTGGAAGATCAGCGATATCGCACTATTGACAGCTTCTCGACAGGCATGAGACAGGCCACTAAACTGGCGTGTGCAATTGTTCATGACCCCGAGATACTCTTCTGCGATGAACCCACCAATGGGCTGGATACATCCGCGAGGCAATTCATGCTTGACACCCTGAGAAGAACCATCTCTGACGGAGGAGGGACCGTCATCATGACTAGCCATGTCATGGAGGATATCCAAGGTGTGTGTGAACGGGTAGTGATGCTTTCAGGGGGAAAGATCGTCCTCGAAGGCCGCATAGATGAGCTCGCACGCCAAATTACCAGAGAAATCGAAATATCTGTTTGGGGCAAGGCTACGAAACTTGAGGAATGGCTACTGACAAGAGGTCATCGTGTTCGAAGAATGGGGCGTATAATGAGGGTCGAAATGAATGGTGACGAGACAATTCCGGCCATTCTTCTTGGAGCCTCCGAGACAAACGCCCAAGTCAGGGTGTTGAAGGAGTACGAACCAGACTTGGAGGATATCTTCCTCCTAATCATGCAACGTCTAGGAAAAGAGGCCAAGGGGGCCTCTGCTATTATCGGGGGCCGTGAAGAATGATCGAATCTGATGGCGCCGCAAGTCTCGGCGAAGCCAGGATAGAGGCAGCCTACGGTTCAGGCGATGGCGATGACGACTCATCTGCAACGGTGGCAAGGCCCATGCAAGGCAAGATATTCGAACAAATATACCGGCCATGGAATGGCCCTCTCGGTCCACGATGGGTCAGAAACTATGCTATCTATAGGCATCATGTATACGGGATAGTATCAGGTTCTGGCCACCGACGCTACCACCCATTCGTAAGGCTACTTTTGCTCGTTGTCATATTGGGCTCGATGACGCCAATACTCATGTTGCTACTTTCCACCATGGTGAGCGACGATGCAACAGGGTTTCTGAATAGGATGTGGGGGGTGAACAGGTACAATTTGTGGGGCAATGTACTCGGCTATTTCCCGCGTAATCTTTGCATGTGGCCATTGTTGACAGCTCTTGTAGTCGGCGGCTTGATATCCGATGATAGAAGAAATGGAACTAGTGCCATATATTTCTCAAGACCAGTTTCTCGGCTTGATTACGCAGCCATGAAATGGCTAAGTGCTGCATCCGTCCTCGCCATAGTGATTCTTCTAACGTATATGATGTACTATTCCGCAGCTGTCGTCTTCAAAGGAGAGGGCTGGTCGTTCATAGCCGATACGATACCAATATTCATCGGGGGATTATTTGCCGGAATTTTCCTGGTATTCACTTACACCTCGATAGGAATCGCACTTTCAAGCATAAGTACGAGTCGATTCACAGCGTCAATTTCATTCCTTGGATACATCCTAGGTTCCAAACTTATTGCATGGCTGATAGAAATACAATTCAATACCACTTACGTGTACATGGTTAGCCCATACGACTGCCTAGCACACGTTGGACAGTGGCTCGTTGGCCTTCCATCCAACTACGACCACCCTCTCGCATTATCGGTCATATCNTTGGTAGCGATGAATGCGGCTTCATTGGCGATATTCGCAAGNCGTGTGGCGTCATTGGAGGTGACTAGGGAATGACGAATCCGCCTGCTGTGACNCTAGACCACGTGTCAAAGTGGTATGGACAGGTCATAGGCGTAAATGACGTATCGATTGCAATCGATGGGGGTGTAACGGGCATTCTAGGTATGAACGGTGCAGGAAAATCAACACTCTTCAAACTCCTGATGGGCAGAATCCGACCGAGCAAAGGATCCGTACGGCTCTTTGGGACAAATCCTTGGGACTCCACCGCACCATATCGGAGAATCGGTTATGTTAGCGAATCAGAGAGGATGTATGACTGGATGACTTCGATTGACTTCGTATCCACTCTCGCCAGACTCCACGGCATGACTAGGTCAGAAGCCGAATTTCGAGCTGAACAGGCTCTCTCCTTCGTTGATNTAGGAGACGTTCTGAACAAGGAGATAGGCAAGTACAGCAAGGGCATGCGNCAACGAGTCAAAATCGCAGCNGCACTCGTCCACGATCCTGACTTGCTNATNTTAGACGAACCTCTGCATGGCTGNGATCCCTTGGCGCGAACTAGCATAATGAANGTAATCAGAGAAATGGGTTCACGAGGAAAGACTGTATTGCTTTCGAGCCANATATTGGAAGAAATCGAGAGAATAACCGAGCAGATTGTCATCCTTCATGCTGGCAGGCTTGTTGCCCTCGGGAATCTACATGCAATTAGAGCAATGCNCGACAAGCACCCGCACCGAATACTGATACATTGTGAAGATGCAAGGGCTCTCGCATCAAGCTTCATCGACAAACAACCTGTTTACGGCGTTAGATTCCTNGACAATGAGAGGCTCGAGATAATGACCAAAGATCTCTCGGAGGCGCATTCTATTTTGCCAGCGCTCATNCTTGAGTCAGGAGTCCCAATACACTCTATTGAGAATCCGGATGACAATTTGGAATCTCTTCTTGGTTACCTTGTAGGTGATTCAAGATGAGCAGGAAGGATCAGATAGACTCCCAAGGAAGACGTCTAGCTACGACTGTGTGGACAGCACTCGACAGAAAAGCCGGAGCGATAATCGAACTCACAGTTAGGCAACTCAAGAATAAGACCTCTACATGGACTGTGATGGGAGTATCCGTCTTGCTGCTTACACTTCTCTCAGCATTCTATATCGATTCGGTGAGGGAAGGCTTCGAATCTATCGATAATGACGGGGACTCTGTCGATTTCGACGGTGACGGCTACCCGCTCGGCCAGGAGATGAAGTACGGATCCAGCGATTATGACGATAGAGAATACCCTGGGGCTGCTATTTTCATCCCTGAAGACCAAATCAATTATTGGGGTGTTCGAACACACTCTGGAAACTATACGTGGGATGTGTTCGGACCGTCTAAATTCATAGGAAATTGGGAGAATATCGCTTCCAAATACGACGGATCTGGAGACGAATGCCCTGAAATAATCGGGGAAGATCTGGCGAATACCCCCTACGGGTACAGCCCCTTTGCATGTATTCTTGCCGACAACTCCCTGTATGTCCAATTCTTGAGATTTGACGGAAATGGAACTTTGGCAGTNGCTGAGGGCTGGAATGCAGAGTACGGTAGAACAACTGAGAGCTACTACGTCGCTCCAGACCCNCCAAGCGCATATATCGATGAAGACGGATTGGACTGGGACTCTGAAAACCCCTCTCAAAGCCAGGGATTCGATGATGACGGAGACTGCACGCAAGAGGATTACTACCTCCCCACGGGAAATCAGAATAACGATGAAAATAGAAATGGCATAGCCTGTGATGTACAGTGGATAAGAGGCCCAGATGGCTCCGTCTTACAAATAAACAAGGATGAAATGGTTGACGAAGATCCGGTTGACTCAGAACTTCTAGGGGAATCTTCCCACAGATCNTTCATAATCGCTACAGGNAAAATCGCATTCGCTATGATCATCGGCATCTTCNTGCCNCTGTTCTTGGCGTTGGGACTCATNCGCGATGAGAGCGAGAATGGAACTCTGCACTACTTGCTCTCAAAACCAATTCANCGTGGGGAATTCATTGTNTANAGNCTCACGGGGTACCTCATATTCACAGGTGGTTTCGTGCTTGCAATGTCTCTGATCATGGCCATCATCACCGTTACCATTGGGCCGGACGGNAATAGGTTGGGNGACATCAATGTCTGGTTCGGCATAGGCATAGTAACGGTGCTTTCTCTTGCTGCTTACGGCTCAATTTTCAATNCNATGGGNCTCGTNTCTCCAAAATANGGNGTCTATTTCGCACTGGTATATGGCGTATACGAATTCGCAATGGCGGTCATGACGTTGTTCGGAGCAGACCTAGTCCCAATAATCTCAGTATCCCACTGGTCACTCCAAATGATAGATGCGATTGTAATTCTCGCTTGGCCGGATACCATCATGCTCGCTCAGATGGCTACAGCATTCAATCTTGATAGTGGTTTGGCATTCTTCTGGAACCCTCCCGTACACACCTTCGGAACGGGCTCATCGGCTCTAGCGATGGGNCTCAGTATAGTCGTACTTCTCGTCTTCATAACGTTCCCGATACTCATCGGCCAATCAATATTCAATAGGAGGGAGATTGATTGAATGACCAGATGAAAAGATTCGGAGGGGATCTTTCCACCATGTGGCGATTCGACATACTGCCGCCCATCAAGAGGCTCTCATGGTGGTGGTGGTGGTTCATCCTGGTCCTGCCGGATCCGAAACACCCGGAGAGATCACGCCAACTCATGGTTCTATGGTCAACTAAGGAGACTCCTTCCATAAGGGTGAACAATCACTGGTGGAAGCCCGGCGCCAGGATGGCAATAGATGAGCATGATGGCCACGTTCTGCCTGGAATGGTATGTGCGTGGTGGTATGACGGGGATGTGATGCACGAGCCAGCTCGTATGACCGAATGNCGAATTGCAGCATTNACAGACACACACCCCGACTGGCCAGGGGNCGGGNTGGGCATGGGCGGCGGCGCAGTAGTCCCCCTCACAAGCGATGACCTATCCTTTGGGATGCTGCCAGACCTAAGCAAGATGTGGCTTTCATTCAAATCAGATTACGAGTCTAATCCCGATCTNCCAAAATCCTTCGAGGCAGAATTGNCCCCTTGGTGGGAACGTCCAAGCAGCGCAACATATGCGAACAACGTCTACGCAATGGGGATGGGGTANGATATCCTCAGGATACACGCTATGAAAGCCAACGTATCGATAGATGGAGAGNCTGTAGAAGGTTCAGCATACTTTCAGAAGGTAACCGTCCAAGCTCCTAGCGTACCATGGTTCTGGGGATTTCTTCATTTTGATGATGGGACGTATCTGGACTGGTTCTTGCCGCACATCTCAGGGTCGATGTCGAAGAAAGATTCGGTACCTTGGCCCAAAAGGGATTCAATCAGGTGGCCAAGTAATGCCAGGGGTCTGATGCACGATCGATCCAGGGGAACCACCGAGAAACTCGAAAAAGGATCGATTGAACTCATTCGCCCTGATGAGCCAAACGCACTGAGAGATTCAGATGGTTCAGTACTCCCAAGATTCAGGATAAGACTCCACAACGACAGGGTAAACGTAGAACTCCAAGTAAGGGCCACTTCAAGGGCGCATTGGACTTTCGATCAACCCACAAGAGCAGGGCTCACAAGCCACCTCACGTACAACGAGTACCCTCTCGAAGTAGAGCATATNCTCCTATCTGATGAGGCTGGTGACAGGAATATCTCAGATTTCAAATGGATACGTGGCAATGCAGAGCATGCTTGGGGAATCCTAAATTGAAATGAATTATCTCGATAATCATGGCCAATGNCGGCGACCAACTCAACAGTGAGGCCACCAGNAACAGAATACCCACNTTGACAGATTCCGAGCAAATCCTCTGGATGGGCCACCCTACAGCACGTAGCATGTATGGGAGATACGTGNTAGGAGGCNTGATGGGGGGTTTGTACTTGTTTTTCTGGTGGGCGAANATATCTGAAAGACCACAGGGNGAAGGTCAGATGGCATTTGTGATCAAGACGCTTCATCTCGGTGCAGACCTTTCAGGNGTCTTCGGTCTCATGTTGGTCATGCTAATACTTGCAAAAATAATCCATTTTTCCAATGGCCCTACCTCTGGAAAGTGGACTATAATGTGGGTTGTTTTTGCAGCCTTAGTACCAGCTCTTTGGGTTTCCTTGGAGATCGGTATGAACGTTGTTGGCCTTTTCGGAGATGGAGATTTTCCCCTGCCTAGTTGGAGTAATGGCTACTATTTCCTGTTGAGTCCTATGTTTGCAGGGGTTCTGATTGCATTCACGGCGGTTTACCAAAGAGCATTCACATATGCAATAACAGATCGNCGGATACACCTCATCAAACGATTCATGTATTTCGATGCAAATAGCCAGAGCATCGGATANGATCGAATCGAGAANCTCATCGTTGAGACGTCCATCACCAGCAGATTGCTCAGATTCGGAACTATACAGATACTCACAGCCTCAGGCNTGAATATTGCATCCGACTCGACTTCTGTAGCAGCAGGAGTATCCAATGACACGCCAAATGACGAGTCGGCCGGAGGGGCACGGAAATTATTCTCGGGGATCGGCCTATTCCTCTCGTTCAAAAGAACTAGGCCGAAAGCGGTGAATGAGCCAGAGTCGTGCATCTACGGAATTCACGCTCCTGAGAAAATCCACCTCCTAATTAATCAGACATCTGATGCATTTCGGATGTCGTAAATGGGCCTGATGTTTCTCTGGGTACAAGCATATCGTTGATAACCGAAAGCATCTGGGTTGTAGTACGAGGGATTCACATGTCCGAAGAAGATATCATCACAATAGCCGCACAACACATCACTCGAGGCGATTACATGACGGCAATGTCGATCTTCGAGGAGCATGTAAGCAGTTCTCCGGATGACCCTGCTGGATATCACGGCTGGGCAGAAGCAGCAATGTTTGAGATACAAGAAAATGGAAATTTTGATGAAAAAGGGAATGATAGAATAAATGAGGGCAAAGTCCAATCTTATCTCAAAAAAGCGGCTGGTTTAGAACCAGAAAATGCTGAGTACCAGGCTGCGCTTGCAAATGCTCTTATCGAGTTCGATCGCGTCCCTATGGCCATTCGAGAATTCAAAAAACTGATTGAGCTTGGTAAGAAAACAGAAGATGTCGATGTTTCATTCCATCTTTATGAAGCTGCTAAACAATTAATCGATTGTATTGATGTTAAGGTTGGTTATGATCGAAGCGAGCAGTTTGCAAGGCAATTTATTCCCGTTGCAATAGAATTTGCCATCCTAGGATTAGGTTTTTCTTCTGTCGAAGAAGCAATGGAGCACTTGGTCGAGGAGTAAATGTGTGGCCCGGCCAAGAAGCCGAGAGTTTCATCCTCGCAGTAGGCTATCACGGTGCAGCGTATAGCGGGTCGCAAATACAACCCGATATGCCCACAGTACAAGGCGAAATAAAGGCCATCATCGAAGAATTGAACTGGTCTGAGAATGCAAAAATACGCCTATCATCGAGAACCGACGCAGGCGTAAGTGCGAGAATGAATTTAATCGATCTGGAACTCGAACCGTCACTCATGAAGAACTTGGATGAATCTAGAATCATTAGGGCTATTGGGGATAGACTATCATCGCAGCTATGCGTATGGGGCGTTTCTAGAAGAAAATCTTCCTTGCCAATCCGACTAGCATCTTCTCGAACCTACCTGTATCGCCTAGATATGATTCATGGTTGGAAAAATGACTCGAATCAAGACATTCTGGAAGAAATATGTTCTATTTTCTCCGGAAAACATGATTTTTCAGCCTTCTCGAGACCAGATCCGGAAAGGTCCCCCGTCAGGACTGTGGATGAGTGCGCGCTCTGGAGGCGCGAAGATGGCGGAATCGTCGGATTCACAGTTACAGCCGAGTCATTCCTTTGGAATCAGGTTAGGAGAATGGCTTCAGCCATCAATGCAGTAAATAACTCAAATTCAAGTATCGGTGAAATTGTGGATGCCCTTGGGAATCCTGGCCGTGCTAGAGATTTAGGCAGAGCCCCGGCTGATGCACTGTTACTCTGGAACATCCATCATAGGGACATCCCCTCCACGTGGGTCGCACCTCTCCCTGAATTGCCATTCCACGCGCCTCCGATCAATTCAGACCCCAGGGCCATAGCACGCTGGCGTGCTACGGCTTTATCTGAGATACACACGCTTCTTGAGTCCGATTGGACATCTAGGTTCACTTGACGAGCAAGGAAACAAAGTCTCCATCATTGACGGGGAGCAACTCTCTGAGAAATGAACTTGCAATTATTTCAGCAGTCTCAGTATGCCGTGTAAGGTCTGGGATGAGTATCGCGCACTCATGCCAAGAAGAACCATCTTTCGATATTGAGGCCAGGAATGCAGTGGCCCCTCCAAATGAGCGTCCCTCCCTCTCAAAACCATTTATCCGATGAGGTTCGACGCCCTCGATATTATCGCCATCACACAGCCCAGCCACGGCTCGTAGGCCAGAGTACGTTTCCAGATTTTCACCCATGACCTCGATATTCAAAGTTCCAGGCCATGCTGTTGCACCTAGCACATCTCTAAACTGATCTTGATAATGCGGTTGGGACATGAAAACCTGAGCTCTTCCGAGGCCACTTGCCACCTTGCCCTGTATTCTTGTTTGCTTCATGACCTCACACCTTCCACATATGCCTCACAATATTCTTGCAATCGCTGTGCATGGCCGTAATCTCTTCCGACTACTTCGAAATCAGCGTAGCACCAGTTTCAGTGCGAATAATTAACCCGTCTTTGAGGATATGGACGCTCATCACAGCCTCTGTGGTCCCATCCGGGAAGTCCATTACCGAGTGCTCGACTAGTATCTCATCGTTTTCGTAGACACACCTGGCATCGCGAACAACGACCTTTTCGTTGGCCATCATCATTTCCATCATCCCGATCATCTGCTCTCTGTCCATCGATGTACCAGTCTGATGTCTGACGAACTTGTAGTCGTCATGGAACAGGTCGGTGTACATACCGGCGTCTCTCTGATCTAGCGCTTTGGCCATTGTATCGTACAGGGTCATGATGTTCGACTCTAGAACCAACATTTCATTGTTCGTTATTCATAACTTGATTGGCAACAGCCATTTACTCCCTATTCCATGACAAAGCATGGCGGCAGACCTGTCATGGATGAAGCACCGCTATGAAGAGCTTGTAGAACAAGGTTTAGCATGGGATCCGCCCACTCTTGAATCTGCGAATGCGCCCAGATGTAACGTTGACGGCTCTGAAATGATAATGCTGTCCGCGAACAATTACCTCAACCTCACAACCCATCCGAAAGTCGTCACAGCCTCCATAGAGGCGACCAAGAAATATGGTGCTGGATCAGGCTCAGTGAGGGCAATTGCCGGGACCTTGGATCTGCACTTAGAAGCCGAGAGGATTGCTGCCGAATTCAAGGGTGTCGAAGCTTCCTTGATTTATTCAGCAGGATACACCGCAAATGTTGGTCTGATTCCGACACTTGTCAGGGGGCAAAAAGATCTCATCATCTCAGACGAATTAAATCATGGCTCGATAATCGATGGCGTTCGTTTGACTAAGGCCCAGAGGTCGGTGTACCCCCATAATGACATGAGCGGTCTTGAGAACGCCCTGAGGGACGGCAGGTCAGCTGATCGTAAATTGATTATTACAGACGGTGTATTCAGCATGGATGGCGATATCGCCCCACTGGATGAGATAGTGGATCTGGCTGAAGACTACGATGCTATGGTCATGGTAGATGATTGTCATGGCGAAGGAGTTCTGGGCGGGGGCAGAGGCATAGTGGCACACTTCGGACTCCAAGGCAGAGTAACTGTTGAAGGAGGCTCATACTCCAAAGCATTGGGAGTCCAAGGCGGCATAATCGCAGGATCAGAGGATTTGAGGAATTACGCATTGAACCATAGCAGGTCGTGGCTTCTCTCGGGAAGCCAGCCACCTGGCGTCGCAGCGGCTCAGAAGGCCTCGATAGAGGTTCTAAGAGACGAGCCACAACACGTAGAGAGGCTATGGTCGAATACGAATTATTTCCGAGATGAGCTTTCCTCCCTTGGATTCGATACAGGGGTATCAACAACCCCCATCATACCAGTTATGTGCGGAGAAAGCAGGGTAGCCCAGCAATTATCGAGAAAATTGAGAGAAAGGGGAGTCATGGTTGGGGCGATTGTCTTTCCAATGGTCGCAAGAGACAAGGCCAGGGTAAGAACTCAAATGTCATCTGGCTTAACACGCGAGGACATCGACGAGGTCCTTTCAAAGTTTGAAGAGGTTGGAAGAGAAATTGGACTGATATGACTCGTGATAAAAGATGATATTCTATCGGAGAGATTATCACAGACCAATCCCAGCCCCCGTATTATGGGAGATGATGGAGAGCCAATTTTCCAAATTCGAAGTGAGAATATCGACTCTGGGCTAAGAGGCGTCCCCGTTGGGACGTGCCAGACCTCATTCGTGGATCCTTTGGAAGGGGTACACTATGTCGGATATCCTGTCGAAGATTTAGTCGATTTAGAAGAAGAGGATGTCATCTACCTTCTGTTTAACAAGAGACTTCCCACTGAAGAGGAAAGTGAGGCATTCAGGGCAGAACTTGCCCATCGTGCAGAAAATATGCCAACTGGGGCTTTACGGGTACTTGAATCACTAACTCCAGGCTCTGGACACCCAATGGATTGGTTGTCAATTGGAATACTCGCCCTTGGCGCATCGGATACAACGGGCGATTTGCGTACCGATGCCATGAACCTCATTGCCAGGATGCCTGAATTGATGGCCAGGATATTTCTGCTGAGGGGCGGCAACATGCAGGAAACAAGAGATTCACGACCGCAACTCGGACTTGTAGAGAATTTCACGCACATGCTCGGAGTAGACGGCGATGAAGCAGAGAGGATGAATAGAGTTTTGAGATTCTTTTTCATACTTCACATGGACCACGGAGGCGGCAATCTTTCGACGTTCTCCGGAAAAGCCGTCGCATCCGGAAGGGCTTCCATATATGCTTCCATATCGTCTGCAATGAGTGCTTTATCCGGCCCATTACACGGACGAGCAAATCAATCATGTCTTGAATTTGTAAAGCGAATTGGAACTAGTAATGAGGAAGAGATTGAAGCATTCGTGAGGGGTGAACTAGCTGCAAAGAGACCAATATACGGCTTCGGACACGGGGTACTCCGTGCGGAAGATCCCCGTGCAAGGTTACTCATTCAACTCGGCGAAGAGGTCTGTCCAAATGATGCTGATTTCAAAATTGTAAAATCTCTCCGTAAGGTGGTCCCGTCAATACTCTCAGAGATACCTAAGATATCCAACCCATACCCCAATGTGGACATCGCCAGTGGATCGCTGCTTCAGTCTGTAGGATTCAGGAAACCAGAGTACTATACGACATTCTTCGGATGGTCTAGGGTAGCGGGAATAACTGCACAAATACTCGATGAGCGAAGTGCACGGGGAGGTCGTGGAGTTCCAATCTACAGGCCCAAGTATTTGGCTGAGAATCAGCCACATAGGCGTCTTGAGTCATAGTGTTCCAGGATCTTTACCAACCCCTCTGTGGCCTATCAAACGAGGTGCTTCCCAAGGGAGTGTACTGGCTGTTGATATCTCGTCCAACTCTTCTGGAGTTGCACTCCATGACCAACGCTTACGCCATTTTTGAACAACCCCTCTACGCTCTTCTTTGGAAATTTCATTCCAAGGCATTCGATCCCCTTCAATTTCAGGCATCGTTGCGGGCCTCATGCACCTCTCCAATCCTCCTGGATACTGTAAATTTGAATCCATGGTGTCCGATATGCATGATAGCCCCGCACCCAATAAACGAGGCTCTACGTCCAACGGCGCAGGCCAGACATAGACGGGATGTCCCTTTCTTATCTCATTGAAGCGTTGAAGCCCTCTTCCTTTCAACCCAACAGACGACCCGATGGGGATATGGCGAGTCCATCCTTCAAGATACTCCAAGGCGAGTGGAAGCATAGGCGCACCCAATTTTCTTTGTCGAGATAACATCCGGGGTACAGAAGTAGAGATGAACGACGGGAATGCTGCAGCCCTCTGGACTTTCCATCCGCCCCATTGTCTTAATTTTGGCATGAGTCTAGCATGACGGTAATCTCCAGAATGTCTCTCTGCTACTTTTGTTATGCATGGGTCGAAGGAGTAGAAGACCGTGGAAGAAACGGGAACACTCTCACGTTCGATCATTTCTCTTACCTTTTGCATCAGTTCACTCATGTGACGTCTCATGGCAGCGCCTCTAAACCATCCGCCACCAGCCCCAGAAGATGGATGAGGCGCCTTCAATTCGAGACAGACGAATCGGCCCTCATCGACCCATCTTGATGTGAAATCTTCTTTTGACAAGAGATCTTCAAATCGATCGGAATGCTGTGCAATCTCACTATAATCGCTAGATTCGGGATACAGGCCGCCAGAAGTTCTCGGATCATGATGGATAACTACCTCGCCGTCAGCCGTCAGCCTGAGGTCCATTTCAACCCCATCCGCGTGTTCAATACCGTACAACAGGGCTTCGATGGAATTTTCCCTCGGCTTCTTCCAAACCCCTCCAACCATATTCTCGCTGAGAGTAATGAAGGCCATCAATTAGCCTATCAAAAATTTATTCGCTTATCGAATAAATACTGATTCCGAGGGGTCAGTGAGTGCAACTTAGTGCATTCAATGTTCCCGGCGCAGTGACAACGCTCATACCCTCTCATACATATTGGATGCTGAGGCAGCAATATGCAAGGAGCCACTTTAGACCGTCAATCAAATCCTGAATCAGTACGCGGTTATGCATTCTATGACTGGGGTAAATCAGCATTCGAGACATCCGTGACGACCGCGGTCCTCCCTGCGTGGTTCGCTTACCTCTTCCTCAAGGCAAATGGCCTGGAGGCCGAAATTCTTGGCCGCGACATGACCTCAGACGCTGTATGGAGCGTCGCAGTCGCGATCGGAGCACTTCTGGTAGCGATTGCAAGTCCATCTCTAGGGGTTATCGCAGATAGGCGAGCAATCAAGATGTGGTGGCTCAGAATACTGACCTACCTCGGGGCAGGGTCAACCATTGCTCTCGCCTTCGCTCCATTGTTCGATATCTCGTTGCAGTGGGTCTGGATATTCGTCATGTTCTTGCTAGCCAACATCGGATTAAACGGTGCAGGGGTATTCTACAATGCATTGCTACCGCACATGGGTACGGACGATGAGATGGATGCAATATCCAACAAGGCATTCGCATACGGATATTTTGGAGGAGGAGTATTGCTGCTCATCCATCTTCTTATGATCACATTCATCGTGAATGGCGCTGGATCAAACCCTAGTTGGCTCATTCCCTTCGTGATGGCATCCTCGGGAGCGTGGTGGCTCGGTTTTGCAATGTTGACATTCAAGTATGTGCCTGAACCGGAAATCGAGAATGAGATGGAGAGCCTTGGAATCAATCAATCAGCAAAACTTGCATTCAGCGAGTTGAAGAAGACCTTCTCCGAATGGCGGAAATTCAAGACACTGTTCATCTACATGTTCGCCTACTTCTTGTTCATCGATGGCATAAACTCAGTGACTGCATTAGCAGGAATCTACGGCATATCTGTGTTAGGCCTCACAACTACTGCGCTGATAGCTACAATATTGGTCATCCAGTTCGTCGCAGCCCCTTGTGCGATAGGATTCACAAAATTGGCCGAGGCTACTAGCACGAAATCAGCCTTGACAATTTCCTTGATTGGCTGGGTCGTCGTGGTGACGGCTGCGCTTTCATTCGCACCGTTGGAACTCTCTCAACATTCAGAGTACGATTTCCAGTATGATTGGAATGAAGACACATCCGAATACGACATCTCAGTCGGAGAAACAGCATTCGCACTGAAGTTATCTGTCGACGAATCTGAGCAGGACTGGGCAACGAAGTGGCTCAGTGTCATGCCCATACACGAAGACGATAATTACGACGATCGAATGATTTACGAATTCAATAATCCTGATACCGAATCTGACGAATACAGGACAGCATCTACTGCCGACACCCAATTAATTGAGATGTTCTTCGAGGACTTCTCAGAAACAAGATTCAGCGCCAGTGTATCCGGAGGCTCGTTAGACGGCCATATTGCCCTCGGGGATGAACACCCCACCAGTCTAGGGGACGGACCATTGGATTTCGTGCCTGAGACTGTCAGGGACAAACTCTGGGAACCTCTCGGATTCAGCGTCATGTACCAATTCCTTCTGCTAGGATGTATGGCTGGAGCCTTGCTGGGTGGCTCCCAGGGATTGGCGAGATCTCTATTCGGCCAGATGGTACCTGAAACCAGAAGTGCGGAATTCTTCGGGTTCTTCGGG
>PATZ01000014.1 GCA_002712575.1 Methanobacteriota archaeon
TCATACCAATGCCTTCTTGGGCATTTTTCTATGATTGAAATTCTACTTGGAGCAATCTTCAATCCTGCAGAAAAATCTGTTCTTGGAGAAATAAGAGAGGTTTTTTGTTGGGATAAAGATTTTCTGGCAAATGTATCTAAATTTTCTATTCTAGTCAAAGGTGTTGATACAGGAGAANATTGATTTNCAGAAATAAAACAATCAGGATGATGCAATACTGTTAATCCTTTTAANGACTTAGATATNGCCTAAAAATCCCTCAGAAAATAATNAAGATGGGTCAAATTCACGATATCCTCGTGTTTTTATATTTATTTCANCTGTTAAATCATCAGATTGATCAAGCCANGGTGAATNNTGTTCATTCCTATTGNCCGATCCTTGGCGTAATGATTCTATCCACATTTCACCTAATTGNGGTAATGATTCTGAATATGTCCAAGGGAATTTNATTCCTTTTCCATCNACCCATTTNGTGCCTTTTGTTGANCCNACTATNATNAGTTTNTNTTGNGCCCTTGTTGCTCCAACATAAAGAAGTCTNCGTGATTCAGCACTTTTACGTGCTTGGTAAATCTTTCTGACATGTTTCCATANAGCNGATAATGGAGATTTTTCATTAGACCANGGCTTTGGATTACCNGCGAAAAGCTCCGGNGTNACAATCAGTCTGTTTCTATCATCTATCGTCATATTGGTTTGTCGACCAGAAAATAAATCTGCAAGAATAACTACTTTGGCTTGTAGTCCTTTTGANCCATGTATAGTCATTACTCTGACTGCATCNCTCGGAGGGATTGTCACTGCTTCCAGAGAATTACCACCACTTTCTCTTAAATCNCGTATTTTATCTGCTAAAACAATTGAATCTCCACCNACTTCTNTAGATAAANTCCTNATAATATCTATTATTTGTTCTATGTCTTGNCGAGNTACTATATCTGGAAACGCNATTAAAATATCTGACCTATCTACTGTTTCTTCTAAAAGATCNACTATACGTCCTTCNGAAGAGAGATCTATCCATCTTTGTACCAATTCTTTTTGNCTCTCGTTGATTGTAAAATCTCTTAATCTGATTAGTAAATTNTCTTCTTTTTTAGAGTAAAAAAGNTATTCTTGTAGTNTAGCATCATCAAATCCTATCAAAGAAGATCTTGCAACCCAAGAAGCGTGATGTCTNGAAAATGGTCGTGCAATGAATTGCANTAACCCNTCTATTGTATGAGCCGCTGGTCGATNAAGTAATCCTCCNTCNCGATCNGCCTGTGCAGGAATNCCTAAGTTNTGNANATGACGGATTATAATATCTCTAATTNTNCTNCTACTTGGCAATAGTATCATTATTTCACTAGGTTCTACAGGATNTTCCGCCGGTAATTCTATCCANTTTCCTNCAGATGAAATAACTTTTATTGGTTTACCTTCGATTAAATTCTTTATTCTTAGNGCTATCATCANACTTTGTCTTTCAATAGANTCNGATTTTCCAGNNCCAAATGGATCAAGNGGTATTCGTAAATCAGTAGGTGGATTTTNNTCTCCCNCNANNCCTAAAGGACAAATCCATTCTAATGACCCTTGAGCATCTATTTTNTCCTTACTTGGAAATAGNCGCTGNGGNNTTGCGTAGAAATTACCATTAGGAAAATGTCTGTGTTTNTCNTTNAAGATNTCTTNCCACCANTCATTCATNACATTTAGTAAAGCNCCATCAGTNCTGTAATTGATTTGTAAACTAATTAGNCCTTGNTTTCTATATTCTACCTCTTGNGANGTCGGTATAGGNAGATGAGGGTCAGATAAATCAAATGGTATCCATGGTATTAAATTTCGNCCGCCTTCTTCANTTACTTCAANACCCTTTACTATATTNAAATTATANGANTTTCTTGGATCTCGACTTGCGTCTGATTTACGTAAGGGTGGTTTACGAGTNAATTCCTTTANACTAGAAAATTCATGTTCATTAATATCTCTTAAGNTTCTCGAATACTCTAGAAATCCNGTAACTTCTGCTTGNCGAAATGCNTAGATACTTTGCTTTACNTCCCCNACATAGCAAATNGTTGGTTGCCATGGTGTATTTGGTACTTCAGGATCTTCNTCTTGNATAGNTCTCTCGCCCCATAATCTAGAAAGTANTCTCCATTGTAAAGGAGAGTTGTCTTGTGCTTCATCNATAATGAAAGCACGATAACGTCGTCTAATTTGTTTCAATAATTCATAACGTTGAGTTAAATCTAAACGAATTGTAGATAGTTTTTCTAGATAATTACCAGCTATTTTTGGATTTTTTTCTAATTTTTCTAATACAGCAAATGCTTCGATTATATGATCATCACGCCATGTTTCCGTATTTAATGAATTCAAAGCATCTTGTATTGATTGCGGATAAAATGTTCGACATATTTCAGGGCAGTTGGCAAGTAGTAAATCTCCAGTCAATCTTTGAACATCGTCATAATCATGTGTTTCTTCATTTTTCTTTAAATTTTTCAAGATTCCTAAAAAGCCATCATGTACTAGTTTTAAATTTTCTAAATTATTCACTTCTGCCTCTAGTGTGAAATGAAATTTATCAATTTTTGAATCATTTGATAATCTGCTAGGAAGGGGGAATGGAAGAGGTTGTAAAGGATGTTTCCAAACCGTAGAACTCAGAGGGGGATTGGAATTATCAAGCATTAGAGTAACTTGAGTGAAGTGTAGAATGAGTTTACCAATCTTTCCATACCATAGATTTTTAATCTGTGAAGAAAGTTCTTTCAGACCAATTTTAACCATTTCTCTTGTTGTTTTATTTTCAATTTCGGTATAATTTCTAATTCCACTTTCCCATGTATCAGAAGGTAACTTAGAATTTGGAAAAATAGATGGTTTATTACTCATTATTGATGCTTCAGAAGTAATACAAAGTAACAAATGACCGAGTCGGACTAATTGTTTCCACTTATCAATAGGAGGTTGTGACTCACAGAGAGAATCAAGACATGCTATTCTTGTATCAGAAAATACTCCTTCTGGTGCTAGGACAGTAATGTTTTCTTTAACAAAATTACAATATTTTATTACCAAGGTAAATAGTTCTCTAGAGAAATTTGTTAGTTCTTCTTGATCTATTGACAGAATAATTCTTTCTTTAAGTGATTCTGGATTGATTTTTCCATCTTTATTAGTCATAAGTCTTGTACTTTCCTCGATAAATATCGATTTGTAGACTAAATTTCTTAGGACGTTTGTTGCACTTTTTCTACTTGAATAATGCTTAGAAATATCATCTCTGGCATCTAGCACTTGTGAAGCTATCTCTGAAGGTATTCCTGCATCAACTGCGTCTCCAATTAAGTTGATTGAGTTTGGAAGTCTCCAAAGAATATTAATTGCAGATTCTATTAAAAGTATCCGGCTAGTGTCAGAAATTATATCTTTACTATTAAAATCTCCTAAATACCCTCTGTAGGGAGATATTAATTGATTAAAAAATGAGTCTATAGTTCCAATTGGAGCATCTTCTAATAGTGTCAGAAGTTGTTCATTGAATCCTTGATGGCGTATTCTGGGATCTGTTCTGCTTATTCCGTCATCACTTATTGGCCCTGGTTTTAATTTTGAAATACGCTTCCTTAATCTATCACGCATTTCGTCTGATGCTCTATTGGTAAATGTAAGTAAAACAACCTCACTAGGAAGAAGGCCTCGCCATTTACGAAGATCAATTGTTTCTGATGCAGGAGACATCAATAAACCACCTTCTAATTTTGATGGTCTTTCTGGCATAGGTAAAATTCTAGTTGCACGCTGATCTTCTGTGAGGTAATGTTCTATTACTCTATCAACAATTGTACTTGTTTTACCAGTTCCTGCTCCGGCATCAACCACAATATGTGAATCGAGGTTCAAGGCTAAACGCTGAGCTGTGTTTAAGCGCATTAAAAACCATCCTCCATCTTAACATTACATATTTGTTTCACTGTACAGTAAGTACAAACTTTCTTTGAAGGAGTAGGATGTACTTTTCCTAATGTAGCATTATTAGCAACTCCCAAAGAAACCGACAATCGGTGAGTTAGCCAAGCTCTAAATTGATCACTATTGGGATTATTATTTTCATTTGGAAATCTGTATAAATCTTCTGTTGTTCTTGAAATGATGCCAATGTCTAATTTATTGATATGAGGAAAGACATTGGATGTTTCCAGATTATGTGATGTATTATGACTAAACAGAGATATCCCAACACCTACTACAAGATCTCCGGGGTGTGCAATTTCCCATGCTCTAGCGTAAATGGCTAATTGTAATTCCTCTAAAAGTCCAATATTGTGTCTCTCTTTAGAAGACTTAGATTCAGAGGTTTTCAAATCTCTTATAATTATCAATCTTTTTGGTTTCCAATCACTATCAGTTAATTTTAGAGGAGCTATACTATTATCTCCATCTTTATTGAACCATATTTTTCCATCTTTATCAAAGGGCACCTGGTCAACTCTATCTATCTTGCCCTTTACTTTTATTGGAGGTAGTTTTTGCATATCAGGGCTAGTAATCTCTGATGGAATGTCTATCTCTATTCCATTCTCATCATAATTATCAGTATCCCATTCAATGCCTATTGGCATTCCATCGGATATACTAAATTCAGACTCTATTATTGTTCCAATTCTTCCTTTGGGTTCTAATGGAGTAGGATTTGCAAGCCAATCATTATACTGTTCTCTATTCATTCCCGTAAGGACTTGAAGTCTATGAATAGAAACTGCATCTGTACGATCTAACCAAGGTGCTCTCGAATCTAATGATTCTAATGCTACTTTCATAACTTCATTTTTTGAAAAATATGAGTTTCCAATACTGATATTTTCTCTTTTTTCGTTAATACTATCAAACTCTTCACCTATTTTCATATTCAATATACGACATAAAATATCATGATGTATGAAATGAAGAAGGTTACCATGGGTTCTTGAGTCTAAATCTTCAGATTGAAGTTCTTCTTGATTGGCCTTGAGAACCCTATTTAACCATCCACTTCTTGGGCATTTTAGCCAATCATGTAATTTACTGGCTGACCAAATTGTTACGTTTTGTCTTAATCCAGTTCCATGTCCGTGTCGCGAATCGCTGACATTAATCCCTGTAGATATTGGAGTGAAGGGCCTAGGATCTATACTAGGAGTTCTTTTTCCATCTTTAGTGATACCTCCTATTACTGGCCATGAAAAAAATTCTCTAGGTATTGTTTCTCCAGGAGGAGTTTTTCTAGATAAATCAGAATAATCGAGATAAAAAATATGATCTCGTGATTCAAAAGATAAGTATTGATTATCATCTACTATATCCGGTTGTCTTCTTTCTCGCTCACGTTGTAATTGGATATCAAGAGGGATGGATATCGAACTAGGATTAATTGGTGAGTGTTGTGCCTTAATGCCTTTTATCAATTTGTTACCATCTAACTGACGGTGATCTCTTGGACTAGTAGGACTAAATTCTAATGTTAATTGTTCTATGTTTTCGTTTGATAAAATCCATTCCCTGATTGGTGCTGTGGGAGGAGCTGCGTCATCTAAACTTGGATCAAGAATTATAGTTTCTTTTCCGGAAAATAATAGGTGCTTTAGGAAATGTCTAGCTTTTCTAATTGGCCCATCCGGTCTCAGCAAATTGAATTTGTGTCGTTCTTCTTCTCCGATAAACGGTAACTTAGGAACTCTCATGTCCCATGATGAGCTGGATAAATTTGCTAAGATGATTAAATCTGCCGTACAACCAATTGCTTGATCAGGAGTGAGTATTCTTAATCTTGAACTACTTCTTAATTGATTATCTGGTAGTGAGACAGAATTTATCAAAGTCAGATATTCTTCAACCCAATCTGTTCCTCTCTTTGGATAAT
Source organism: Methanobacteriota archaeon (assembly GCA_002712575.1). Taxonomy (GTDB): domain Archaea; phylum Thermoplasmatota; class Poseidoniia; order Poseidoniales; family Thalassarchaeaceae; genus MGIIb-O3. Next base: position 5,900 of record PATZ01000014.1, read on the forward strand.
TGTGCTTCAAATTTGATTGCATATTTCTTAGTTCTTGATGAGATGTTAGAAGTGTTTGAATTACAAGAGATTTTCCTATATAATCATCCATAAATTCAGAATTTATCGGATTATTGGATGATTTAAATCGATTTAATATCCACTTATCACCATCAATACTTGATTCATCCAATGGTAAGATAATCTTTGAATGGCATCCTGTAAGTAGTTTTTTTTCCTTCAAGACAGAAATATCTTCTTCTCTGAGTAATGGTTGAAGAGATTTAGCAAGATTCAATAGCCACCACTGTGTTGATTCTTTCTTAATTTCATCAATTTCAGAATTTGGAGGTCTAGCAAGAGATTCTAGCCATCTTCTGAGAGCCCCTGGGCCACCTAAAATATGATCACTCCTCGCTAAATTAGTCAATAATTGAAAATCTGGAGTTGGTAGAATTTCAGAATTAGTAGGGTGGATTAGATTTGATTCAAAAGGAGATATTGTTTCTTGTTGAGCAATAGTCCTCAAGGATTCTAAAGAAAAGCTATTTGCACCATGACCTAATGTAATTAACTGTTTAAGCCAATGACCATAGGAATCGCTGATTATTGATTTATTATTTTCCTTCATCGATAAACCAATATTTTCAATCAATCTTTTCCATCTGAAAATATTTGAATCTAGAGTAGGATCAATAATTATTACTGTTGATGCAGGATCTTTTTCAAGGAATTGTTGTGCAAGAGAAATAGCAGAATTAAAAGAATGATCTTCCCTTTGAAGAATGTATCTTGAAACATTAGGCTGTTGTTTTTTAAACTCAATATCATGTAAGGGAATCCAGTGTGGTAACTCAGTTTTAGAATTAATTGGATATTTGTCGATTAATAAAAAACCATGATGACCAAGCCTAAAATTACCAGGATATACCAATTGATGAATAGGACAATGATTAGATATGGACAATAATAATTCTTGATGAGATTTAAACATCCCGGGAGGATGATTCAGCATTATTATTCCTTCAACATCAATTAAAGAAAATGGTTTATCTGAAGTCGATAGTCTATCAATGATTTTTTTTGTTGCCATATCCGGATGTGTTCTTCCTGTTTTTTGCTCAAGATTTTTCAATATTTTCCTGAAAGAATTCAGACCGGGTCCATCCCATGATTCAGCAATATTTTCATTAGAAAGGTATTCGTGTAATGTAGATAATGCAGATGTTTTTCCTCTACTCCATTCCATTTCTGGAATAGGATTGATTGTAGGAAATGATAGTTTTTTAGCTTCTTTCCTACATTCTTCATGTAAAATAATGCTAAACTCTTCTTTTACGGATAATAATCTTGGAAACCTGAAATCTGCTAATAATGAAATTAATAATGAATTTATGGTATGATGAAGTTTCCTATCAAATGCAAAACCTTCATGGCTTAATTCAGATAAAGACTGCATGCGTGATTCTTCGGAAGGATATATTATCATTATCTTATTTTTTCTTTCTTCAGGTATAGAATTTGGACTAATTGCTTGCCATTTGATGTGCTCTTTTAACCACGCAGGAAGGTGTCCCTCAGGGACTAGTTCATTGGTAATAACACAATCCTTCCTAAACGACATCACATCACCGAGCACACGCAATAAAGGAGGGGGTTATTGAACCCAACTAATGTTTTCGATTAGAAGTGGCATAATTAGTTCTTTTTCGAGTAAACCAGTGAAGAAATCAAAAAGCAAAATATGGTTAAAATCATTGAAGGCCCGGGAAAGAAATTATCATCATTATTTTCTTCAACCCAATCTACAATTAATATTACATTCATATCATCACCATCCCATGCCGAGGGATAAGAGTAATTCATTGAACCATCTAATTCATCCAATAAAATCACATGATGTAGGACATGATGATAGTACTCTAAATCATTAGATCCCTCTGGAAAATATGCTACATCTTCAACAAACAATAACCATGCTGATGTTGAAACAGATTTTCGACAATTATCAGCACAAATAGGCATCAAAGTAGATGTAGACCAAGAAAATATAGAAGATTCAATATCTTGAGTTNAGAAATCATTTTTAGTTACTGATAGACTAATATTACCATAAAGAGGCGCAGTAGAACCTACAGAGATAGAAGTTATGAAATCATTCTCCAAAGTATTAGATTTTGGACGNTGTCCGGGATGCATTCGTTCACCGTCAATGACCGTTGTAGGCGCTAATCTTGAAGCACCTAGAAAATTGATTGAAGATGCGCCATAATTCAATTCCCATCTATCTTCTGTACTATTATCTCCAAATGGATCTTGGGTTTCGTAATAGTGTCTGTGATAATGTATCAATGTTGCATTTTTATTGCCTATGGCTTCATTTCTTTTTTGCTCAACCATAACACAATTTTCACACCAAGTCGCAGTGTAAGTCTCTATGATGGTTGGAAAATCTTCAATATTCATCGTAGAATCATGAACTATTGAATCATTGGATAAAGATATTGAAATTCCNCCCAATGTTCCTGAATTTTGCTTATATCTTGCTTTTTCCCATGTTTCTATATTCGATGAATCTGTAGCAATAGATATAGCTGGAGTCAATATAAATACAACCACCAAGAACGGTATAATGACCCTCATAATTACGATGAGGAGAAGATAGATTTTGAATACTTCCGTCTCAATGTGTATTAGAAAACGCAATGATAGTATTTTCTATATCTTCATCTGTAATATGTAGATGAATTACTATGCGTATAGTTGAATCATCAATAGATGAAACGTCTATTCCTTCATTGGACAATTTTTTAACTACTTCATGACTNTCTTCAGTACATTTAATGAAAATNATATTTGTCTTAGTGATCTCTAAATTTACAGAATAATTTTTCATTGAATTTATTTTTTCNGCCAAATATTTGGCGCGNAAATGATCTTCTTTAATTCTTTCAATATTATTGTCAAGAACATATAATCCTGCTGCTGCTATAATTCCTACTTGACGCATGCCTCCTCCAAACATTTTTCTCCATCTATGTGCTTCATTGATTGTATTTTTATCACCAACTAAAACTGAACCAATTGGTGCTCCTAGGCCTTTAGAAAGACAAACTGATACCGTATCGAATTTCTCTACCATTCGTGCAACATCTGTTCCACTTGCTATAGCGGCATTAAAAATTCTAGCCCCATCCAAATGNGCTTTGCAATTATTGGCATGTGCAATATCACAAATCTCGTCTAATTCTTTCTGGGTATAAAATGTCCCTCCATACATAGGAGGATTCTCTACACAAACTAATGATCCATTCGGATAATGTGCTTGACTACCTTCTACTTTCCTAATTGCTTTCTTGATAGAATCTGGAGACATAACGCCATATGCACCTCCAACAAGTGCTACGGAACAACCGGATAGCATAGCATATCCTCCTCCTTCATAACGGTAAATATGACTTTTCTCATGTGTTATTATTTCATCACCAGGCTTTGTATGAGTTTTGATTGCAATTGCATTTGACATAGTTCCCGAAGGAACAAATATTGCTGCTTCTTTTCCTAACATANCTGCAATACGATTCTGTAGTTCAATAACCGTAGGATCATCACCAAGAACATCATCACCTACTTCGGCGGTNGACATTACATCTCTCATTGCCTGAACAGGNCTAGTAACTGTATCACTGCGAAAATCTATTCTTTCTCCAGGGTAATCGCGCATAATTAGCACCAAATAAAATAAATTGATTTTTTTACTTCCTTTTTCTTCCTATGGTCTTAGGAACATAATCTATTGTTTTTTCTCCCCATTTATCATTTCTACCCTTTTTAGTTGNAACTCCATCTGTCTTCTTTCTNTATTTGTAAAATAAAGCAGAAGCAACNATGAGTAAAGGAATTATTAGAATTGGTAAATAGTCACCAAATGTACTTGGACCTTTGATACATTTCAAGGCTCCTGTATTAGGTTGTACATCGCCCGAGGAACATGGTGTTTGTTCAGTTGCTCCTGATTCTCCTACGAAATGATCTTCAGAGGCCATTTCACAATCAGATTGTCCGGATGCTGGTTGATAACTACCTGGTGAGCAAGGGAATTGTTTGTCTGCGCCTGATGAAGGTACAAAATTTCCAGGATCTGCCATTAAACATTCAGATTGACCTGCTTCTGATTGATATTGTCCTTTGTCACAAGTATTCTGATAGGACCTTCCAGTAGAAGGAACAAAATTTCCAGGATCTGCATTCATACATCCCAATCTATTTTGACCTGGTTGATATGTTCCTTCATCACAAGGAGTTTGTTCAGTTGCCCCATATTTATCGACATAATTTCCAGGTTGAGAAAATAGACAAGAAGATTGTCCTGGTTCAGGTTGGTATGTTCCTTGTTCACAGAGTTGTTGAGATGATTGTGCTGAATCGGATACAAAATTTCCAGGATCTGCATCCACGCATGAAGATTGACCGGCTGCTGCATATGTTCCCGGTTGACAAGGAGATGCTGTAGAAGAACCATCTGTACTTGTTACATAACCTGGTGGAGAATCTATACAAGATCCGGAGCCTTCGGAATCTTGGTACTGACCAACAGGACAGGCCGATGGCGCGGTTGCACCATCAGTATCAACGAAGAATCCGGGTGCTGCAGGAGTACATTCTTCTTGACCCTCTGTAGAAGAGAAAGTTCCTTGTTGGCATTGTAATTGCTCTGTTGCACCTGAATCAGAAACATAGAATCCTGGTTCTGCTAGAATACATGAACTACTTCCGCCTGTAGGCTGAAAGCTNCCNTCAGGGCAAGTAATTTGTTGTGAAGAGCCGTCATAAGGGACATAATAACCTGCGGATGCATATATACAATCCGTTTGTCCTTGTAGAGTTTGGTAAGTTCCTAATTCGCATGCCTCTTGGCTATCTGAGCCAGTTACAGAGACATAATATCCAGGAGAAGCTAATGTACATTCAGATTGTCCTAGAGAATCTGAATAGTTNCCTAAAGTGCACATTTCTTGACTGGTTGAACCTGANGAAGCGACAAAGTGACCNATACTTGCTTGAATACAAGTAATTTGACTTGAAGATGGTTGATAAGAACCGGCCGGACAGGCGTTTTGAGAACTAGATCCAATGGAGTTGGTAAAATATCCAGGATCTGTAGGTATACAATCTGTACTATTCGCAGATGGTTGATAAGAACCAGTAGGGCAACCAATTTGTTGATCAGCACCATTTAAAGAATAATATCCTGGAGAATTTCCTACACATTCACCTTGTGCTGAATTTGGTTGATGTGTTCCTGCGAGACATTCGTCTTGATTTGAAGAATTTATTACATTAACATAATGACCCGGATCGGCTTCTAAACAGGAATCTTGTCCAGATTGAGGTTGATATGTTCCAATGCCACACAAATATTGGATACCATTTACAGAATATGATCCCGCAGGGACTTCAATACATATATTTTCTACTTGATAAAAGCCAGAACTACACATGTATGGGTTGGAGTCAAAAATAGTAATTATTCCATCACCATCATGATCTAATTCAGAAGTGTCTGTAAAGAGAGGATTCGTAGCAGTGCCAACTCTAGATGGCCAATTTTTTTGGCCTGTCATATATATAGATCCATCTCCTANAGCTCCAGTATAAGGCCTTCCCCAACAATATGCAGAACCATTAGTTTTGATTGCGCATGTATTCTGAAGTCCTGATTCTATTCCAGAGAATGAGTGGTTACCTGTTACATTGAAAGGCAATGGCTGATATATTCCATTANNNNANNNATCCAAAGGCTCTCCATCTCCTAATCCNCCATGCCAATTNTCTCCCCAACATTTAGATTGCCCGGTATCTAAAATTAAACAATAAAAAGCACCACCTGCGGTTATGGATACTGGGTTATCGCCTTCTTCCAATGTAACTAAGGTTGGAATAGTTTTAGTCTGATTATTACCATTACCAAGTTGTCCCCAGTTACCATAGCCCCAACAATAGACATTTTGATCCATTGAGATTGCACAGGTACTTTCTTTGGCAAGAGCTATAGCAACTGCTTCTCTATCTCCTGGTAATTCGACTAATTCAGGGGAACTTTGAGAAATAAAATTCCCTTGTCCAAGTTGTCCCCAGTTATTTCTACCCCAACAGTAAATTGAGTNGTCTTCAGTAATTGCACAAGTAAAACTATCACCAGCATCAACAGAAATAGCAGATTTATTTTCGGGGAAGTCTACAACTTGAGGAAATGAAGTCCCGCTTAATTCCCAATAATTGTTATCGCTATTAATTTCTGTACAGCTATCTTCATCCTCATCACAAGTCCATCCAGCACCTAATTGCCCCCAGTTATTTTGNCCCCAGCATACAGTTTNTGAATTATTCAATATTGCACATTTGTGNTGCGTCTCTGAAGAAGAAATNGAAATCGCAGATGTATTTTCTGGAAGAAGAACCNATCTTGGTGTAATTATCTCTCGGTCTATGTCNNNTATNATCGGATACATCATTATCTCCATTTCCTAATTGACCATATGCGNTTCCAGCCCCAACAGTANACATCACCTTCNGTGTTTAACGCGCATGTCGATNNNNCTCCAGNAACTACTTCTACAAAGTATCCATAATGGGAATATAGAGAATTGGCATTAGTAGGGTAATTTTTATTATTACTATTATCACCATACTGTAAGCCTTGTCCTGGAGTATGTATATATCCTATTGTTCCGAAGTAATTTCTGCCCCAACATAATACATCTCCATTTGATACAGCACATGCATATTGATCCCCAACAGAAATTGTATCATTTGAGTAAATTGATCCAGATTGAAAACCCGGCATATTTAATGATCCTGTAGTATAGTACTTCCTAGTTTCTTCATCCAACGCCGTCTCCNCATAATTTGAAGATAATGCGGTTAGAGGNGCAACAATCATCAAGAAGCACATTGTTAAACTAATTATAGAATCAACGAGATTAGGTCTAAACATAATAGCCGGTAATATACTTAATATATTATTTATACGTAAATATAATGANANAATAGTAAATAAATAATATTTTTTAAAAAAAATATAATTAATAATATTGATATGATGTACAAATACCGGAGAACATGGAAANAGAAGGGGCATTTCGAGAAGTACCNTACATGGGNGTAATTTGGGTAGTTTCTGAAGCAGTAAAAAGAGGTTTTTGGAACGGTAATCCTGATTGGTGTAATCTTGGCCAAGGACAACCCGAGATAGGAGAAATGGAAGGCGCCCCGGATAGACTTAGAAATGTATTAATTGAACCTGAAGATCAGGCTTATGGCCCAATAAATGGTACAGATGAGATGAGAGAAGCTGTTGCTAAACATTACAATAGATATTATCGTCGAGGTAAGAAACCGTATACTGCAGCCAATGTAGGAATAGCACAAGGAGGAAGATTAATGCTCAGTCGGATATTTGGTGCAGTTCAAGGTAAAATGGGATATCAGATACCTGATTACACTGCATACCAAGATATGATGGATTATGCAACCCCTCGTTTAGAACCAATTTTAATTCCGACAAGAGAAGAAAATAATTTCTCAATACCTGCTGAGGAATTCAAAAATATTGCCAAAAATTTGGATAGTTATTTAGTTTCAAATCCTTGTAATCCTACTGGTCATGTCATACAAGGAGACGAATTAGCATCATACTGCGAAACTGCAAGAGAAACGGGCTGTGTTTTATTGATGGATGAATTTTATTCTCATTTCATTTATGAGGGACGGAATCCTGGTTGTGGTCCAGTATCAAGTGCTGAATTCGTTGATGATCCAGAAACAGATCCAATCTTGGTGATTGATGGACTTACAAAATCATTTAGATATCCAGGATGGAGGATGGGATGGGTTCTAGGTCCATCAGAAATAATTGAGACTTTAGGTAGAGCTGCAAGTGCAATTGATGGAGGACCCAGTAGAGTTAGTCAAAGACTGGCATTACGAGCATTAGAATCAGAATATGCAGATCAGGAAACTAGTGCATTAAGAGAAATGTTCTCAANGAAAAAGAATATGATGGTTGATAGATTGACTAAGATGGGTATTAGATGTCTAGAAGGCGATTCTACATTCTATGTTTGGGCNTGTGTAGAAGACTTACCTGAAGGATATAATACAGGCATAGATTTCTTTTGGAAAGCTCTGGATAGGAAAGTGATGACAGTTCCTGGTACATTTTTTGATGTGAATCCTAAACCTGTCCGTGATGAGCAACAATTCGATAAATGGGTCAGATTTTCATTTGGTCCTTCTTATGATAATGTAGACTTGGGATTAACTAGACTAGAAGAAATGTTGATGTAATTTAAACTATAATNTTTTCAATAATTGCGAATATTGATAAATTATAGGTCAAAATATTAAACCTAAGTTGTCCAGCCACAACCCGTGGGCAAGTTATCAGAGGAAGAGGCTACGGCGATTTTGAAGAAGACATATAAAAAGTATGTTGAAGAACCTGAATTAACAACTAGGTTGGAAAATATCCCAAAATTATTGGCTAAATTTGATGGTAATTATGATACAATGATCAAGAAATTACTTCAGAAATATGCAAAGGAGGCGAAAGCCAAACCAAAGAAAAAGGTCGTTGAACCAGAAGAAGTTGCTGAACCAGAAGAAAAGCCAAAAAAGAAAAAGAAAAAGAAAATAGAAGTTACAGAAGATGATGCTAAGGCTGAATTAGCCGCTGAGATTGAAGCTAGTGAAGCAGAAGCGGCTGCAAAAGCACAAGCTGAGGCAGATTCAGAAGAAAAGAAAGAAAAGATGGCAGCTGCAAAAGCGCAAGCTAAGGCAGATTCAGAAGCAAAGAAAGAAAAGATGGCAGCTGCAAAAGCGCAAGCTAAAGCCGATGCTAAAGCCGATGCTAAGGCTAAAAAAGATGCTATTGCTTCTGCTAAAGAAGCTGCAAAAGCGCAAGCACAAGCTAAAAAGGCAGAAGCAAAAGATGCTAAAGAAGCCGTTAAAGCGCAAGCACAAGCTAAAAAAGCAGAATTAGAAAGAAAAGAGGCTGAAGCAAAGGCTGCTGCAGCTCAAGAGATGATGGCAAAGGCTGCAGAGGACTCCATGGCCTCTAGAGAATCTTTACAAGCTAGAGAAGAAGAAGCAAAAGCAAAGGCCGCAGAAGAAACGGAAAAAAGTAAAATATTGATGAAAGAAGCAAAAGAAGCTATGGCTGCTGCTAAAGAAGCAACAAAGGAATTACAAAAGGAAATGAAAGCTACTGCCAAAGCCGAAGCTGAAGCAAAAAAGGTTACAATGGAAAGAAAGATTGCTGAAAAACAAATTAAAGAGGCTAAAAAGGCTCAAGAAAAGGCACAAGCAGAGTTGGCTAAACTTAGTGAAATTAAAGGAAANGCCGAAGAAAAAATAGAAACTGAGGGAGAAAAGAGGGCAATTAAAGAAGAAGAAGCTAAAAAAGCAATGGCTGAAAGTAAAGAAGCTTTACATAAAACAAAAGGGCAATTAAGTCATGAGAGGAAGGCAGCAAAAANTGTGGTTAAAGAGATTGCTGCATTAGAGAAAGATATAGAATTAGCGAAGGCTGAAGCTGCCAAGGCACAAGCAGAAAAAGAAGAAATGAAAGAACAGATAAAGAAAGAAAGAGAAGCCATTAACGAGACACTTAAGAAGGCTGAACAGGTACAGGCTGAATTGGACAAAATGGAATCTGAAGCCGATAAAGAAGTCGATCAAGTAGTAGGCATGGAAACAGAAAGACAAAGAGTAGAAAGAGAAGCTATGGAAGCAGAGTTGAAATTAAAGGCTAACTTGATGGTTAGAGAAGAATTAGTTCTCGAAAGAATAGCACTTAGAGTTCATCAAGTTAATTGGAAAGTAATTGGCGATGCTGATTTTGATGAATCGGATGATTTGACTAAAATAGACGGTATTGACAAATTTGTAGAAAGAAAATTAAACGCATTGGAAATTATATCATATGAGCAAATTAGTAGAATGGATGCAANAAATATGGAGATAATAAATAATGCAATTGAATTCCCNCCTGGAAGAATTGAAAAACANGGATGGGTAGAAAAGGCATTAGATTTAATGATATGAANATCANACNNNAGAATANACNTTATATCCACTCAAAGGTGGAGTATATACATGTAATTCNACAAGNCCANTNTCTCCCTCATTAGATACGACATGNATGTCTTGCTCTTNTGCTGCACATATTTCTCCCGACTTCCTTATTATTGATTTAGTCGGAAATACTAGTCCATTGTCATTAGTTTCATAGATTGTTTCCGTTGATGTTCCAGAAATTATTAAGAATGCGCAATCGCTTCCAACATGGTCGTGTATAGGAGTTTTTTGACCTGGTTTCCAACAAATTGTTGCTAATTCATAAAAATCATTTTTCTTAACAACATGTCTTTGATATCCGACTTTGGCATAACCAATACAGTTTTCTAACGCAGCAGAATTGGGTTTCAAATTTGATAATTTAAGTGCTAATTCATCGAGTCCTGGTCGTCTATCTATTGAATCTAACCAATTTACAAAATTAGTCATCTCTGGACAATTTGAAAGTAATTCTTCTCTTGTCTCTGGAGATAGTACTACCTGTGTGACCATGCTTGCCTGGAGTAGTGATTATTCATGACCATTATGGTAGGATTACTTAACTAAAGGCAAACTACTAGTGATTTTATCAATAGAAGTTCTCATTCCTGGGCCTATTCCTACTACTGTTACAGTTCCAGCAGGTATTTCTGTATGGCCTGCATCTCTAACCATGTAGCAAATTAATCCTGCATCCTTGGCCTCACCATATATCCTCTTTAATGCATCAACATTTGTAGTAGTACAAACTATTTTTCGAGCACCGGCTTTGAGATACTTATCGAGAATTTGCGGAGATTGTCGCTTTGCTTTAAGAATACATTCCGCTGTTGCATGACTACACTGTGCTGCTAATTTACCACTCGATAGATTAAGGTCATTTCGTGTGACCAAAACCATGGTTGTTTCATATCCGGTTTTTGACAAGTTCTTTCACCGCCAATGGTTTTTTTACAGACAAATGACGTGTCATTATTTCACTCAATGGCGAAGCAAGCCATGCCACAAAAAACATATTTCCTACTGCATGAAGTATATCAAATGGGATTCCCGAAAGGATATAGACAAATAGCAAATCTGGGCCTAAAGTGTGTAAAATACTAAGAGAGACAACCCAATCAAAAATAAATGCACAAAATATTGCTACCATCATCAAAGGTGTATTGGAACTAGTATTATTCAAATGTAATTTATTTGACAATAATGCTCCTATAATTCCCACTAATGACCATCCAAGGGCTTGATATAGTGTCCATAATCCATGTCCTATATATAGATTAGATATGAGTGCAACAGATGTCGCTAGAATGATTGATCTACTAACTCCGAAATATATACCACTCATTAGAATTATTACCGTAACAGGTTGAACATTGGGTATTGGTTCAAGCAATATTCTTCCTGAAACTGCAAAAATACCTAAAAAAACCAGGACTATTGTATCACTCTGTGAAGATAGTTTTCTCTCAGTTTTCCATAACGCCCAACCTATCATAGACAGGAGTGTTAAGTTAACTAAAAGCAAACCATAAGGTCCAAGGTTAACTGCATGTGCATCAATCATGTTCTCGTAACCCTATCGTCCATAACCATGTTATTCATAGTTGCGATTAATATGAAGCAATTTGCCAAGTCACTACACTATCTTCATCTAACACAAGGTCAGAAATTCCAACCATTGAGATAGCGCCGTTATGGAGAAGTTGCCAATAAGCTCCAGATGAACCATCGGATGCGCATTCATAAGCCTCACAAGGTGTAATTCCCGATATTGAGTCTATTAGTATGCCAAAAGAAAATTCAGTTGAATTTATTAAAAAGGTATTTCCAGTTGCTTCAATAGCCGCATTTAGTAAATCTAAACCATCGTCAAAATCTTCAAAACCGCCTACACAACCACCTGTTTGATTCCAGTCTTTATCAGTTTTGAAATCTGTTCCATCAAAATCAAAATGATGTCTTCCATCATCTAATCCCGATGGAGAAGTTTCAGGTGATGGAAAATGGAAACAAACGACTTGTTTACCATCCCATAAATCCGGAAGTCCATAATGTGGATCATCTACTTCGTCAACAAGTTCAGATGTCATCCTATTCCATTCTGTATTAAAAGAAGAAAAAGTGATCAATATAAATACAAGAGAAAATGTAGCAAAGGCCTTGACAAAAAAATTGTTTTCAATACTTTTTGTAGATTGATAAATAAAAAGAGAGATTATAATAAAAGTCAACGCAAACGGTACTAGGGCATTCATGGAATTCTAACGAATAAAATAGATACAATAAATATTGTTGTTAAATTAAATGAAAATAATTATTAGATTTGATTATTATTAAATTAAATCTTCAATTTTTGATTTTAATAATTTATTTACTAACTTGCCGTCTGCAGTACCTCCTAGTTTCTTCATAACTACTCCCATTAGTGGCCCTACAGCCCCAAAACCTCTATCTTTTACCATTTCATTCATTTCATTTATTGTTTCATCAATAATAACTTCAACATCATCAGCATTAGCTGGCGAATAGCCTAAATCTGAAATTTTTTCCTGCATCCAAGAGACAAGATTAGAATTTGGAATATTAGAATTCATCGCTAATTTACTGATAGGTATAACTCCCTCTCTTGTCAATAAGTTAGACTCTCTGAGATGAATAGATGAAGCCAAAACTGGAAAAGGGATCGTTTCAGGGTTTTCTAAAATCGCTGTGGCCCATGCCTTTGCTGGAATAGGAGGGATTAAATCATCAATTTTTCCTTCAATTCCTTGGATTAATACATCATCCAATTCCGCTCTTATCACGGCATCAATTTGATTATTAGAAACTCCTATTTCTGAAATCCTTTCATAGCGTTCTTGCTGAGTAAGTGGTAAATTATTCAATATCCTTTGCCATCTTTCTTTTTTAATATTGAGAATTGGTACATCTGTCTCCGGGTACATACGTGCACCTCCTGGTAGTGGTCGCATTGCAGTAGTTGTTCCATCATCTGGTTGACCTTTTCTAATTACAACATTTCTGACTTCTTGTGTAATCCTATGATATGCTAATCTTGCTCTATTTAATACCGATTCTAATGCTAAATCTGATTGCCAATCGGGAGCAACACATAGTACAAAAGCATCTTCATCTGATAAAGAAAGATGTTGGACAACAGAGTTTACATCTGAATCTGTAATTCCATANGCAGGTAATTCATCAGANTGGAATATTCCTGCAACTCCAGCCAATTTTGCTGCACTNGCTAATTCTCTTCCGAGTCTAGGTAACTGAGAGCCNTTGATATCATTTTTTTTACTACCTAATTTACCTGCAAAACCTGGTAAAGTTATACATTTAACGACTTCATGATTTGATATCGAATTTTGCAACATACTTGACTCACANTTCAAAAANAATTCTGTNACATCATNTATTTCTNNTTTGATTTTNGATTTAACATGTAATGCAACTCTNTTTTCAATTGGAATCTTGTCATTNNNTCTNTTAGGAGATANTTTTGGAAGATTNGCTTCACTACGTAATTCATTTGCNAGTCTGTACATATGTATCTGACGAGCCATTTCTAAACGTATGATTTTCGGAATCCATTCTAAATCTTGACATCCTTTTATTTCTACTCTATCGCCACAAGAAATACTCACATTTAGATCTTGCCGGATTGAACCTAAGCCCCTACGCACTCTGCGAGTATCTCTAAGTAAAGTTCCCAAATTAATTGCACTTTCTTTAGCATGCTCAGGTGAAACAATGTCAGGTGCAGTAGCTATCTCTACTAATGGGATTCCTAATCTATCTAAATTATAATACACTATATCGCCATTAGATGTNTTTTGAGTAATAAGTTTCCTAGCNGAGTCTTCTTCGAGACAGATTACATCTATCCCTACATTTCCAGATTTGGTCTNNAAAACNCCTTGGTTNGCAATNAAAGTAGTTCTCTGAAAACCACTTGTATTNGATCCATCTACAACAGTCTTNCGCATAGCCTGTAATGCCGTTACTGGTTTTGCATTCATCATTGCAGAAATTGTCAATACTACATCGATTGCATCATTATCATGTATATCCGGTGGTGCTTCATCTAATTCAATTAGGCTTGCATTTGGAGATTGAAAATAAACAAAGGAACGNTTTCTACGGTGTTCAAATCTTGCTGCCACATCAATTTCTCCTCCTTCTCCGCGCGCCGCTCTAAGTTTTCGTGCAGATTTTTTCCAAGTTGGAGGAATTTCATCAAATTTATAATCAAATAATTTACTTGGCATTCTTGAATGTAGCTTTCCAGTATCTAATTGCTGATGTATTTCCAAACCACACATAAACCCTAATATGTTAGGATTGAGATTTTCAGGATCTGAAATATCTCCTATCGGCTCCATACTAATACTATTCGAGGGGTCTTTACCTTTCATATTTCACTATTTATGATATAATATCATGCAAACGAATAAGCACCATCTCTTGGACTAAATAATATTCCGCCTTGCCTTAATTTACCGATTATACGATCTACTTCAAATGATTTTATTTCCTTTTTCTTCGAGGCATCGTATATTTCTTCAATTAGTGCCTCACCTTTTTCTTCACATAATTTTGTGATTATTTGTCGAACTACTTTATCTGGATTTATTCTTTTAGCAGCCCTACTACTATGGAATTCAGATTCATCTTCAATATTTCCTTCTGATCTCCAGTGTTTAAAAACAGCTATTGCAACTCTTGCATCTTTCTCAGTACCTATATCTCTCAAATGCATTCTGGCGTGAGCTTCAGCTAGTCTACTTAATGCCTCAAGGGCTCTTGCTGTTATTGGGACTTTACTAGTTTCATCGCTATAATCTTCTTTTTGATCGTCTCTGTAAAATGCTTGCCTTTCATCTCTGTAAAATTCAAGTAATAATAATCTTGCTTCCTCATTTAATTGTGGATAAACATTTAATTTGGCATAAGCTACATATTTTCTTAAAAATGAGGTAGTCAAATGTTCATTACCATCAACACCGATATTTGTAATGCCGTCTTCTCTTGGTTTATCGATAATTAGGCCTTTATCCCTCATAGATTCTGTTGTCCCTCTTGCACGTGTTGCCAAAATATGCTTGGCAATTCTTTCATCATTTTGTAAAGCAATCTCATCTCTCAATAACCAAATTACATCAAAACGTGATGCTAATGGCGGAGGCAACCCAGTTTCTTGAAATGAATATAGTACAGAAGATCTATTATTTCTATTCGAAAATCTTCCATCTTTAGGATTTGCCGCTGCCAGAACTGCACATCTTGTAGGGAGGCGAGCAGTAAGTCCTCCTTTTGCTATGTGTATACTTTGTTGTTCCATCGCTTCATGCATTGATCCTCTATCTGAAGAGGTTATTTTATCAAACTCATCAATTGCAGCAAGACCCCTATCAGAAAGTGGAAGGATGCCGGCCTCAAGAGCAAAACGCCCATCATTGAATGCATCTTTTACTGCTGCTGCAGTAAGACCTGCTGCCGATACTCCTCCACCAGAAGCGTATTTCCCTCTGGGAGATATATGTGACATGTATTTCAGTAATTGAGATTTAGCTACACCTGGATCTCCCATCAAAAGAATATGTATATCTCCACGAGATCTAGTGCCATCATCATTCAACCTAGATACGCCGCCAAACAATTGCAATGCCAAAGTTCGCTTGACAAATTCTAGTTTCTCATCAGCAGCAAATATTGAAGGTGCAATTGATTTATACATATATGTAAGTAAATCTGGTCTTTTTGAGATTTCTATTATTGTTTCAGTATCTTCATCATCAATATCAATTTCAGTAAATGGAGTAGATTCATGCTCCGCACTAATTAAGTCATAAACAATTTCAAACATTGGAGTTTTTTTATTTCTTTTGAATTCTGGCCTTACTTGTGGGATTACATTGGCAGAAATTCTATCTCCGGGGACTAAAGTAAGAACTAGATCTCTTTCTAAGAATAGTATGCCTCTTGTTGGTTGTGAGCCACTAGGAACATTCTCAGGAAGTTCTGAAACCTCTATTAATTGATTGTTGATCATCTTAGAGGCTTGCATCATTAATTGAAACGTAGTCTCTCCCTTTCGAGCGAAAGAACCGCAACCTCCTTTTATTTCAGGACATCTCAAAGGTTCTTTCAATTCTCTTTCATCTTTTTGCTCGACATCTTGTTCAAAGCCACATGTTTCNCACTTGAATGTGGACATATACAACCTAGGNTTGATTTCTGANACCTTNTTCACAACAACATCAACACTACAGAATTTTCCAATTGATTCACTGCCAATTTCTCGTAAATGGATTCTAGCATCACCTGGTAATTCACCTATTCTAATTAGACAATGAACAACAGAGCCTCCTCTTTCAAGGCAGAGATCATTTAACATCTTAGATCCACTATCCAGTACCGCACGAGGGTCTTTTAGAATCCAATCAGCAAATTCAGAATCAAATGATTGTAATTCATGAAAATCTATTTTTAAAACTGGGGTTTGGGACTGTTTTGTAAGTAGTAATAATATCTCATCTTCTTTTGCAGTTGTGAGAAAAGTTTTCCATCTTGCACTAGAATCTTGTACATGAATAGTCATCAATAGTCCTCCGGGCTTTGCTGAACCGTAGGGGAGGTACATAATCAAATTGGATATCGAATGTNACCCCTTTATTTCCACTGGAAAAATAAACGATATCTTGTAATAAAATTTAGTAAAAAAAACTTCTAGTGGAGAATAGTTCTAATTTGGCCGAGATATTGAATTTTATAATCGAGACCTTAAAGGAAAGAAGTTTATCCCGAATTATGGAACACATAGTGTCAGGTNGAGATGTTTTTGTTAGATTAGACCCCGGAGAAGAAATTCATGANTCNATACGAAGTTTNTCAGATAAAGGAATANAGAGTGCTGTAATAACAAGTGGGATCGGGAGAGTNCATGANGCAGANGTTGCTTANCTTGATTCTGATGGAGTTTATCAAAAAACAACATATTCTGGNCCAGTAGAATTATTATCAACNCAAGGTAATCTCTGTCCCGGCCCNGATGGTCCTTTCACTCACATACATATCATCATGTCTGATGATGATATGAATGTATTAGGAGGGCATTTGTTCAGTGCTACAGTAACCATAACTGCTGAAATTCATCTTAGAATAATGTCAGATGGAGTAAAACCTAGTATGATGTGTAGAGTCCCTGATGAAGGAAGTTTTGTCAAACTAGAATTGAGGAGAGAGTAATAATGCCTAATCATACATTTGGTACAATCAAGGGAGAAATAAAGATTTTAACTATAGATTCCAAGGCTATTGAAGGAAATATGCTAGGAGACCCTAGTACTAGACAAGTGGCAATATATCTACCTCCAGATTGGGATAAAGGTGGAAAAGAGTATCCGTTGTTTGTTGATTTGGTGGGATATACCGGTAGTGGATTTGCACATACTAATTGGAAACCGTTTGCAGAATCAGTTCCTCAAAGAGTTGAAAGATTGGTGAGTGAGGAGAAAATGGGAGAGGTCATCATTGCTCTTCCTGATTGTTTCACAACTTTAGGAGGAAATCAATACATCAATAGTTTAGCTATTGGTAATTGGGCTGATTTTTTAACTAAAGAAATGATTCCAATAATTGAGGAAAAATTTCCTGTGAAAAAGGGAAGAGAAAACCGAGGAGTATTTGGTAAATCTAGCGGAGGATATGGAGCGATAGTTCACGGTATGTTGTACTCTGATTATTGGGGCACATTAGCATGTCACTCGGGAGATATGGGTTTTGAATCTTTATTTATGGGTGATTTTCCAAAATCTGTAATGCAATTAGAAAAACATGGAGGGATACAGAATTTTCTAGATCATGTTAAATCTGCAAAGAAAATTAGTCACGATGATTTTCACGTTTTGATGATGGTGGCAATGGGTGCATTCTATGATCCAGATCCAAATGCACCTATGGGCATCAGGCTACCCGTTGACCTAAGAACATGTGTCGTAGATCAAGTTAGATGGGCAGAATGGTTGAAAAATGATCCTGTTGTCATGATTGATCGTGTCGATGTTCAAGAAAATCTCAAGAGTTTAAAGGGCATATATATTGATTGTGGATTTAAAGACCAATATAATCTTCATTTTGGAGCAAGGCAATTATCTGATAAACTGAAAGCATTAGGGATAGAACATATTCATGAAGAGTTTGATGATAATCATTCTTCAATAGACTACAGAATGGATATATCATTTCCTTTCATGTATAAATCGTTGACTGAATAGTTTAGTCTGATTTATTCCCTAAAAAGTATTCACCTATTTCGGGATCATTGAGAATATCTGCTGCTTTTCCTGTATGCACTACTTTACCGTTTGCAAAAATATATCCTCTATCAGAACGAGCAAGAGATAGTCGGGCATTTTGTTCAACTATCAATATGGTAATTCCTGTATCTCTTAATTTATCTATTTTCTCAATAATTTGAGATTGATACAATGGAGATAATGCAGCTGTTGGCTCATCTAAAAGAAGAAATTTTGGTTTTGAAATTAATGCTCTCGAGATTGCTAACATTTGTCTTTCACCTCCCGATAATGAAGCAGCAAGATCATGTATTCTTGTTTTTAGATCTGGAAACATGGCCAATGCTTCCTCTATTCTCTCATTTAGTACCTTAGTTGGTAAATTATTACCTCCCATCTGTAAATTCTCGAAAATAGATAATGAAGGGAATACATTGTCAACTTGTGGAACGTAGGCAATTCCATTATTTACTAACTGATCTGTTCGCCAATTGGCAATTGACTCATTGTTATACAATATATCGCCACTGTAGTGTGTGGCAATACCAAAAATTACTTTGATAAAGGTTGATTTTCCACAACCATTTGGCCCTATTATAGTTACAAATTCACCTTCTTCGACAAACAAATCAATACCATGCAAAATCTGGACAGTATCATATCCTCCTTCTAAGTCATTTACTTCAAGTATTTTTGACATATTAATTCCTCATTCCCCTAAATAGGCCTCAATTACTTCTCTATTCTTCTTAACTTCATCTGGAGTGCCAATCATCAAAATTTCTCCTTCATTCATCACTATAATGCGATCCACTCCTTGGCGGAGGATAAAATCCATATTATGTTCTATAATTAATACAGATATGCCAGTCTCATCCACAATTCTACGTAGATTATTGAATATTTTCATTGCAAGAGGTCCTGCGACTCCTGCCACTGGTTCATCAAGCAGAAGCAATTGTGGATCGCCCATTAAAGAACGGCCGATATCAACTAATTTACTCTGACCTCCTGATAATTCACTTGCTAAGTTATGAGCCATATGTGGGACTTCAAGTTGATCTAATGCATCATAAGCATTAGATAGTCTCATTTTTTCATTAGGACGTGTTTTGGGCATAAATAAAGATTTTAGTACATTTGGAGAGTATGGATTTCGGGGCGGAACCATCAAATTTTCTATTACAGTCATCTGACGCCATAAACGTGTATGTTGAAATGTACGGGTAAAACCAAGTTTTTGAATTTGATCTGGTCTCATTTGTGAAATATCAGTCCCAAATGCCTCAATTTCTCCCGATGTTTGACTTAATAATCCACTAATACAATTAAAAGTTGTAGATTTACCACAACCATTTGGACCAATAAGACCTACAAACTCTCCTGACTTTATTTCAAAGGAGACGTCTTTTACTGCTACCAAACCTCCAAATTCTTTTTTTAATTTGTTCACCCGTAGAACAGTATCTTCACTCATTATTAATCACCACCTTTTCAGGTCTATCTGGTCTATTAGGGACTTCTGGAAGTATCCCTTTTGGATTATATTTTAAAGAAAACAATAGAACAAAACCAACCAATAAAACATTAACATATGACATTTCAGAAATAATATCATAATTACCATCAAAATCAACATCTCTGAATGATTGAGAAAGAGAATAGTCACTAGTCAGGTTGCTGTAAATAAAGAAGGTTATACACCCCCAAAAACCAATTTCAGAAATATTCTGTTTTTGTAATATTGTACCTAATAAAATTAATAATATGAATAGTAGCATAACTTCATAGTAATCAATTACTAGCCACCTAAAAATTTCATCAATGAAAAGGGCGGTGTCGTGTAAAGGTAAGTCTGAGGATGCTTGTCCAGTAGCTAAAACTCTGAAAATATATTGTGAAAGTATAATAATAGATGATCCAACAATTACTCCTTTGTTATTTCCTGAACCACCAATTATGAAAGCGGCCCACACCAAAAATGTAGTTGTAGCAGGAAGCATAAAAGAAGGTTGGAAACTTCGTAATTGCCATGCCCAGAATGCACCTGCAAGTGCTGCAATAGCTGCTCCAACTGCA
>PATZ01000015.1 GCA_002712575.1 Methanobacteriota archaeon
GAAATTGAACTAGGATTTTCAATTGAAGAAATAGATAATAGATCTGTTAGACTACATATTGGCATAAATGGAAAAATAGAAGGGCATCTTTTCCAAGATAATCATACCTCTTTGATGCAGACTAGCAATGCGGTTTGCCCTGCTTGCACAAGAAAGGCAGGTTCCTATTTTGAGTCTATCGTTCAACTTCGTTCTGCTGGAAGAAAATTAAATTCTTCTGAAATTAAAGAAGTACGAGATACATTGGATGAAATGCTATCTGAAATAGAACCTGATCCTATGTTTTTCATAACAAGCGAAGGCCCAGTCACCGGAGGTTGGGATATGCAATTAGGATCAAAGGCAATGGCCAGAAGTTGGGGAAAAAGATTAACACAAAGATTTGGAGGAACAATAAAAGAAACATCTACAGTTGTTGGAGCAAACGACGGTATTGAAGTTACAAGACTTACAATGAGTTATAGAAAACCTGCTTATTCAATAGGTGATGTTATTAAATTAAAGGGAGAGTTATGGCTAGTTAGTCGTTGGCAAAAAGATGGACCAATTTTACGTAGGATGAGTTATTTTGAAAGAAAAGGAGTGTCCTGGAGAGATATGGAGAAATGTATGATTATATGTTCTGTAGAAGATCAGTATCTAGTTGATATTCTAAATCGTGACAGTTCTGCAGTCGAAATTATGGATCCCGTTGATTACAAGATTGTCACTGTAGCTCTGCCTTATGATGACGATAATCAAACATCTAAAATAAGAATTGGATTCATAGGTGATATGTGGTTAGCAATACCTGGAACTAATACGGAGGTGTAAAATGAGTAATGGAAATGATATTGTTGCATTGGCCGAAAAATTCGATAAACAAGACATGATAAAATATACTAGAAGTTTTGTAGATGATATTGAAAATTCATTTAATATTGAAATAGAAATAGAAAAAGATTTGGACTGGTCTGGAGTTTTATGTCTCGGAATGGGAGGCTCTGGAGCAGGAGGAGATTTTCTAAAATCTATTTCAGATTATTCTGCAGGAATGCCTTTTGTTATTTGGAAAGATTATGGCCTTCCTTCATGGTGGGGCTCAGATTGGTTAGTAATCGCTACTTCTTATTCTGGGAATACTGAAGAAACTCTTGATGGAGTAAAAACTGCATTAGAGCAAGGAGGGACGGTTATAGGAATAACATCAGGAGGTAAGTTAGAAGAAATACTCTCAGAAAATGATAATTCTATTAGCTTATCGATTCCCTCTGGTCAGATGCCTAGGTCTGCCTTCGGGCATCTATTTGGTACTCAGATGGCCATATGCTGGGCATTGGGCATATTTCAAAAACCTACAAATGAAGAAATAAATGACATAATTAACAGATTACGCATCATGTCTTCCAATGCAGATATTATCACAGGTAATGGAATGTCCATTTCAATGGCCAAATCTATGATGGGAAAGCAGATAGGAGTATTATCTCCTACTGCATTAAGTTCAGCTGCAAATAGATTTGTCAGCCAATTAAACGAAAACTCCGAAAGATTTGCGAGGCAAGTAAATTTTCCAGAAATGAATCATAATGAAGTTGTTGCATGGGGTTCTGCAATTAAAGAAGATCATTCTGACATTTATTTTTCATGGGGCGGGATGAACCAAAGAACAAGATCTAGGTTGGATTGGATGTTAGAAGAAATGAGTACTGAATCATCATGGGTTATAGAATGTGAAGGAAATTCCTTACTGGAGTGTTTAATTTATACTGCACATATTACCGATTGGGTGTCCATTGCATTAGCATTACTTGAGGGCAAAGATCCTTCTGATATGCACCCAATAGTTTCTCTAAAAAAACATCTTTCTTCAATTTAATATATTGGTCCCATGACTAATCTTGGATCTGGATAATTTTGTAAAGCCTCATCTCTATCTTGGGGGTTTACTACTCCTGGCATATCGTGAGTGGTTGGTTCAATTAATGATAATTGGAAATGAAGATGAGGCTCCCAACCTCCATTCTCATGCTTATCTCCCATCCAACAGATAGTTTCTCCACGTTTTACCTTTTGTCCAATAGTCTTTTCTTTTACTGACCTAGAATCTAAGTGTCCATATAATGCCCATACCGTTACTCCTCCAATATCATGCTTTGTAATTATTACATACCCATAATCTCCATCGGCAGGGTTGTAACCAAAGTGCGATATTTCTCCATCTTCAAACGCCATACAAGGAGTCCCAACAGGGGCGCCAATGTCTATTCCAATATGTAGAAATCTCCCATCAGAAAATAAATCTGTTGAATACATTCCAGGTCTTAATTCATCGTACCTGCCAATATCATATTCAGATTCAGAAGGTGTATTATCGCCTCCGGTAAAATCTCTAACTTCATATTTTTCTGGGAGATGAACTATCGGGTGATAATCTCCTGTTTTCCAATTCACCATGATAATTCGAACAAGAACTAACAAATTATTATTTCCAATCACTGTTCTAAATTTTCAGAAATTCCAAGGATATTCTCAGAATTCGAGGAAGGTAATGTCTCAACATCCTTCAAAGTCCTTTCCATCGCCCTCAATCTCCTCATCATTGAATCATCGCCCTTTTCATTAGAAATCGTATTTGCCGCCGTATTAAGTTGCTTGTGTAATTTTGTCATCATCTCTCCAAATTTAACAAATTCTGTTTTCACACCACCGAGAACATTCCAAACTTCACTTGCAGATGCCTCTAGTGCAAGCGTTCGGAAACCCATCTGTAGACTGTTTACAAATGCCGCCAATGTAGAAGGGCCAGTAACTACAATTTGATGATCTCTTTGAAGTGCCTCAAACAAACCGGGCCTTCTTACAACATCTGCATAGAGTCCTTCTGTGGGCAGAAACATAACGGCAAAATCAGTAGTATAAGGCGTTGCAACATACTCTTTTCTAATCATTTTTGCTTTTCCAGTTACATTGGAAGCGAATGTAGAGTATGCACTTTCGATTATTTTTTTATCCCCAATATCATAAGCATCTAATAATCTTTCATAATCTTCTTTGGGAAACTTGCAGTCAATAGGTAGCCAAACTGGATTTCTAATGTCTCCATCAGAACCTGGCAGTTTTATAGCAAATTCTACTTGTCCTTTGCAAGAGGGGTGCGTTTTGACATTTTTATCATATTGATTAGGAGACAGTATGTGTTGCAGGATTTGCTCAGCTTGTATTTCTCCCATTGCCCCTCGTGTTGAAACATTGGCTAACACTTTTTTTAAGTCTGCAGTATCAGTTGCCAAGGCCTGCATTTCACCCAATCCACGTTGAACTGCCTCAAGTCTCTCACTCACAAGTTTAAATGATTCACCAATTCTTTTCTCAAGTGTTGATTGTAGTTTCTCATCAACAATCAGCCTCATCTCGTCTAGTTTTTTTTCATTTCCTTCTTTGAGATTTTTTATATTTTCAGAAACTCCTGATAAGTGAATTTGCTGAGCTTTCCCTAATGCTTCCAATGTGTCCATTAATGATCTAGTACGTTCTAAATCCATTTCTCTAATTTCTTTACGTAATTCCATACCTGCTCCAGAATCTTTTCTATTGATTATATGCCATATTGATAAGGCCAAAGATATGGATAGTAATCCTATAATAACCAATTCAGCCCCTGCCATAATTAATTATTGAAATCGAGAGTATTTTAACTAATTGTAAAAAAACTTATTTTTTGTATGAATCCCTAAACAGTTGTTCTTAGGTAGTTGAACTTATTGGGATAGTCATGCAAGACTTGGGGAAGGTAAACTGTGCGATTCTTGGTTCACGTGGTTTAGTTGCTCAAAGATATATTCAGAGACTAATAAATCATAATTGGTTTTTACCAGTTATGGTCATAGGCTCAAAATCTACTGTCGGAAAAAAAATTACTGATTTACCCTGGTTTCTGGATGAAAAAAAACCATCATTACCCAATATTACAGTGGAAAGTCTTGACAATCTAGATTTATTGATAAAAAATCTAAGAAAGAAAAATGTCCAAATAATCTTTTCTGCAATCCCAGATTCAGTGGCAGCTAAAGTTGATTACAAACTCGCAATGTCCGGGTTCAACGTAATTAGTCATGCATCTGTTCATAGATTAAATACTAATATTCCTTTGATAGTCCCAGATGTTAATCCAAATCAACTTAGCTTGATAAATCATCAGAATTTTGCACCTGGTTCACTAATTTCATGCTCTAATTGCATGGTAATTCCTCTATCTTTGGCGTTAAAGCCTTTATTTTCCGAAATTAATTGTACCTCTGTTAAAATAACTACTCAACAGTCATTATCTGGCGGAGGAAGGAAACTATTGGCATCAGGTAGAAATGGAAGTAAAATAAACCCATTTATTCCAGGAGAGAGGGAAAGCATAATTAATGAATTAAACAGAATCTTGTGTCTTGATTTAGGCAATAAAGAATCAAAATTGAACATGGAAGTCAGTTGTTCCAGAATATCTCGTGATTATGGTCACTCAGCTGAAATAGAAATCACTTTTGATGAAGATGTTAGCGCACACAAAATAATTAATTTGTGGTCTGGGTATTCTACTAAGATTCAGAAATTAAAACTGCCTTCTGCCCCTACGCATTCATTTGTTTTCATAGATGGCAAATTAGATACCAATTCTCATAGATGGGTCGGTTCGAAATCTAGAAAACCAAGTACCGACTTATGTTCTGCTATGTCAGTTGCAATCGGTGAGATTGAAATCACTTCTAAAAAATTAAGATTTAGATTAGCCTCTGAAAATACCATTAAAGGAGCGGCAGGTTCTGGAGTTTTAATGGCCGAACTCCTTCTTGCCGATGGGATAATACATGACAGTAATACTTCATTAAATGAATTAGTTTTCTGATTTTTTAGATGAATTTCAAACGTTAATACTCTTCGGGCGTTAGTATGAAGATTCGTAAGTTGGCTATGAATCTTTCAAATTTAGAACAGCATCATTTGAAAAATGTTGATTTAGAACAATATAGTATAGATGGAGACTTGGCAGCAAAGTGGCTATCTGATTTAATTGCATTTGGTGATTTAAAGAAGGGTTGTAAAGTATCTGATTTAGGAGCAGGTAATGGAATTCTTGGTATTGGAGCACTACTATTGGGCGCAGAAAAAGTAATTTTCATAGAATCTGATTCTAAAGCGTGTGAAGTACTAAATAATAATATTTCACTATTAGGGCTTCAAAGTCGTTCTGAAGTAC
The DNA here is from genome assembly GCA_002712575.1 of Methanobacteriota archaeon. Classification (GTDB taxonomy): domain Archaea; phylum Thermoplasmatota; class Poseidoniia; order Poseidoniales; family Thalassarchaeaceae; genus MGIIb-O3. The sequence goes on from PATZ01000015.1 coordinate 5,228, forward strand.
GTAATTTGCACATTGAACAATCTAATATCCCTGTTCTTGATACTGATATTATCATCACTAATCCTCCTTGGGGGCGTCAGAAAGAAAAAGCAGATAAGCCATTTTTACAATCAATTCTGAGTAATTATAAGACTGCTCACATACTGCACAATTATCGAGCTACACACATATCTAGCTTTTTCCAAAATAAAGGATGGACAGTTGAGAAATACGGTGAAGCCGACTTCTCTCTTCCTGCGACATATAATCACCATAACCGACAAAGAGATATTACTAGAGCAGGTTTTTGGCGTGTTTCTCCTGATTAATTGAACTCAAATAGTAGACCGTGTTGTTCATAGATGATTATATCTGCCCAGTAGCATGCTTGCCAGCCCAGGAGACTTCGTTTCTCCCGGAACTCCTGTCATGATGCCAGAAGGAGTAGAAGTTGGAGATGGATTATATGAAGGTAACAATGGGGTTATTGCCTCATATTCTGGAATCTTAGAAATCAACGATGGTATTCTTAATTTAATTCCAGACAGGCCACAAATAAACACACCAGACATTGGCGATATATTCATAGGCCAAGTAAACAAATTAAACCCCAAGACTGCAGAAATCAAAATTCTACATATCGAAAATACAAATTCAGGACATAGAGACGTACCGGCTTTATCTCAATTTGCTGATATCTACATAACAGAGTTAGTTGATCGTTTTATTCCTTCTGTAGGAGATACAATGAGATCAAGGGACATCATCAGAGCCAAAATTATCGATAACGATCCAATACTAAAAGCCTCAACAAAGGGTGATAAGAATTTAGGAGTTTTACATGCTCTATGCCCTGCATGTGGTTTAGACTTGCATATAAGTGATAAAAAAATAGATTTTAATGTCAAATGTACCAGATGTGACTATACTGGTTACAGAGTTCTTTCCTCTGATTATGGCACTGGTTTTACTACAAAAAATGATGATAATATTTCTTCTCTAAATAGAGCAGGAGAGAGATGGTCACCTTCTGCTGATGCAATTCTCGGCCATGATGGTGCACGACCATATCTTTCTCCTATGGCCGATTTCCGTCGTGGAATTTCACATAAAAAACCAGAAATTACCAAGTCTAAGAGGGATAATTTTTCAAATAGTCGACCACAGAGAACTATGCATGCTACAAACTGCACTTTATGTAATGTAAAAACAGAAGTTCCTTTTGTCCCGACTCCTGGAAAACCAATTCGTTGTAGGGAATGCATGTCTAAAGTAAAAGAAGGCAAAGCGTCAAAAGATGAACTATCAAAAGAACGAGAGATACTTATGAAAGCTAGATCAAAATCATCTGAAGAAGCAGGAATTAAATTATTTGTGGCAAGTTTAGATTATGAGATTACTGAAGATGAGTTGACCAAAATCTTCTCTCAATTTGGAGAAATAAAGGATTTACACATAGCATCCGACAAAGAAACAGGCAAATCAAAAGGTTTCGCCTTTGTAACATTTCAGAATATTAAAGATGGGAAAAAGGCAATCTCTAAATTAAAAAATAAGGAATTAAATGGTCGAAAAATTTCTGTACAAGAGTCCAGACAAGATTCCTCAAGAAATCGTAAAAACCGTAACAGGAAGTAATTGTTACGAAGACGTGAAGTCCTTGATACGATTCCGAAGGTTTTGTTTAATCATGGAGGGTTGGCTAGTAATAGATGGATATGAAGACGAACCTGCTGCATTTGGAGTCCCCAATTACTTGGGATTTCACATAAGATACATTTGTGGCGTTTTAGAATCTAGAAAAATTCCATACACTTACATGACGATTGATCAATGGCGAATACAATATAAACATAAATTATCTAATCTCAATAGTAGATTGGAACTGAAACAGCATTTATCAAATTTAGATGGCCTTGTTATTCTTGCAGGAGCTATTGTTCCGGGGAAATACATTAGAGGGACTCCTATAAGCAGACCAGAATTAGACCAATTTCTATCTATTTTCCCAAGTGAACAGCCAGTACTTTGTGGAGGATGGGCAATACGACATTGGAGGTATGAGGGATGGACTCCTTTACGCAGGAATTTATTTTGTGCAGTACAAGATACAGATGCTTCACTAGATTATTTTCTTTCAACTAATATTTGGAAAAATAAGAAACGTTCTTCTGACCAATGGTCTAAATGGGCTCTAAATGGCGCTTCTTCTAAATCTGTAACTAATCATCCTGACTTATTCACATTAGATGGACGCAATGGCCCTTTGACTTACGAAGTAGAATTATACCAAGGTTGTGTACGGTTTAAGAGAGGATGTAAATTTTGTATAGAACCAAAAAAAGGTATACCAATCTGGAGAGATGAAAAAGATGTATTAGATGAAGTATATTCTGCCATAGAATCCGGAGTTAGAAATGTAAGATTAGGTGGTGCTACTGATATTTATACATACAAGGCAGAAGGCGTTAAGGAATTAGAATACCCGATACCTAATCCTTCTCCAATTTTAAATATTTTATCCGAATTAAGGAATAATGAACATCTTGAGATATTACATGTTGATAATGCCAACCCTTCAATTATTGCCGAGAATATAGATGTATCTTCTGAGATTACCAAAGGATTGGTTGAATATCTTTCTGATGGCGCAGTATTATCTTTTGGTCTGGAATCTGCCGATCCAAGAGTTCATGAAAAAAACTGGCTTAATTGTAATACAGATCAATTAATAACAGCAATCAGACATATCAATAATTTTGGAAGAGAAAGAGGTCCAAGAGGTCTTCCAAGATTATTACCGGGTTTAAATTTCATAGCTGGACTTAATGGGGAAACTGAGGCTACTTATCGAATGAATCTTGATCTATTGAACAAATTACGTTCGAATAAATTATGGGTACGTAGAATTAATATCAGACAAGTAGAAGGACTTGGATTTCAGGAAATATCTAAGCAATCATTTAATAATTTCAAGCAAAAAGTACGAAAAGAGGTAGATAAACCACTTTTAGAAGAAATGTTTCCATTGGGTTCAATTTTGAGAAATGTATGGTGGGAGTCTCATGATGGACGTATACGCGATCCTAAGCAGGTAGATAATACTCAACATCTAGATATTTCCATATATGGCAAATCAGGATTGACATTTGGCCGTCAAATAGGTGCTTATCCAATACTTGTTGGAGTTCCTTATCGAATTCCTCTTGAAACAGAGTCTGATATTCTGATAACTGGTCATGGTATGCGGAGCATTTCTGGTGTTGAAATCAATTTAAACATTAATGAAGCTACTGAAAATCAAATTTCTGCAGTCCCAGGAATAGGAAATAAAGGCGCATGGAAGATAGTTAGCAACAGGGCAAAAAAATTTAGAGATAATGATTTTTCCTTCCAATCTCTTTCTGAGGTATTTACTTCTTCTGGAGTAAATATCCCTCCAAATGCAGAGAAGATATTTAATGTTCTATAATCTCTATAACACATTGAGATTTTTGTCGATAATTGTTCCAATAACTATCTTTTTTGGTACTTTGTTAGGAATAAATATGCTAGCATCCCCTATCAATAATTGACCACTTTCATCTTTCCACCTGATTATGGATCCTTCATAAAGTCCTAAAACCGGTAAATCATTAAATTGATGAAACTCAGAGATTCTTTTAGCCCGTGTTTCTCCTCTATGCATCTTAAATCTCTCTCCTTCTTTACACCAAATATTTCCTTCATGGTAATGCGCATTTATCTGAAAATTTATCAAGCCCAATGTTTGAAATGTTTTGGGCATAACTACTGGCATATCATTCGTTGTCATCATAGTGGGACAGGCAATGTTAGTTCCTGCACTTACTCCCATATAGGGCACTCCATTCATTACAATATTCCTCAATGAATTAATAAGATTTTTTTCTTGTAGTTTTTTTGTTAAGAGAAAAGTATTCCCTCCTCCAACATATATTCCTTCAGAATTTATTATGGCTTCNTCTGGATTTTCAAATTCTTCGATACCGATTAATTCAACATCTTTCAATGGCCACCACTTCTCTCTGATTATATTTGTATATTCTTTTTGTTTCTTTTGAGCGTATGAGATAAAAAGAACTCTTTTAAGTCCTTTAAATAAGTTATTTATCTGCATNTGTAATTCTATTATTTGTTCTTCACTTAAAGAACTATTTCCTCCACTTGAAAGTAAAAGATTCATAAGATCACTCAAACATAGAAGTCACTCGATACTTCATTCTCTTCGGACGATAATAAATCATCTATTGACTTTGAGGTTTTTATCCTCTCCATTATTTTCTTTGCCGTTTCTTCGGTTGTATCTAAGTCCAAATCTAAGGGTATATTNAGTGCAGCATCTATCCATACTGCCATTCTATTTGCTGCTAAAATATCGGCACTAGCTCCAACCGTTTCAGCAATAAGTCCTACTGTAGGTACATTGTATATGGGAGATAATGAGATAATAAGCCCAGCAATTCCTATTATTCCTTCTTTAGGTTGGTCTTTACTAACTTCTATATCATTTCTTTCCAAATTCCTCTTAATTTTTTCATCAGAACAAATTACATGAATACGTTTATCTTCAAGTCCTGCTGTTAATCCAGCAAGGACTAATAATTGGGGGGTATTGCTCTGATTAGCCATTTTTAATATCTCTTCTGAGACTTCAAATTGACCAGCGGCAGTCATGGGCTGTAAATTACCTCCTATTGTAATTATGGTACTGTCATTGGGCAATAAAATTGAATTTATCTCAATTCTTGGTGGTAAGATCAAACCCTCTTCTCCAAGTACTGCATGAGGCGGTAAATCAGGATGTAATATCCATCCTAAAGTTCTAGATGGATGTTTCTTTATCAGCCCATCGACAACCAATTTTCCGACATTACCTACTCCTGGGACTGCTTCTATTATTGCAATATGTTCTGGCAATTTATCTCCTACAAGCCAGTGAACAATGGTTCTATTCATCTAAATCATCTTCCTTTTTACTAGTTGGTAGCGATTCCAACCATTCTTTACTTCCAGCATCAAGTCGTTTCCTTCGACGATTTCCTTGGGGGTCTTCAGGAGAGTATTTCAGTGGAGCTACTACTTCCATTAACCTGCCACAAATATCGCAATTAGTTCCAAGCCCATACTTATTACAAGACAAGCATCGTTTCAATTTACTTCTCGCCATGGCAATACAAGAATACAATCCCTTGTAATGAAGTACATGAATTATCGGATACTTTACGTTTCCTCAGAGCCTTTCAATACTGATTGAACCTTCTACCGAATGCATATATTTTCTGGCAGCTTCTTGAGCTGCTTCCCAGACAGACTCTGCAGTAGGATAATCAGGAGCACGAATATCTACTCTATAATGAGGTGCTCCATCATAATGACAAGTAAGTGTCACTTCTTCCAGATTTTCAGCACAAGACTCTGCCGCCATCAATGCTTTTCGTATTGCATTGACTCCCTCAGAACTCCATACTTCAATATCAAAATTACCTCTAATTTCAACAAAAGGAGGGATAATATTATCTATCGCTATTTCAGTTGCTATTTTTATCCATTCGCCAGAAAAACCTGCATCAGTAAGTGCTGTTTCTGAAATCGCGCATTCTTCCAATGCCCCATATAAGGTNCCAAATATTTCTATCAATTCACCAGATATNTTACTATTTTTTCCTTCTTCCCAATCCATTTTCTCTGCGACCAATCTCATCATCTGTACTGCTCTTTGTTGATTCTTTCTATTTTGAAGAGTTTCTCTTCTTCTTTCATCTGAAACTGCCTTAATTGACAAATTTATACTTTCTTTATCTTTCTTAACTTCTATTACTTTTGCAACAACCCTTTGTCCTTCACGAACATGAGAGCGTATATTTTTCACCCATCCAGCTGAAACTTCACCGATGAAAACAAAACCCTCTTTTCCTTCANAGGAATCTAGAGTCAAGTATGCTCCATTCTCTCTGACATTTTTTACTGTGCAAACTAATAATTCACCCTCTTCAGGCCAATTATCATTTTTCGACATTATTCTCAACCCTCTTTCATTCGAGGGCTTCAACTATTGTGCATCCACTAAGATCAGCCTTTCCGCCCGCAGGACTTACTATAGTAGATCCGCAGACAGAGCAGGACACTAGTGTAGCCGCTCTATCAAATATTATTGCTTCATTGCCACAATCTCGGCAACTTACTCTCAGAAATTTTCCACTCATTTTTACTCCCCTCATTTATCTATAAGTTCAAATTTTCTAGCGCGTTGACCAGCAGGAGAATGAGCTTTACCAGTTTCTGTACATCTANATATCAAATTCACCCTTTTTGTTGGTTTTTCACCTGAAGGTTTTGGTCTTGGGAAACCACGATATCCTGAAGTAACTCTTCTAAATCTCCTTTGCCCCCATTTTAACTCACTCGCTCGACGCTTTTTGACACGTTCAACAGTATGTTCGGTATGCTTTCCAGCCGACGGACTATATCGCATTACTTTACGGGGCATTTTTACCATCTCAGTCACCTAACTGTCTAACGACGAAGCAAGCCGCCAATCGTTCGTATATGAAGTCTATCAAGACCGAATTCTATTTCTAACTATCATTTAATACAAAAATAACATGTACACTACGCATAGTCCAGTATGCATGGATTGGTCCGACATACAATTTTGGTTCGGATTTTTGATACTTTTTTGTGGCTTATCTCTACATAGAATTGGTCCAGCATTTAAGAGAAGTAATTTTGGAAAACCTCTATTATTGTTGGGGTTTGTTTTAATATTTTTACCATCTGGTGATTTGTCTTCAATAGAGTACGATTTATTTAATCTCATGGCAGATAATGTACCTTGGATATTTCTTTCATTATCTGGGATGTATTTTGTTTTATATGGATCACAAATATATTGGGAGGATANAAATTACATAAAAATCTTAGGAATATTATTACTCTTATTATCNTGGGTATATTTTTTCGCNTTTATCTCCAAATCCTTTGATGCAGATTTANNATTGATTTTTGCTAATTTATTTGGAATGTTAATCACATTAATATATCTTATTTGGTTAATCAAATTTATTGAATCTAGAACTCCTAAGGTAGAGGAATCACTGCCTCTATCTGATAGTGAGAAGAAATATATTAGAAGCATATTAAAACGTAATTTAGGAGGAAATAAAGATGAAGATTGATGATTTCTTAATTTCGATAATCGATGGTTCTATATTTATTTCATTATTATTTTTTATACATTTATTGTGCTCATATCATCCATATCATAGATTTTTTCCTCTTNTAATAGGAAACATTTCTTTTTTATTTTCAGCCATATACATTAATTTATTCATTTTAAATCCAAANTCTNGTTTANCAATAATTTTAAGAGAGTCAATATCCAATTCAATAATTTCAATTCTATATTTTTATCNATTTTTATTTATTTTTATTACATTTATTATTGTAAAACTATTTTTTAGAAAAAGACCTGAAGACCCTCTCCTGAAACTATTGGATTGAGATTAGAAGTTTGTTTTACATTTATTTCAGGGCAACTCTCATAACAAGTNGGTTGGTGGCCGCGTTGTCTTCAAGGAGTGTTATGTATGTCCAAAGGTACACCAAGTATGGGAAAAAGACAGAAGTCAACTCATATTAGATGCCGCCGTTGTGGTCGTCACTCCTATCACAAACAGAAATCAGTTTGTGCATCTTGTGGTTATGGCGCTACAGCAAAAATCAGAAAATATCGATGGAACAAAAGAAATAGATCTATGTATCAACGCTAATTTAATCAATTTNTTAGAAATGCCTAAGTCCTTAGTACCAGAGGCCGTAATGGTATTCGATGTGCGGCATCATCGGAATTGTCGGACATCCAAATTCTCATTCTGCATCGATGATATATGATGGAATGCTTGTTTTACAACATCGTGGGCAAGATGCAGCAGGAATAGTAACTAGTGATTCAAAAAATATTACTCATAGAAGAGCTAATGGGCTGGTAAGAGATGTTTTCACTGCAAAACATATGCAAAAATTAACAGGCTCTATGGGAATAGGTCATGTTAGGTATCCCACTGCTGGCTCAAATTCTGCTGATGAAGCGCAACCTTTCTACACAAATACTCCTTTTGGCGTAAGTATAGCTCATAATGGAAATCTTAATAATAACGATGACATAATTAACGGCCTTCTCGAATATGATCATAGAAAAGTGAATACAAGTTCTGATTCAGAGGCTCTACTGAANCTTTTTGCTGCTGAAATCCAACGATCACTTAATGGTAGGCCAGGAGGAATGGATTCATTATTGGAAGATGATATTTTCAGAGCAATCGAAAGACTTCACTTGAGAGTCGAAGGAAGTTATAGTGTAACGGCCTTAATAACAGGTTGGGGTCTTATTGGTTTCCGGGATCCAAATGGAATAAGGCCCTTATTTATGGGTAAAAATGAATTAGAAGATTTTACNGAGGTAATTATCGCTTCAGAAAGTGTTGCATGTACTGCACTAGGGTTTACTCCAGATAGGGATATTGAACCAGGAGAAGCGGTTATTGTTAGGATTAATGGTAAAATTTCATCAAAGATATGCCATCCAGAAATAGTTCATACACCATGTATTTTTGAGCATGTATATTTTGCAAGACCCGACTCTGTAATAGACGGTATTTCTGTACACAATGCTAGACTAAGGATGGGAGAATTATTGGCAAAAAGGATATCTGAAGAATACCCTAATCACGAAATAGAGGCAGTAATTCCTGTCCCAGATAGTGGTAGAATTGCATCTCTGGACTTGGCCAAGCATCTTGGAGTTCCTTATCGAGAAGGATTCGTTAAAAATAGATATATTGGTAGGACATTTTTGATGCCCGGNCAATCTGTAAGAAAAGATTCAGTTAGGAAGAAATTGAATACTATTGAAGGAGAATTTAACAANAAAGTTGTTTTGATAGTGGATGATAGTATTGTCAGAGGAAATACCTCAAGAAGAATAGTTCAAATGGCTCGAGATGCAGGTGCNAAAAAGGTATATTTTGCTTCTTGCTCTCCTCCGATAATACACCCTAATGTTTACGGAATAGACATGCCAGCAAAAACTGAATATGTTGCTTACAATAGAACTAATGATGAAATCTGTAAAGCGATTGGTGCTGATTTATTATTTTATCAAAGATTAGATGATCTTGTCGAAGCATGCTTATCAGAAGGGAACAACAATCTTGCTAGCTTTGATTGTTCATGTTTCAATGGCATCTACGTCACAGGAGGAATTACCGAAGAATATCTACAAAAGATAGAGAGAATCAGAAATGATAAAGCAAAAAATTCNGTTCTTACTTAATTATTACAATTTCATTAATTCAGTTTTAAGAATCGGCAATGCTTCTTCCCATGATGCCACTATTCCATAATCGGCTATAGTAAATATGGGTGCTTCAGGGTCTTTATTTATTGCAACAATATACTTACTTGATCTCATCCCTGCTAAGTGCTGAATCGCACCAGAGATTCCAACTGCAATGTATAATGAGGGCGACACTGTTTTTCCAGTTTGTCCAACTTGCATCCTATGTGGCATACCCCATTCATCAACTACTGCTCTACTTGCACCTACAGCGGCATCTATTGAATCGGCTATNCTTTCGAGATGTGAAAAATTATCTATAGATCCCATTCCTCGCCCTCCTGATATGATTATATCTGCTTCGGTAACATCCAAACGTTCACTCGCTTTGTTAATTGCTTCAATAATAGCCACTTTCAAATCTGATGTTTGATCAACAACACTTATCGGGGCTTCATTCCCTACGTCTGCATTTTCAAACGCATTAGGCCTAAGTGTAATAACTGCTTCTCCACTGATTTTTAGTGTTTCTGCCGCTTTTCCTGAATAAATCGGTCTAGTAACTGTTATTCCTGGTGAAATTCCAGTAACATCTTGTATTATTGGAATATTTCTTTTAGCAGCAATTATTGAGCCAATTTCCCTCCCATTAGGTGATGCTGATATTACTACAGTCCCTTCACACACTGAATTAATTGCAGATGCCCAAGCACTACCATCGAACAAATCAAAACAATCTCCATTGACAGAAATTATCTTTTCTACGCCCTTTATTTTTGATGCCTCTGAGGAACCTTTCCCATTTGGACAGATTACTGTTGATTCAGCACCGATATTTGAGATGGCTCCAATTAATTGATAAGTCGTTGGATGGAGTAGATCTCCATTGGTTTCTGCTATTATTGTAAATTTCATTTTCTCACCTTAAATTACGTTTGCCTCATTACGAAGTTTCGAAACTATTGTAGGAATTTCACTAACTCCTTCAAAAATTTGTCCTGGTTCTTTTTCTGGAGGAGAACTTTGTGCCTGAAGCATAACTCTTTCTGAATCTCCATCATTTAATCCTAAATCTTCTGGTTTTATAGTTTCAATTACCTTTTTCTTTGCCATCATAATACCTCTTACATTTGGCCTCCTAAGTTCTGAAACGCCTTTATCAAAGGTAAAAACACTCATTCCATTTGTTGATACCTTCTCAGTTCCTGAAATACTGGGTCTGACGGAAATATATTTATTTTCTACAAAACTAACTTCTGAGACCATAGTAACACAAGCTGCATCAAGAATTTCAGCAATACCTGGTCCAGTTGATCCAGAATTTGTATCTGCTGCCTGTTTTCCACAGAGGACTACATCGACCTCATTTTTTNTAATTACTGCAGCTAAAAAATTCTGCACCTGGATACTATCGAAAATACCATCTGCTGAAATATGAATAAGTGTATCTGCACCAACAGCAGCAGCATCTGTTAACATCTTCTTATTTCTCTCAGGACCACATGCAATGGCAATTAAANCACCACCTATTGCTTCTTTCATTTGTAATCCAGATTCTAATGCATATTCATCATAAGGGCTCATAGACCATTTACTTACGCTATTTTCATCTACTTTTCCATCAGACACCAAAATCTTCGAGGTGGTATCGGGAACTTGTTTGAGTAATACAGCAATATTCATATTTTAGCCTCCAGACAATTATTTTTAAATGTTCTAATTCGGTAAATATTTTTGCATCAGATTCCTCTTGTAAAAGATTGAATCCCAGTAATATGTCTTCCTAAGATGAGATTATGAATATCATGAGTTCCTTCATATGTTTTCACCGATTCTAGATTAGCCATATGCCTCATTACTGGATATTCATCTAAAATACCATTTGCTCCATGTATGTCTCTTGCAACACGTGCTATTTCTAATGCTATATCGACATTATTCATTTTAGCTAATGAAATATGTTCAGGAATCCAATCTCCACTATCCTTCTTTTTCCCTAAATGATATGCTAATAACTGAGCCTTTGTTATCTCTCTAAGCATCCAAGATAATTTGTTTTGTACCAGTTGGTATGATGCTATTGGATGATCAAATTGTATCCTGCTCATTGCATAGTCTTTTGCAGAATAGAAACATGCTTGGGCAGCCCCTACAGCACCCCATGATATTCCAAATCTTGCATTATTCAAGCACGAAAAAGGCCCTCTGAGACCCTTTACGCCAGGTAGTATACGGTTTTTTGGAATTTTACAATCTTGAAAAACTAGTTCACTTGTTACACTAGCTTTTAGTGAATGTTTACCTTTCATTTCAGGAGCAGAAAATCCTGGATCATCTTTTTCAACAATAAAACCTCTAATGACTCCATCCAGTTTCGCCCAAACTATTGCCAAATCGGCTATCGTTCCGTTTGTTATCCACATTTTAGCACCATTTAGTATGTAATTATCTCCTACCTCTTCTGCTTTGGTAATCATATCTCCTGGATTTGAACCATAATCTGGTTCTGTAAGTCCAAAACAACCAATCCATTCTCCACTAGCCATTTTTGGTAAATAATAATTTTTTTGTTCTTCACTACCAAAATCCCATATTGGATACATAGCCAAAGATCCTTGCACACTTGCAAATGAGCGTAATCCACTATCTCCTCTTTCCAATTCTCTGCAAATTACTCCATATGCCGTGTAAGATAATCCAGGGCACTCATATCCCTTGAGAGGGGCACCTAAGACACCCATTTCACCAAGTGCTACTCGCCATTCATCAGGAAATACTCCTTCTCTACATGCATTCTCAATATTTGGTATAACTTCTTCATCAACCCAATCACGAACCATATCACGAACCATTCTTTCTTCATCACTCAATAATGAATCAACTTCATAGAAATCTAATGCCTCATAGCCCATGTTACTCAAAACGTCGTGAAGGCATATTGCAAATGAAAGTATCCTTGAGAAAGGTACAAATTATTCTAAGAATTAATCTTGTTATTATTCTAATAAATCATATTTTTTTACCCAATTTAAAAATTTAATCTATCAGTAAGTTATTGTTTTATCATTATCATCCGGCAGTATTGAATAGCAAATTACCTCCCGGCCAATTATGGAAAGATTCGACGTTAAGCGTGGATTAGTGAAGCAGATTACAGAAGAAGGCGGTTTAGCTACGGTAGCAAAGAAATATTTTGAGGTCGTTAATGATAATGGAAACAACTCTTTTTCTGGTTCACATGATATCATGACATCTATAGAAGCNCATTTCAATGATTCTGGAGCATTAATTGTTGATGTTAAAAATATACCACCCAATTTTGATGATAAAGAAGCAATGAAAATTGCACAAGATAGTAGAAAAAGATGGACACAATTCCTTGACGAAGTTACAGGATATAACTCAAAACAAAGAGGGGACAAAGCAAAANAATGGGCTAAGAAAGCAAGTAAAGCAAAATCTGCTGTTTCACAAGCATTACATTTTATGAAAGTATCATCAAATGTTTCAGAAGAAATTAAAGAACAAGCCGAATCACTAATAACTGAAATAAATTCATGTTTGGAAAATAATGATTTTACAAAGGCAGCAAGTCGTGGTGAAAAATTAAATAAATTATTTCAATAATGGGGTTTAAAGATGGGTGAGGACTTAGGTGAATCATTAGAGTCCGAATTAAAAGAAAAAATCAATCGGATGTTTTCTAGTTGTGAAGAAGTAGTTGGTATTGATCATATCGTCAAAATACTATCTGGTTCTAAAACTCACTCTGGGGGGAATTTGATTAATGCATACATAGGATTAGAGCCTAGTGGTAAGGCACATTTAGGTTGGTTAGTGTTGGCTGAAACTATGCAAAATCTTCTCAAGGAAGGAGTTAATGTTACAATTTTACTTGCAGATTGGCATGCATGGGTAAATGATAAATTTGACAGAGACATGTCCAAGATTTCTCTCGCCGCAGATTATATGTCAGAAGTTTTTAGAGTTTTATTAAATCACCCCGAAGAAGGAAAAGACGCAGGCCAAGTCCAATTCATTAGAGCATCAGAAGTAATGGATAGTGGCAAATATTGGGAACGTGTTTTAAGATGTTCAAAAAATATGAGCTTATCAAGAGTAAGAAGAACATTTGGGATTATGGGAAGAGATGAAGACTCCTCTGATCATGATNTATCCGCCTTTTATTATCCTGCATTGCAAGCAGCAGATATATTCGAGTTAGAAATTGATATTGCATTAGGNGGTATGGATCAAAGAAAGGCACATATGTATATGCGTGAAGTTGCNGATAGGAATAATTGGACAAAGGCAACCTGTATTCATACTCCAATGCTTTCAGGTCTGAAAGGAGCTAGTGGTAGGATGGACTCATTTGATCATAAAATGTCTAAATCAGATCCCAATAATGCTATCTTAATTCATGATGANGAAAAGAAACTAAAGAAGAAGATGCGAAAGGCTTTCCTAGAAGTAGGCAATCCATCGNCAGCAATTTTTGAAATAGCCCGATTCATAATACTGCCTAGACTAGGTGAATTAGTCGTATCTCCAAAACCTGAATTCGGAGAGCCTTCCATTTGGCAAGACATAGACGCATTTATCGCAGCAGTATCTGATGAGCAAATTCATCCTTTTGACGCTAAAATGGCAGTTGCATCGGGACTTTATGAAATTCTATCTCCAATTCAAACTTATTTCGATTCAAATCCATCTGCCATTGAAGCCATAAATGAAATAACCGGCGAAACATAGTATAATAAAAAGTAGGTGTTTATCTGCAATTATGAGCAGAGATGTCATAACCTATTGGGTATCGGAATAATCGAAGGTGAGCATTATGACAGATGTCGGAATTGATGATATAGCAATTTATTTCCCAANAACATATTTTGATATGAAGGATTTTGCTGAATTCAGAGGTGCAGATTTTGGTAAATTAAACAAAGGGCTTGGTTTGGCAGCTATGGCAATACCCGACGCTCATGAAGATACGGCAACAATGGGTGCAAATGCTTGCGCTAGATTGATTGACAGGAATAAAATCGATCCAAGAAAAATTGGACGAATATATTTAGGGACTGAATCTGCCCTNGACGGTGCTAAACCAACTGCTACATACATAATGGATATGTTAGAGCAACGGTATTGTGATGATTATGGAGAGAATTGCTTCCGTAATTGCGATGTTGTTGATATGACTTTTGCATGTATTGGAGCAGTCGATGCAATGCATAATACATTAGATTGGGTAGCAAGAGGGGAAGAAGAAGATAGGATTGGTATTGTTGTTTTCGCTGATAATGCAAAATATGATCTAGGGTCTTCAGGCGAATATACTCAAGGTGCAGGAGGTGGAGCAATCCTTATTCGTCACAAACCCAGATTGATTCAGATTCCTGATATTTGGGGAGTTTCAACTATGCCAGTGCATGATTTTTTCAAACCACGTCGTGAAGTTGAGATGAAAACAGTCGTTACGAGTGTATTGGATTTAGCTGAAGAAGCTGGNGAGCCAAAAAAAGAAGGCTTAGTTGAAAAGATTTTAGCAATATTGCCCAGATCTTCCAAGAAAGATGATATTATGTTTGAATCTCATACATTAAAAATCCATAAAGATACTCCAGTTTTTGATGGTCAATTTTCTAATCGATGTTATTCAGAGTCAGTAAAAAATGCATTCATCGACTTCCGTTCAAAAGCCATAAAATGTGGCCGCTACAATCCAGAAAGTGACGATATATTGACAGAACAATGGAGTAGAATAATTGTTCATCTTCCCTACGCATTCCAAGGTAAAAGAATGTTCCCTGATGTTTTCCGACACGATAGGAGGCATCTTCCTATGTGGGAAAAAATAGTTGAAGAGATAGGNCCAGANCCCTTTCCTGAAGATTTTGACGATTCCCCTCAAGGCATGGAAGAGTTCGAAAAAGCAAATGACTCTTACAGAAGATTGATTTCCAAAACTGAAGAATTTAGATTATTTTCTGAAAGCAGGATTGAAAAAACTCAGCGTGCCTCAAGTCTTGTTGGAAATCAATATACGGGTTCAATATTCTTGGCTCTTATGTCAACGATGGAGTCAGATTTCACTGAAGGGGTCGAAATGGAAGGTAAACANGTTGGCCTATGNGGATACGGAAGTGGGGCGAAGGCTAAAATTTTCGAGGGAATAATCCAACCNGGTTGGAAAGAAGTTGCTAAAGAATTCTATTTGTTTGAGAGACTTAATAATAGGACTCCATTAGATAAAGATACATATGAAAAACTTCATCGTGGCTCTCAGAAAAAATCTGTGGTAAAACCAAGCTCTGAATTTGCATTAGTCGCNGTTGGAGGAGATGGAGCCTTAGAAGGCCAAAGAAAATATTCTTGGATTCCTTAATTTAACTGTAAATATTTATCCAATTACGGTTTGATAGCTCTATTTATTACTATACGCTGCACTTCTTGNGTGCCTTCATAAATTTGAGTAATTTTTGCATCTCTAAAGAATCTTTCAACAGGGAAATCAGTAGTATATCCATATCCTCCAAGAACTTGAACGGCTCGTTCGGATACCCACATTGCTGTATCACCTGCAAACAATTTCGCCATACTAGCTTCTTTCGTATGCCTTTCTGTTCCTTCTTCATAATGTCTTTGTTTTGCCCATGATGCCTTGTAAACCATCATTCTAGCTGCTTCTATTTGAGTTGCCATATCTGCTAAATAATTACCTATGCTTTGATGGTGTGCTATTGGTTTACCAAATGCCTGCCTTTCATGAGCATATCCAAGTGCAGATTCATAAGCACCTTGGGCTATTCCCAAAGCCTGAGCTGCTATTCCAATTCGTGAATTATCAAGAGCATTCATGGCTATTGGAAAACCTTCACCTACGCCTTTAAGTATATTTTTAGTCGGAACTTTACAATTTTCTAAGAGTAANACACACGTGTCAGATGAACGTATTCCTAATTTCTCCTCTTTCTTGCCTACGCTAAAACCTTCCATATCAGAATCTATGATGAAAGCCGTTGTTCCTCCATGTTTCTTTACTCCATATTCGGGATGATCTACATCTTTCGCAAATAGTACATATACATCAGCACTTTTGCCATTTGTTACCCACATTTTTTCACCATTCAAAATATAATGGTTACCATCTTCACTTATTTTCGCACGACNCCCCATTGCAGCAGCATCTGTACCTGCACCAGCCTCTGAAAGTGAATAAGCTCCTATTTCGCCTTTGGATAGTCTTGTCAAATATTCTTTCTTTTGATATTCATCGCCATGGAGTGATATCGTTTTTGCACAAAGACCAACATGTACACAAAACATAACTGAAAATGAGGGATCGACGCGTGCTAATTCTTCAACAATTATCGCTTCACTGATATCGTCAACCGGATTCCCTCCAAATTCTTCAGGTATTGTTATTCCTTGTAATCCAGATTCACAGAAAGATTTCCATTCTTCAAGAGGCGGAGTTGCAGTCCTATCTCTCTCTAGGCAGGTAGGTGCTAATACCTCCTCTGCAAAACTTCTAACCATCTCTCGAATCATACTTTGTTCTTCTGTTTCCTCGAAATCCATGCCTATCTCGTTACCACGGGAGTAGTACACATTGTTAACTTCTCGCCAACGCCCATCAGGCTATTTTACGACGAATCATTAAAATCTGAGTTGGTGGCGCCCGGCAACGAAAGTAACATGTCTGACGGTGACTTTTTTGAATTTAGCATAGCCCATGATAGAAGATATAGCCTTGACCATTTATGGATTCAGGTTCTAGATGAGAAGAAAGAAGAGGATATGACTGTCAAAATAGGCCTTAGCGAGTTTATTAGGGCTGATTATGGAGATATTGTCAGAGTAGTTTTAGCAAAGCCTGAAGATGATAGCGAATTTAAGATCGATTCTGATGAAGATGATGCAATGCCTGATGATGATGCTGATGCTACTCCAATTNCAAGTGGTGATGAATTAGGGACTGATGATCTAATGATAACAGTTAGAACCGCAAATGAGAGATTATTGATTAATGCTCCTTTTCCGTGTAAAATTGTTGAATTAAACGGTGATGTTGAAGATAGTCCCGATTTAGTAAATGATGACGCTTATGGAGACGGATGGTGCTTAATCGTAAAACCTCATGAATTTGATAATGACATGTATTTGGACTTAAAAGAATATATCGAATATCTAAATGAATTATAATTCATGGCCAAGCTAAGGGCAACCATTCTTCTGGATTTGAGTTTTCCCAATCTATATCATTAAGAAGTTCTAAAACATCTTCGATATTATCTATATCCATTTCAATTTGTTTTCTATGTAACCAGCCTTTAAGCCTCCCCAATTTCATCTCAGGCTTTAATCCAGTTTCTGCAATTAACATTTCACCATTTACTAATGGGTCACGACCTGCTTTCAAAGGAGATAATTCTTCAATTGCTTTTTCAACTTCTTCTGTATTTATCCTCATCCCTTTTAAATATTTGAAAAGAGATTTCTTTTGTTCTTCTGACAATGATGCCCTAAATCTTCTCATTTCAAATATATTTTCACTACTGGGAATATTAANACCATTATCATGTAAGAAACCAATCATCTCCCTTTCCTTTCTACTAATTTTCAATTTCTCTCGAATAAATTCTGATAACGAATTTCCATCCTTTTTGTATGTATTAAAAATTAGAGAAATGTTTACTATGTAGTCGTCCGACAAAATAACTTCAAAGTCCATTTCTAAATTATCAAAAATAATCTGTAATACTCCTAATTTATGCATTTTTTGTAAAACTATCTCTCTGTTATTCAATTGTAAAATTTTCCTTAATTCTTCATTTATCCTTTCTTTCGATATTTTATTCAACACATCAGCATTNTTTATTATTGCATTTTCTAAATCATGATCAAAACTCATTATTTGGTTATCTTTCAGGCCTATAAAACGAAATGCTCTGAGGATTCTTAAACCATCTTCTCTTATCCTNTCTTCAGCGATACCTACACATCTCAAGATATTATTTTTTAAATCTGAGACGCCATTATATTTATCAATTAAAACATCATTTTTATCTAATGCCATTGCATTGATTGTAAAATCTCTTCTTGCAATGTCATCTTCTATATTGACACCAAATACAACATTTTCTGGCCTTCTGTTATCAGTATAAATTCCATCACTTCTTAGAGTTGTTACTTCTATTTCTTTGGATCCAATGTCAGTCCTAACTCTGACAGTNCCGAATTTTTCACCTGTCATGATAGATTTTGGAAAAATATCTAAAATTTCTTCTGGAATAAGATTGGTTGCAATATCTACATCTCCNGGACTAATTCCTAGAATTAAATTTCGAATCCATCCCCCAACAACCCAGGCCTGACCTTTCTCTCTCAACTTTTCAAAAATGTATTTTGTTTCTTCATCAAGTTGGGTTTGTGACACTTCGGTAAACCCTTCCATGACTGCTCCTGATGCATCTCATGAATGATTGCTTCGGAAGACAATTATATTCGGAGGCGGTTTTGCGAATGACATGAAGGTTGAACTGATGCCTCTGGAGTTGCTACTCCCTCATGAAGAAATAATTCCCAGTAAGGTAAGTCAATTGGAGAAAATGACTATCAGATGGAATGCATATGTTCTCCCACTCGTTGTGGATAAGATTACTGGAACAATACTTGATGGCCATCACAGATACAATGTAGCAAAAAATCTAGATCTAAAATGTTTACCTTGTGTATTGGTGGATTATTTATCGGATGATTCAATTGAACTAGATGTATGGCCAAAATCAGGAAGAGAATCATTATCTAAGGAGGAAGTAATACAAGCCGGACTTTCTGGAGTTCTTTTCCCTCCGAAAACTAGTAGGCACAGGTTACCAGACCACCTCCCTCCTATTTCCATGCCTCTTTCCAGGTTGATGTTTCCCGCAGTAGGTTAGGCTCACTCATATTCTTGTAAAAATTCTTTAGAAATCGTGGACAAAAGTACACTTTCTGAAATCGAGATTTCGTTAATTATTTNAAGCGTTTTTTCATCAACCGGCCTTCCTACTAAATCTTCAATTAGTCTAGCTTGCATTTCTTCACTTCTTTTTGAATCTGATAAAATTTTTATTCTTATTTCTGTTGCTACNNTTTCTCTATTGCCTCTCAATAATCTAGTTACAAATAAATCACTTGATTCCTCATACATATGTTCCTTTATTCCTTTGATATCCCACCAGCTGATCTCTCTAAGGGTTGAAACAAGTGGATCTACAATTTCTACCGATTCGCTTTCACTCCACGAGATCACCTTCTCTTGTATCTCTTGGTTTTCTAAAGATTTTTTTACTAAAATTTTTATTACGCCATTTATTTCCTTGTTTGTATTACTATCAGACATTTTTAGTAAATAATTATCAAAAATCTCCATTTCTGAAAGTTTCGAATCATTTTTAATTATCTCCAGTGCAGCGTTTCTAACTACATATGAATCATCTTTTAGTGCCGAAATGATTATCTGGGCATCTATATTCTTCATTTTAATAAGCTTATTTATCGCAATTTTTCGGATTATTTTATCTTTAGATTTTAATGCTTCTAGAATTAATTCATCAATTTTCTCACTATCTAATTGAAATTTAGACTCCCAACCAGCAATTCTCACTGCTATATCTTTATCACTGCATAATTTATCAATTATCTCTAACTTTTCTTGACCTAATCTTAACGATATCTTGGAAGCTAAAACTCGCTGCTCAACATATTCTGAATTAGATAACTTATTTACTATTACAATATCATTAATTCCCGCCCATTTTGTAATTGCTTCCATTGCTCTTTCCCTATACCATTGATNATCATCTTCAAGTAAAGGTACAAAACTAACTAAATTAATCGAATCATTTACTTCGAATAATTTCCTTACAGCACGTCTTCTCTGTCTTTCATCTTTGTGATTAAGAAGTAATGTTGCCGGATGCCTCATGNTTANTCCAANTATCTATTTATCAAGAATACTTCTATTGACAATTATGGAATTAAATCTTCATGNCCGCCATTATTGGAGTAATATTCACTATTAATTGATTCTATATTCGTTATATCTAAGCCATCTATCCCAGTTAAAATCGGCCATAGAGGTCCAAGCCATTCCATTTCTGCGAGTAATAATTCCATTACGGGATTCTCTAGGATTTCTTCCTCGGTAGAAAATTCATCCACTATTGGTATTTCAGGAGGNAGATTCTTCAGAGACCAAATTAAATTATTTATTCTATTCAATGATTCTTCTTCTATTTCTATTACTTCAAGNATCAATTCTAATGCATTTTCCATATGTTCAACAAGATTATTTGGTTCGAAAGGATTCCTTTCCAATTCACTGAGNTCCATNGGNCCAAATACTACTCCTCCTAAATCAGTATCTATCCATTCATCTCCCTGTTTCTCCTTTTTAATGAGCCTTTGATGTACAATACTCCCTACTGGTCCAAGAATAAAACCATCTTCCTTTACCTTAAATTTGATTTCTGAAGGGACTTTTTTCACAAATCCGGTTATTAGGACTCTGTCAAAAGTATAATCATCAATATTNTCCAAGTCGTTTGAGCTATTTACAAAAATTTCTCCAGATTCTAAATAATCTTTTAGTTTACTCTCTGTATAACTTCGTACTTCTTCATGAGGCTCTATTATTGTTATTTTTCCTTTTTCACCCACTAAATTATTCAATAAGGCAGATATGTAACCTCCTTTTGANCCCATCAAAAGTATTGTATGACCTTCCGCCACTTCTAAATGGTGGAGCATTGTAATAATCATGTGAGGTGCAGAAATTGTTTTNGCCATTCCTGATTCAGTGGTTAGGAAAGGCACTGGCTTATCATTCCAGAAATAATCTAATTCATGATCAGTAAATTTTGCAGGATCAACTTCTTCCATTGCTGTTTTTATATGCTTAGAGATTAGTATTCCAGACTTTTCTAAATCTTCGAGTAATTTTGTCATTGACTTCATACTAATCCTTCAATATAGCGGTTGAGGTGCAGAGGTTTTGAATACATTGCTCCCCTGCTCTCCTTCAGGGTCCGTGGTCTAGGGGTTATGACGTTGCTCTTACAAAGCGAAGATCGCAGGTTCAATTCCTGCCGGACCCACCAAAATTTTCTATTTTTTGATGGTAAAGATAAAATTTATTGATATGAAAAGGTCATTAATGAACTCCCAATGGAAGCATCGTGGTTGAACAGACTGCCGCTTTAGCCGCCCGACTATCTAGAAGGTTAAAAAAGAGAAATTGGACCATTTCGACAGCCGAATCTTGTACTGGAGGCCTAATAGCTTCTATCTTGACTGATATGTCCGGGGCAAGCAACTGGTTTAATCAAGGTTGGGTAGTTTATTCTAATGAATCTAAAACTAAGCAATTAGGTGTCGATGAGTCATATTTTTCTGAGGAAAACGTAGGCGCAGTTTCACATGAAGTAGCAATTGGAATGGCAAGAGGTGCGAGGTATAAATCCAATTCAGATGTATCTATAGGAATAACTGGAATCGCCGGGCCAACTGGGGCATCAGAAAATAAAGAAGTCGGGAGAGTCCATGTTGCAATAATAGCAAAAGATTATTTTCTAGTAAGAAGGATGGATTTTGGCGATAATGATCGTTTAGATAATAAAAAATCCTTTGCTTCTTTCGCTTTAGGTTTAGCTTTAGAAGCATTAGACAAAGTTGATTTAAATAATTCCCAAGCAACTAGAATATCAAAGAAAGAGAGCCCTAAGAAGAAGTCAGAAGAAATTGATATTTCATCATTAGATTCATTATCCGAAGAATGGGAGGGAGAACTTACTTGGAAATCAAGTAAGAAAACAGTTGTACAAGATATCTCAAAGGTTGATCTTGCATCTTCTACAGATTGGAATCAAGAAACCGACTAATTAGCGAAATGGATAGATATTATCATGAGCGTTACCTCCTGTCGCCTAGTGCATGGTTTCTGAAAATTGGGCAGTCAGATATCGCAAATTAACTGACGCAGGCCTGATAGTACTCGGGAGTGAGGCCAAAGAAAAAATAGAATCATTGTCGAGTATCCTCCCAATGTTAGAAGCAGCAAGATCTTCGGATGTAAAATTATTAGATTCTAAGACTATAGATGATTTACTTTCTCTAGTTCCTGACGGTACAGATCAAAAATCTAATACTAACTCTGATAATAAGGGTCAATATACTCTCCCAAAGAGAGGAAATGATTCTCCTATTGGCAGAATTATAGCCGCTCCTCAATCAGAACTAGAAATTGCTCCTCGTCCACACGGTTTGGAATATTATGATATGATGGATTTCCCAATGGAAGCAAAGGAAATAGATTCGGAAATACAAATACACTTTGATATAACTGGAAAATCTACAACAGAAGGGACAATGTCGGATATTCAGAATTGTTTCAATAGCCGATTATCACAGATTAGGAATCTTATGATTTCCAATCGAATTTTACCTAGAAAGCCAATTTCTATTTCAGAAGCTTGGAGGAATAGGCAACGATATTCATCAATTGATTATGAAATTACTTTAGTTGGTTTAGCAGAAGGCCCTTCATGGGCTCGTAGTGGTAGTTTAATTTTCTATGTAGAAGACGAATCAGGTACTCAAAAATGTGTGTTAAAACCTCCTTCAGATGCATCTCCAATTCATGCCTCAATGGATGGTTTAATGGAAGATGAAGTAATTGGAGTAACTGGTTTTTTTATCGGTGACCGTGATCCGGCTTTCCTTGTTCAAGATATTCACAAACCCCCTCTGCAAAACCATGTTAAAAATCCTGCAGGTGAGGATAGTGCGGTTTCTGCGGCATTTCTATCTGACATCCATTTAGGGAGTAAAACATTCTTGGATAAGCCATGGGAAAAAATGATTCACTGGTTCAAAAATGATCCCTTGGCTCGAACTATCAAATATTTTGTTTTAAGTGGAGACGGTGTTGACGGTGTTGGCATTTATCCAGGACAAGACAGACATCTAGCAATCAAAGATCTTTTCAAACAATATTCCGAATTAGCCCGACTACTAGATGAAGTTCCAGATTGGATAGATATTATTATTTTGCCCGGAAATCATGATGCTGTTAGGCCTGCTGAACCTCAACCTTCATTAGATCCAGAGATACAACAAGATTATTCTGATGCTGTTTTTGTAGGTAATCCTTGTGATTTTAGTTTACATGGAGTCAGAGTTTTATCATATCATGGTAAAAGTATAGATGATTTTGTGGCCACTTTAAGATCGGTTTCATATGATAAACCAGAAATAGCCATGAAAGCTATGTTAGAAAGAAGGCATTTGGCTCCCTCTTGGGGAAATAAAACTCCTCTATCTCCTGAACCTGAAGATAATATGGTGATAAATGAAATCCCTGATATATTTGTTACAGGGCATGTCCATGGCCATTATGTAGGAAATCACAAAGGAGTAACATTACTCCATAGTTCTACATGGCAAGATCAAACAGATTTTCAGAGAATGTTGGGATTTCAGCCCAAGCCATGCATACTTTCAGTAGTTAATTTGCATACCTTTGCTACAGCATCAATACCTTTTGTGTGATTATTCTAACTCTTCACCATCAAACATTATTGGCCAAAGATCTCGTAAATTACGATTTTCAACTATGGGGACTCCTGCTCTTTTAAATTCTTTAACCGCCCTTTCTCTGGCAGGATTAAATCCTATAAATTTAGATTTGTCAACTTTCATTGACAAGTCAGTACTAGAATCCCCGACAGAAATTACATTTTCAGAGTTTAATTTGTTTATCCTAATTAATTTTTCAACCATAATTCCTTTATCATGCGAGTAAACTTTAGTTGGTGCTCCTTTCATGAGAAAACCATCTTCATCCCATTCAAAACCATTGGCTGCCCAATCATCAACTTTCAACATGTTTGCAATAGTCCCAATTAAAAGATCCACACCAGACGATACAATAGCAACAAAAATTCCTCTAGATTGTAATTCATTT
This sequence comes from Methanobacteriota archaeon, assembly GCA_002712575.1. Lineage (GTDB taxonomy): Archaea > Thermoplasmatota > Poseidoniia > Poseidoniales > Thalassarchaeaceae > MGIIb-O3. The sequence goes on from PATZ01000015.1 coordinate 29,575, forward strand.
ACTACTTCTCTAGCGCCGGGCATTAGTTTTACTCCTGAATAACATCTCATTATATCATCCCTGTGAATTTCAGATTGTACCTTCTTCCATTCTTCGACATCATGATTTACGAACTCTTCTTCAGTAATTTCTTTATTCAAGAATTTCTCTAACATTTCTTCATTTCTTGTGCCAAAATGCTCATGTATCGCCCACCATGATGATATATTATCTATCAGAACTCCATCACAATCAAACACTACTGCTTCTACTGCCATATTCCACTCGAACAAACGGTCATTAATGAACAATAGGTGATTTCATGACTAATACTTACTTCGCTTCGACATGGATAACTCGGGCTCGGACATTAAAGCGGTTAAAATTAAATTATTATTTTTTGGTTACCTGGCCGAGTCAATGGGGCAAAGAGAAATTGAGGTAGTACTGAGTAAGGGGACTATAATTAGTCAATTATTAGATAGATTTCAATTATCGGATATTGTAAATAATGGCGTTAAAGTAGCCATTAATGGAGAAATAATTCAGAATTATGATGAAATTATAACCGACTCTTCTGAAGTATCCTTTTTACCTCCTTTTTCTGGCGGTTAATATTGTTCTTCCGAAGCATTTGAAGGCCATCACCCTTTCCTAGGCTTGTTATTATGGCACTTGGGAGCACAGAATTGGTAATTTTATTTGCAGTTGGTATTTTTCTTTTTGGTGCAAAAAGACTTCCAGAACTTGCCAGAAATGCTGGCAGAGCAAAAGGCGAATTTCAACAAGGACTTAGGGATGTTTCTAATCCATCAAAAGCAGAAATAGATATGGCAAGAGGAGGAATCTCAGAAGAATTTATCGAGGCCAACTCTCAAGAAGAATAATTATTTTTTCTTTCTTATTTTTAATTCTGATCCACAATCTACGCATTGCCCTAGATTATTTTTCTGGTTTGTAGTATTTTCTGGCATAATATTTACTTTCTTGCAACCTAAACAAAAGACCTCCCATTTCCAAATATTCTTAATCCCGTCAGTGTTTACACTTCTCCATTTTATTTTCATATATTCTGCTATATTTTGCATTCTATAATCATCAGTAATTAAAGTACAGTTATTTTCCATTGCTAGTGCAAGAACTTCAATATCTGTCTTAGACAGACCAATAATATCTCCTGTTTCTTTTGAAATATGGATAATTTTTTCTATACTTTCTGTATTTGGATTTGTCCAATTTATATCAATTGCATCAATAATATCCAA